>JBPCMA010000241.1:0-3571 GCA_051002715.1 Caulobacteraceae bacterium
ATCCGACCGTCAGCCGGTTCTGGGAGGTGATCGACAAGCACAGGGTGGAGATCTTCTACACCGCCCCCACCGCCCTGCGCGCCCTGATGCGCGAGGGCGACGCGCCGGTGACGCGCACCTCGCGCGCCTCCCTGCGGCTCCTGGGCACGGTCGGCGAGCCGATCAACCCGGAGGCGTGGCTATGGTATCACCGCGTGGTCGGCGACGACCGCTGTCCGATCGTCGACACCTGGTGGCAGACCGAGACCGGAGCGGCCCTGATCGCCCCCCTGCCCGGCGCGACGCCGCTGAAGCCGGGCTCGGCGACCAAGCCCCTGCCCGGGGTGAAGCTGGCCCTGGTCGACGCTGGCGGCGCGGTGCTGGAAGGCGCGGCGAGCGGCAATCTCTGCCTCACGGATTCATGGCCCGGCCAGATGCGCACGGTGTACGGCGACCACGCTCGCTTCATCGCCACCTATTTCGCCACCTATCCGGGCAAGTATTTCACCGGCGACGGGGCGCGCCGCGACGCCGACGGCTATTACTGGATCACCGGACGGGTGGACGATGTGATCAACGTCGCCGGCCATCGGCTGGGCACGGCCGAGATCGAGAGCGCCCTGGTCGCCCACCGCGCCGTCGCCGAAGCCGCCGTGGTCGGCTACCCGCACGACATCAAGGGCCAGGGCATCTACGCCTATGTCACCCTCAAGGCCGACCAGCCGCCCACCGACGCCCTGCGCGCCGAGCTGATCAAATGGGTGCGCCGCGAGATCGGCCCCTTCGCCGCCCCCGACGCCATCCAGTGGGCGCCCGGCCTTCCCAAGACCCGCTCCGGCAAGATCATGCGCCGCATCCTGCGCAAGGTGGCGGAGGGCGACGTGTCGAACCTGGGCGACACGACCACACTGGCCGACCCGGCGGTGGTGGAGGATCTGGTGAAGAATCGAGCGGGCGGGTGAAGTGCTTGCGGTTGTAGCCCATTTGCGCTACATATGGTTTTCCCGACGGAGGAATTGTAATGTCCGCGAATGCGGTTGTCAGAGCTCGGGTCAGCGAGGCCGTGAAGGGCCGCGCCTCCGCCGTATTGGCCGATCTGGGCCTCACGGTGTCCGACATGGTTCGCATCACCCTCACCCGCGTGGCCCAGGACGGCGCCCTGCCCTTCGAGCTGACGCCGAACAGGCTCACCGTGGAAACGCTGGCGAAGAGCGAACGAGGCGAGGATCTGCATAGGGCCAAGGACGCCGAGGATCTGTTCGACCAACTCGGTATCTGATGCGCCGGCCCGTCTATTCCGGCCAGTTCAAACGGGATATCAAGCGCGCCGAGAAGCGCGGCAAGGACATGGGCAAGTTCAGGAACTTGGCCCGCCTGCTGCTGGGTGTCACGACGAACCCAGCTCTGGCGATCGCGTGGTACCGTAAGGCGGCCGAACAAGGATATGTCGATGCGGGACTAGACCTGAGTTCGATGTACGCCAATGGCCGAGGTGTGCCGCGGGATTTGGTGCAAGCCTATGTGTGGCTCGATCGATTCGCGCACGAAAGATATGGTAGGGATGGAACGCCTCCAGGCGCGCTCGAACGGTTGGCCGCCATGGCTGCACAGATGACTCCCGCTCAGCTTGCCGAGGCGAGGCGCTTGGAGGCGGCCGAGCCGCCGAGGCAACGCCGGTTCATCAGTCGGTTGCCTCCTCGATTGAGCAATGATCTAAGTGACAGCTTACTTATTCAAAAATCGTCGCCACCCTCGCCAGCACCTCCTCCATGATATCGGCCGGCAACGCATCCGCCTTTCGCCCGCCGCGCGCCTGGATATCGAGCACGCGAGGCTGATCGCAGCGGACCACGCCGGTGGTCTTTATGCCCGAGATGGGCACGGCGAAGCCCAGGCGGCGGGCGAAGGCGCCGCCGGTGGTGATCGGCAGCACCACCGGCGCCCCGGTCGCCTCGTTGAACGCCGCCGGTGAAACGATGAGGATCGGGCGGCGACCGCGCTGCTCTCGCCCCCTCGTCGGATCAAGGGTGACCAGATAGATGTCCCCGCGCTTCACAGGATTTCGCGGCCCGTGCGCGGCGCATCGACCCATTCGCGCTCCTCGAGCGAACGGGAATCGCCGTAGTCCGAAGCGGCAAGCAACTCGGTCAAGGTGTAACGAGGACGGTTTCTGGGTTCCACAACCAGGCGACCGCCCTCGACGCCGACGCCCACCGCGGCCCCGGCCCGCAGATGCAGCAGGTCGAGGATGGCGGGAGGCACGGCCAGCATGACCGAGCCGCCGACCTTGCGCAGATTGGTGATGTGCATGACGGCCTTTCGCCGCTTAGGTTATACACACGTATAACCGGCGGCGGCCGATATTGGCGAGTCCGAATTTCAAGGGCACGAATGCAAATGGCGTTCGCGCCCCTTCCCGCCGCTCTCCCCATGAACGGGCGGGGAGGCTATAGCGGGCGGGTGATGAGCCGCCTCTTCGTCAAGATGAACGGCCTGGGCAACGATTTCGTGATCGCCCTGCCCGCCTCCGCGCCCTTCGCGCCGGCCGCCGACCAGGCGCGCGCCATCGCCGCGCGGGCCGGCGGGATCGGCTGCGACCAGATCATCGCTCTGGAGCCGTCCGAACGCGCCGACGCCTTCATGCGGGTGTGGAACGCCGACGGCGGCGAGGCCGGGGCTTGCGGCAACGGGGCGCGCTGCGTCGCCTGGCTCGTCATGGAGGCGGCCGGGCGCGACGAGGCGACGATCGACAGCGCCGGCGGCCTTCTCGCCGCGCGGCGCGCCGGTGAGGGCCAGGTCACCGTCGATATGGGCGAGCCGGGTCTCGACTGGCGCGACATTCCACTCGCTCGCGACATGAACACCCGCGAGATCGAGCTGGACGCCTGGCCGGGCGTGGCCGCGCCCGGCGCCGTCTCCATGGGCAATCCCCATGTGGTCTTTTTCGTGGATGACGTGGAGACCGCGCCGGTCACCCGCGTCGGCCCGCTTATCGAGCGCGACCCGCTGTTTCCCAAGGGCGTCAATGTGGGATTCGCCCAGGTCGTGGCGGCGAGCCGCATCCGCCTCAAGGTGTGGGAGCGCGGGGCCGGCCTCACCCGCGCCTGCGGCACCGGGGCCTGCGCCGCCGTGGTCGCCGCCCGCCGCCGCCGCCTGGTCCAGCGCGCCGTGACGGTGGAGATGGACGGCGGCGAACTCCTCATCGAGTGGCGACGGCGTGACCGTCATGTCCTGATGACCGGCCCGGTGGCCGTGGAGTTCACCGGCCGGTTGCCGGAGCATGGCCCATGACCTCCGATGTCGAGGTCGTCACCTTCGGCTGCCGGCTCAACGCTTGCGAATCCGCGGCGATCGCGGCGCGCGCCGCCGCCGAGGGGGTGGAAAACGCGGTCATCTTCAACACCTGCGCGGTGACCGTCGAGGGGGTGCGCCAGGCGCCCCAGGCGATCCGCAAGGCGGCCCGCCCGCGGCCGGGCGCACGGCTCATCGTCACCGGCTGCGCCGCCCAGATCGACCCCGCCCCCTTCGCCGCTTTGCCGGGCGTCGATCTCGTCCTCGGGGCCGCCGACAAGGCCGCCCCGGGCGCCCTGGC
>JBPCMA010000242.1:0-2579 GCA_051002715.1 Caulobacteraceae bacterium
CCGGCCTGATCGCTCCAGGGCGCGCGCCAGCCGGGCGAGCGGCGCGCCGAGCGGCCGATCGAGGCCGGCCCCGAACAGGGCGTCGATGACGAGGTCGGCCTTGCCGACCCGCTCGCCGACCGTACCCGTCTCGCCACTCCATCGCCCGGCGGCGGCGCGAGCGTCGGGCGTTCTGGGCGGCGCCAAGGCCTCGACGCGGACCTCCCAGCCCAGTTCACGGAGCAACCTGGCCGCCACGTAGCCGTCGCCGCCGTTGTTTCCAGGGCCGGCCAGCACCACCGCCCGGCGCGGCGCGAAGCGAGTCGCGACGGCGTCGGCGACCGCCGCGCCGGCCCGTTCCATAAGCTCGGCGCCGGACGTCCCGTTCGCCACGGCCGCCTGGTCGGCGGCGGTCATCTGGGCGACGGTCAGAATTTCGCGAGGCTTCATGGCGGGGGCTTGACTCACAGGATGCCCGTCTCCGCTTCGCGGCCTCGCTCGATCACCGCGAGGGGGCCGTCGCCGACTTCCAAGGTGGTGACCGATGTGTGGTCCGGCCGAAAGCCGATCACCCGATCGTCACCGGCGATCAGGGAAAGCACCGCGTTGATGGCGACGAAATGGCTGAACACCGCGCATCCCGGACGGCCCGCAACAGCGGCCAGCACCTCCCGGCGCCACCGATCGTAATCCAGGTCGCCGGCGACCTCGCTCCAATCGCCCGCCAGGGCCTCGCGCAGCCAAGCCGCCCTGGCGGCGCGCGGCAAGGCGGCGGGTGTCGGAATCTCGCCAACCGCCGACTCGATCTGGACTTGCGCGCCCAGGGCGTCGGCGAGCGGCTGGGCGGTCTGGCGGCAGCGACGCAAGGGAGAACTCACCACCCCGGTCGGGCGTTCGGCCGCGGGCAGGGCCAGCAGGCGATCGGCCACCGCTCGCGCCTGACCCTGGCCGACCGCGTCCAGCCCCGGATCGTCCTCGTCGCCGCCCCAGGTCGAGGCCGGGCGGCCATGGCGGATGAGATAGAGCCGAGCCATCGCGTCAATCCGGAACGAAGAGATTGCGATCGCCGTCCGGAGCGGACCCCACATGGCCAGTGCGGCCAACCTGTTCGGACGTCTCCATGGTCCGCAGCGTCGCCTCGTCGACCGGCGTGTTGGCGACGAACCGCCGATCCTCTTCATCGCGACCGATGACGATACCCATCCAATAGCCATCGCGGGCGTGGACGACGGTATAGGTCTCGATCCTCGCGGGCCCTCGCGGGCGGTCGACGATGGCCGGATGATCCAGGGCGTCGATCCGGCGCTGGATGACCGCCGGGTCCTGGCGCGCGAACGGCGCCTTGGGCGCGACGGTGGAATAGACGCCCACCGATTGCTTGGTCAGGTACCAGCCATTGGCGGTCGTGAGGCCCCAGCTCCCCGGCTTGGCGCGCAGTCGTTGCATCATGGTGGCGACGGAATGCATGGCGTAGTTGTTCCCCGGGCCGCCGAAATAGGGGAGGCCGCCGGTCACCGTCAAACCGCGCGGATCGTCCACGGCCAGCCCCAGTTCCTCGGCCCCGATCTCGACCGCCGAGGGAAAGCAGGAATAGAGGTCGATGAAGTCGAGGTCGGCCACGCCGATCCCGGCCATCTCCAGCGCCCGCGCGCCGGTCAGCCGCATGGCCGGACTGGAGTGATAATTCTGGCGCTCCAGCGGGAACCACAGGTCGGCGGCGTCGGCGCAGCCGTGGAGATAGACCCATCGGTCCTGTGGCACGCCCAGTTCTCGCGCCTTGCCGGCGCTGGCGATCAGCACGCCGGCCGACTGGTCCACTCGCATGATGGCGTTGAGATATTTGGGATAGGGATAGCCGATCATCCGGTTCTCGGCGGTGACTTCCACCAATTCCTCGGGCGTTCGGGCGATGGGAAACCAGGCATGGGGGTTAGCCGCCGCCACCCGGGTGAACGGCGCGAAGAGCGCCCCCAACCGTTGCCGATGATCGGCGAGGCTCCGTCCGTCGCGGGCCCGCAGGGCGTTCTCGAACAAAGGATAGGTGTTGACCGGCAGGGCCAGGCCATGCGCCGCTTCGCGCGGCGTCGTTCCGGCCCGCGCGTCGCCCAGGCGTTCGGGCGTCCCGCCCTCCTCGTCGCCGTAATCGTCGAGCGGCACGCCGCGCGCCAGGCGGCGCATGAGGGAGCCCAGGAACTCCGCGCCGACGGCCAGGGCGAAATCGGTTTCGCCGGCGGCGATCCGCTCGCAGACGACGTTGATGAGGTGCTGGGGGCTATTGCCGCCCATGTGGGTGTAGACCGACCAGCGTGGAGCGGCGCCCAGGGCCTTGGCCAGGCTGGCCGGGGGGTTGGCGAGGCGCGGGACCGCCAAGCGCGAAAGCGCGCCTTCGGCGTCGATGGTGAAACCGACCACCCCGAGGGCGTCGAGCTCGGCCAGGGCGGCAGGTGCGAGGCCGGCGTCTTTCGCAGCCGCACGCGCCGCGACGTCGAGCAACGCGAGCGGCGTCGGCGCCTCGCCGGGCGCCCCGCGGTGGGTGAATTGCCCGGCGCCGATAAGCACCGGCGTCCTGTCCGACATGGTTCATGGTTTCCGCTGGCGGC
>JBPCMA010000243.1:0-9741 GCA_051002715.1 Caulobacteraceae bacterium
GGGGGGAGCCACGCTTCGGGTTTGGGCGGTTTTTTGGTTGGCGGGCGACTATCGTTGGGTCCGGCTCCCCCCGCCGCCGCGGGAGGCGGCGCCGCCCTTGCGTCCGGCGTCGGCCGCCAAGTCGCGATTCTTGGCGAAGCTGCGTTTCTCCTTGGGGACGCTGGCCCCGCCGCGGCTGGCGATCTCCCGCCGACGTTCCGGATCCATGGCCGCGAAGCCGCGCCGGCTGGGGCGGCGGGACTCTTCGTTCGAGGGCTGCATGGCGGAAACTCCTTGACTGGTGGATCGACAACTTCCGAACCTGTTAAACTCATCCAGGCGCGCTCTGGTTGCCGAGCGGCCGGCGCGAAGGGTCGAGGTCGATGAAGACTCATTGGCGGTTGTGGCTGGGAATGGGGCTGGGAGCCGCCGCGTGGCTGCTCGCCGTGGCGGTGGGGGCCCCGGTCCCGGCCCGCGCCCTGATCGGCTGGAACGTGGGCGCGATCGCCTATCTCATCGCCGCCGGCGTCCTCTTCGCGCGGGCCGGCGAGGCCGAGGTCCGCCGCCGCGCCGCCAGCCGCGACGAAAGCCGCGGGGTCATCCTGCTCCTGGTGGCCATCGCCATCGCCGTCTCGCTGGCCGGCATCGTCGCGGCGCTGATCGCCGTCAAGACCGAGCCGGCGGCCGAGCGCGACTGGATCGCCGGTTTGGCCGCCCTGACCCTGCTCACCTCATGGGCGGTGCTGCAGGCGGTGTTTCTGGTCCACTACGCCCATCGCCACTTCCAGAGCGTCGAGGCGCTGGGCGAGGCCGGCGGCTTCCATTTTCCCGGCGATCCGCCGCGCACCTATCTCGATTTCGCCTATCTGGCGATCTGCGTGGGCGCCACCGCCCAGGTCTCCGACCCCGAGGTCCAGACCACGCCCCTGCGCAACCTCGTCACCGCCCACGCCGTGACCTCGTTCTTCTACAACACCGCCGTCCTCGCCCTCGGCATCAACATCCTGTCGGGACTGATCGGGCATTAAGGATGCGGCGACGAACTCCCGCGCGCCGCCCATTGCCGGATCGCCATCCAGCCGCTAGCTTCCGGTCGCTCGGAAAAATGTCCGAGGGCGGGGCGGGAAAAGCCGCATGGCGAGCGTTTCAGGGGTTGGCATGGGATTTGGCCGGATTTTCCTGCGCAAGTCGGTCGCCCAGATTCAGAGCGAGCTCGAACACAGCGAACTGAAGCGTTCGCTGGGGGCCTTGAACCTGGTGCTGCTCGGCATCGGCTGCATCATCGGCACCGGCATCTTCGTGCTCACCGGACGGGCGGCGGCGCAGTTCGCCGGCCCGGCGATCATGATCTCCTTCGTGATCACCGGCATCCTGTGCGCCCTGGTGGCGCTCTGCTACGCCGAGCTGGCCTCGGCCCTGCCGGTGTCGGGCTCGGCCTATTCCTACACCTACGCCTCCATGGGCGAGGGGGCGGCGTGGATCATGGGGCTGCTGCTGCTGCTCGAATACGGCCTGGCGGCGTCCACCGTGGCGGTGGGCTGGTCGGGCTATTTCGTCAGCCTGATGCAGGACCTGCATATCGTGATTCCGCCAGCCCTGACCGCCGCGCCGGGTGAGCTGGTGAGGAACGGGTCCGGCGCGGTGATCGCCACCGGGGTGATGAATCTGCCGGCCATCGTGGTGATCGGCGCGGTGACCACCCTGCTGACGGTGGGCGTCTCCGAATCGGCCACGGCCAACAACATCATCGTCGCCATCAAGCTGACCGTGGTCATCGCCTTCATCGGCATCGGCTCGCAATATGTGAATCCCGCCCACTGGTCGCCGCTCATTCCGGCCCAGATTCCGCCTCCGCCGCCCGGCACGCCCATGGACATGGGGCACCAGATCGGCCGGGCGCTGTGGGAGGTGATCACCGGCAACAGCCATTCGCGCTATGGCATCGGCGGGGTCATTCACGCCGCGGCGGTGATCTTCTTCGCCTATCTGGGTTTCGAGGCGGTCTCGACCGCCGGCGCCGAATCGCGCAACCCGGCGCGCGACATGCCGATCGGCATCCTGGGCGCCCTCATCATCTGCACCGTGCTCTACATCGCCACCTCGGCGGTTCTGGTGGGCATCGTGCCCTACGCCTCCCTGGACAATCCCGCGCCCCTGGCCACCGCCGTCAACCAGATCGGCCTGCCATGGTTCGCGGTCCTGGTGAAGATCGGGGCCATCGCCGGACTTTCCAGCGTGATGCTGGTGCTGCTCTACGGCCAGACCCGCATCTTCTACACCATGTCGCGGGACGGCCTGCTTCCGTCGTCCCTGGCGGCGGTGCACCCGCGGTTCAGGACCCCGTGGATCAACACCATCATCGTCGGCCTCGCGGCCTGTGGCGCGGCGGGGTTCCTGTCTTTGGCGGCGCTGTCGGACCTCACCAATGTCGGCTCCCTGGCCGCCTTCGCCCTGGTCTGCGTCACGGTGATCTACCTGCGCTTTTCCAGCCCCGATCTGGTCCGCCCGTTCCGCACCCCGCTCTTCCCGGTCACGCCGATCCTGGGCGGCCTCATGTGCCTGGTGCTGTTGATGAGCCTGATGGCCGGCGCGGTGACCCGCAATTTCTTCCTCGTCTATCTGGCGATCGGCATCGTGATCTACTTCGCCTATGGCATGGGGCATTCGAAGCTCGGCAAGGGAATTCGCGTGCCTGGCCACGAGGCGACGCCCATGGAGCTGCCGGGCGCCGGGGAGTAGGTTAGCTCTAAGAACGCCGGCCCTTCGCCTTGGCGATGGCGGCGTTCACCGCGTCCATGTCCTCGCCATAGACGATCGCGTCGCCGACGATGAAGGCCGGCGTGCCGCCCAGGGCGAGCTTGTCGAACAGGGCCGCGGTGTCGGCCATCTGGCGATCGGCGGCCGGGTTCACGGCGATGTCGGCCGCCTTCGCCCCC
Source organism: Caulobacteraceae bacterium (assembly GCA_051002715.1). Lineage (GTDB taxonomy): Bacteria > Pseudomonadota > Alphaproteobacteria > Caulobacterales > Caulobacteraceae > Acaudatibacter. The sequence goes on from JBPCMA010000243.1 coordinate 2,916, forward strand.
TTGGCCATGGCGATGCGGTCGATGGCCACGTCGTCGAGGGGGTGGGTCGACATGAAGGCGCGATAGACGCCCAGATAGTCGCCGCCGGCCTTCTTGACCGCCAGGGCGGCGCGCGCCGCGTGTTGCGAGGTCGCGCCGAAGATCGGCATTTCCTTGAACACCACCCGCACGTCCGGGTCGGCCCCGATCAGGGCCAGGACCTTGGGCGCGGCGTTGGCGCAGTGGGGGCAGCGATAGTCGTAGAATTCGGTGACGGTGACCTTGCCGGCGGGATTGGCCACGAAGTCGCGCGGGTCGCGCTCGACGGCGGCGCGCAGGGCGGGGAGATCGGCCCTGGCCTTCTGTTCCTGGGCGGCCGCGTCGGCGTCCGCCTTCACCTGCAGCTTCTGCGCCGCCTCCTGGATCACCTCGGGGTGGGCCAGCAGATAGGCGCGCACTCTCTGGCCGAAGGCGTCGTCGCTGTTGCTGGCGCCGGCGCGACCGCAGGCGCCCACCGCCGCCAGGGTAAGCGCGGCCAGGCCCAGCAGGGCGGCGCGCCTCATCCGACGCCGCCGATCGACTTGAGCTGGTCCGGCGTCGGCTTGGAAGCCAGGATGATGTCGTTGGCGCGCCGCCATTCGGGGGTGTCCTTTTTAAGCAATTCACGAGCATGCACCGCGAAGGTGCGGGCTTCCAGAAGCTGGCCCAGGTAGAAGTTCTGTTCGGCCGCCGCCAGGCGCGCCATGCCGCCGTCGCCCCGGCTGTCATAGGCCTCCGCGAGCAGGCGCCAGCCCAGGGCGTTGTCGGGCTCTTCTCCCAGGGCGCGGCGCACGTCGGCGATCGCCTCATCGAGGCGGCGCGGATCGTTCTCGGCCATGAGGGTCTGGCCGAGATTGATCAGCAGCAGGGGCGCGCCGGGCTTGAGTTCGACCGATTTGCGGTGGGCGCCCTCCGCCTCCTTGGGCCGCCCCGCTTCGAACAGCACCTGCCCCTTGAGTTCCCACAGATAGGGGTCGGCGGGCCGCTCGGCGATCAGGGCGTCGATGGCCGCGATGGCCTTGGCCGTCTCGGTCTCCTTGTAATAGGCGATGGCGCGGGCGTAGCGGGCCGGGAAGGACTGGTCGCTTTCCGGGTATTCAATAAAGGTCGGCCCCGGGCCATTGAGGAAACCCTCCAGCTTGGCCCTCATGATGGCGTGCTCGGCGATCAGTTCGGGGCTGTCGACCGCCCCGGCGTGCGGCTGCTGATTGACCCGCGCCGCGAGCGCCTCGATGCGGTCGTCGGTGAGCGGGTGGTCGCGGAAAAAGGGGTATTTCTTCTCGTCGTCGAACACCTCCTGATAGCGGAAATTATTGAAGAATTCGACCAGGCCCCGGCCCGACTCGCCGGCTTTTTCCAGGTAGGTTACCGCCGCCTGGTCGGCGCGGGCTTCCTGTTCGCGCGAATAGCCCAGCATGGAGAGTTCGGAAAAATAGCTCGACGAAAACACCAGCCCGGCCGCCGCGTCCGGCGCGCCGGCGGCGGCGGCCAGCACGCCCAGGCCGATGCCAAGGAGCAGGGGGCCCAGCGCGGCGTGGCCGGCGTCTCCCGAGCGGGCGATGTGGCCGCCGGCGATGTGGCCGGTCTCGTGGGCGATCACGCCGATCAGCTGATTGGGGGTCTTGGTCTCGACGATCAGGCCGGAGTTGAGGAACAGTTGCTGGCCGCCCGCCGCGAAGGCGTTCAACGTCTTGTCGCCGATGATGTGGATCTTGACGCTCTTGGGGTCCAGCCCGGCGGCGGTGAAGATGGGATCGGCCTCCTGATGGAGGATATCCTCGATCTCGGTGTCGCGGATGATGGAGACGCCCGCCTGGCCCTGGGCGTGGGCCGCGCCCCCCGGCGCCTGGGCCGCGACCGCCATGGCGAGCGCCACCCAGCCGACGGCGGCGCGCTGAAGACGAAGGGGTTTCGCGGCGCTCAAACAGTCTCTCCGTCTCGCCCCGCGCGGGCGACTTTAGGGCTCCGTGTCCAAAGGTTCAATCAGGCCCCTTTCTCGTGGGCGATCGTGACGCCCCCTCCGTCACGCGATGCGAAGAAGCATCGCGCGCCACCTCCCCCGTGAGAGGACGGGGGAGGAGTAGCGAGGGGTCAGCTGTTCCTCACTCCTCCCTCGCGAAGCGGGGGAGGTGGCGCGGCGCGTTCTCGCGCCGTGACGGAGGGGGCCGTCCGGTGACGGCGCGTCGCCTTGAGATGTGGGCATACCTCAAGCCCCCCGCCGCCACCAGCCTCGCTTGGGAGCGGCGGGCGGGGTGAGGATTTCGGTCGGATCGGGCTCGGCCGGCGCCGGCGGCTCGCTGCTGGCGGCCAGGACGACCACCGGGGCGGGAGGCGTCTCGACAAGGGCCACATCTTCGCCGGCCGGTTCGGCGGCCGCCGATTCCTCCGCCGCGGAAGCGGCCTTGGTCCGGCCCCGCGCCCGGGAGCGGCGCGGCTTGGCCGGCTTTTCCGTCTCCGCGCTCAGTTCGACCCAGACATCCTCTTCGACGGCCAGCGTGGCGGGCGCCTCCAGCGGGGCCGACGCCTCGGGCGATACGGGCGGCGCCGCGGCGCCATCGGGTTCGGCGGCGATCGGGGGCGGGGGCGGCGCCTCGACCGGGCCGCGCCACTCATAGGGATCGTCACCGCTCAGGCGGGCGGGCCAGGACCAGGCATAGACATCGCCGCTTCGCCCTTCGTCGCGCCCGCGCCGGCCGCCCCGCCGGCCACGCCGACGGCGATTGCGGGCCTGATCGCTTTCGGCCCCATCGACGAGGGGGGGGGCGATGCTCTGGCGCGGGGCCTCGGCGCTAGCCGGCCGCGGCTCGTCGCTTCGCCGGCCACGCCGTCGGCGGCGACGGCGACGCGCCCCCTCGTCTTCCGAGGCGGCGGCGCCTCGCCCGTCGGCCGGTTCGCCGCCATCCTCGCCGCCCGCGTCGGCGGCTTGGCTCTCCTCGTCGTCTTCCGCGTCGAATTCCTCGTCCGCCTCGTCGTCAAGGTCGGGGGTCTCGGCATAGGCGTCGGGGACAGGGCCCTCCCAGGCCCGCTCGGCCTGATGAGGCACGTCCGATATCCGCTCGATCTCATGCTCGGCGTGCGCCAGGGCTTCGCCGATGACCACGCTGACGAACAGCCCGTGGCTGTGCAGCAGGCGGGTCAGGTGCTCGCGCTTGTGATTGAGAATATAGAGGCTGACGTCGCGCGGGACGCGCACGACCACCTCCCCGCCGCCTTTTTGCGCCTCCATCTCGACCGCGCGCAGGGCCGCCAGGGCGCTCGATTCCACCGAGCGCACCCGCCCGGCTCCGGCGCACATGGGACAGACGTGGGTGGTGCCCTCCAAGATGCCGGTGCGGCGCCGCTGGCGGCTGAGCTCCAGCAGGCCGAACGTCGAGATCTTGCCCATCTGGATGCGGGCGCGGTCCCGGGCCAGGCAGTCTTTCAGGACCTTTTCCACCGCCCGGTTGTTCTTGGCTTCGTCCATGTCGATGAAGTCGATCACGATGAGGCCGGCGAGGTCGCGCAGGCGAAGCTGGCGGGCGGCTTCCTCGGCCGCCTCCAGATTGGTCTTCAGGGCGGTGGCCTCGATGTTGCGCTCGCGGGTGGCGCGGCCCGAATTGACATCCACCGCGACCAGGGCCTCGGTCTGGTTGATGACCAGATAACCGCCGGCCTTCAGCGGCACGGTGGGCGAGTAGATCTGGCTGAGGCTGTCCTCGATCTTGTGGGCCACGAAGAGCGGCGCGCCGCCGCGATAGAGCTGAACCTTCTTGGCCTGCGAGGGCATCAGCATCCGCATGAAATCGCGGGCCTCGCGGAAACCCGCCTCGCCCTCGACCCACACCCCCTCGATGTCCTTGTCGAAGAGGTCGCGGATGGCCCGTTTGACCAGATCCTCTTCCTCGTAGATCAGGGCCGGGGCGATGGAGTGCAGGGTGGTGTCGCGGATGGTGCTCCAGGCGCGCGACAGGTATTCGTAGTCGCGCTTGATCTCCGCCTTGGTGCGCTTGGCGCCGGCGGTGCGCACGATCAGCCCCATGCCTTGCGGCACCTCGAGTTCGGAAACGATGGAGCGCAGCCGCTTGCGGTCGGTGACGGCGGCGATCTTGCGGCTGATGCCGCCGCCGCGGTCGGTGTTGGGCATGAGCACGCAATAGCGGCCGGCCAAAGAGAGATAGGTGGTCAGCGCCGCGCCCTTGTTGCCGCGCTCCTCCTTGACCACCTGGACCAGCATGATCTGGCGGCGCTTGATCACCTCCTGGATCTTGTAGCGCCGCATGAGGCGGCGGCGACGCCGCGCCACCTCCTCGTCGACCTCGTCCTCGTCGTCGCCGCCCAGGGCTTCGCCGTTCAGCGTCTCGCCGTTCAGGGTCTCGCCGTCTTCGTCGACCGCCGCGGCGGCCGGCGGTGGGGAGGCGTGATCGTCGTCCTCCTGTTCGGCTTCGCGCAGCAGGGCTTCACGGTCGGCGTGGGGAATCTGGTAGTAGTCGGGGTGGATTTCGTTGAAGGCCAGAAAGCCGTGGCGATTGCCGCCGTATTCCACGAAGGCCGATTGCAGGCTGGGCTCTACGCGGATGACCTTGGCCAGATAGATGTTGCCGCGCAGTTGCTTCCTGGCGCGGCTCTCGAAATCGAACTCCTCAACCTTGGTTCCGTCTAGAACGACGACCCGCGTTTCCTCGGCGTGGGCGGCGTCGATCAGCATCTTCTTGGGCATTCGGGTGGTCTCCAGGGCGCGCGGCGGGCCAGGGGCCCGGGCGCCGGCTTGGGGCGCGCGCGCGGATGACCGCTCCGGCCGCGCGGCCGCGAAGGGCGGCGGCGGCGGTCAGGATCGGAATCGGAGCGGAGGCGGCGCTGCCCATGGTTTGGTCTCTAGACGCGCCCGGATCTAAGGGGCGCGGATCGGATGGTGCGTCAACGCATATAGGCGCTCGGCCCGACGCGGGGGCGCGCTGGCGCCGCTGAAGGTCGCAAGGGCGGCGCATGCGCGAACGCCACTGTAGGGGAAGGTGGCGCGGAAGGGAAGGAAAGGTTGGCGCGGCCAGCGGCGCCGGTTCCTCGTGGCGGCGGCGACATGCTATCGTCGAATTCCAATCGCGCGGGGGCAACGATGAGTCGAGCTATGCTGGCCGCGGTCTCTCTTCTGGGCGCCGCCGTTTCGGGCGCCCATGCCGCCCCTCCGCCGGCCGCCGGCGCCGCGCCGCGTCTTGAGCTTCCCATCGAAGGCGTGGTCACCAATCCCGACTGGAGCGCCAAGCCATCGGAGGAGGATTTCGCCCGTTTCTATCCGATCCTGGCGCTGGCAATGGGCCTGCCGGGTCGGGCCTCGCTTAGCTGCCGGGTGTCGGCGCTCGGAGCGCTTCAGGATTGCAGAACAACCGAGGAGATTCCCGTCGGCCTCGGATTCGGCAAGGCCGCCATGGCGATGGCCCCGCTCTTCCGGATGAGACCTCAGACGGTCGATGGGGTCGCGGTCGGCGGCGCGGATGTCAACATACCCATCCGGTTCGTCCCCCAGGCGCCGGCGAGGTCCCCTCCAACGCCCAGGCTGCCCGCCCCCAATCCGCGATCGCTGAGCCTCGCGCGGCGGCTGGCCGTGGCCATCGGGGGCCCGACCATGGCGCGGGATTCCAAGACTCTGATCGACAGCCTCAAGGCCTATTCGGAGACACGGGATCCGCCTTCGAGCGATGCTGAAGTGGCGAGCCGCGCCGCGGCTCTCAACGCTCTGGAGCAGGCTGCTGCGGCCGCCTCAGCGAAACTCATCGACGCTTCGGCCGCCGCCTACGGGGCGACGTTTTCCGAAGGCGAACTGGTGAATATCGTCGCCTTTGCCGAGAGCAAGCCGGGCCAGGCCTGGTTTTCGCGCGAGATGGGAATGCAAACCGCGCTGGGCGCCGCGAAAAAAGACTCGTGGATCGACATTACCCGGGACGCGGTCGCGCGTTTCTGCCAGACGAGGGCATGCGTGCAGATTTTGCCGCCTCCCCCGCCGGCGAAATAAATCGCGCCGCCGGCCGTGGTCGCCGGCGCGATCACGGCTTCATCCCATAGCCGGCGAAGGTCGCGGCCACGGTTGGATCGATCGCCGCCGCGGCGGCGAGGTCGGCTTGCCCGGCGTCCTGGCGCCGCGTCCGCAGCTCGGCCAGGCCGCGACCGTACAGCGAGCTTGCGCCGTCGGCGCGCAGGGCGAGGGCCGCGTCGTAGTCGGCGATGGCCTTGGCGAACTGTCCCAGCCGCAGTTGGACGAATCCCCGGCTGTCGAGAGTGGCCGCATCATCGGGCTTCGCCTTGAGCGAGGCGTCGCAGTCGGCCAGGGCGCTTTGGAGGTTGCGGCCGAGCGCCGCCCTGGACCAACAGCGGCCGTTGAGGGCGGCGGCGCGGTCGGGGTCGGCGGGAAATTGGCCGATCAGCCGGTCGTAGTAGCCGATCGCCGCCTGGTATCGATGGTCCGCGCTGAACGCCGCCGCCGCCGCCCCGAGCATGTCCGGATTGCCCGGGAAAGCGGCGATCGCCGCGTCGAAGGCTTTGCGGGCGGCGGCCTCGTCGCCGTCGGCCAGACGCACCCGGGCGCGGGCCACGAAGGCCAGGCGATCCTTGGGGCTCAAGCGAATGGCCTGGTCGAAATCCGCCAGGGCGAGACGGTTTTCACCCTTCGCGGCGTGGGCGACGCCGCGGTTGTAGATGGGCTTGCCGACCTTTGGCTCCAAGCGGGCGGCGGCGGTGAAGTCGGCGATCGCCCGGTCGTAGTCGCGCGCCAGCAGGAAGGCCGTCCCGCGTCGGCCGAAGCCGGCCGCGTCGGCGGGCGCGGGACCCGTCTCCGCTTGCG
>JBPCMA010000244.1:0-8158 GCA_051002715.1 Caulobacteraceae bacterium
GAAAACCCCCCCCCCCTACTTCCCCCCTTGGTTTTTCCCTGACGCCCCAGGCCCCCGCTGTGTTCCTTGCCTGCGTTTGGGCGCCCCCAAAGCCGACCGCGGGGGCTTGGATGGCCGGGACTGACGCCCGGCCATGACGTTCTTTGTAGGTGTTCCAGTTCACATGTTCCAGGGTCGCGCGGATCAACGCCAATGGCCGCGACCCTCACCCCGCGCCGTCAGTACGGATTGGGGTAGCGCAGCAGGTGTTTGAGGTCTTGGCCGCGGACGATGCCGTAGGCGTGGTAGAACAGGCCGTAGGCGTCGATGGCCGAGAGGTCCGGGAAGACGCAGACGTCCAGGACATCGGTGGCGTCGGTGCTGAGCACCCAGCCGCCGCCGGCGAGGTTGATGCCGCCGAACTCGTCGGTGCCGCCGACCTGCGAGCAGTAGCAGGAGCCCGGGCCGCCCTGGCACTTGCTAAGATTGATGTGCTTCTTGGCGTAGTAGGCCAGCGCCGCCAGGGTGGGCTTGATGGTCACCAGGGTGGGCAGCAGGACGTCGATATGGGTGGAGGCGTCCTTCGACGAGTAGCGGCAGAATTCGACCGGATAGGCGAGCACCAGGGGCGTGCCGCCGTTGGTGCCGAACTCGGGGATGCGGGTCTGCACCGCGCCCCCGGTGGCGGTGCAATAGGCGCGCGGCATGATCGGCGCCTGCGTCGTCGCCCAGCTCGCCGCCGGCGCCACGAACAACAAGCTGGCGATGATCAGCACATATTTCAACATGATTAGCCTCCCAAGATTCCCCAAGATACGGTTCCCCAGGTGTTGAACCTTCACCCTGGAGCGGTCAAGCCGCGCCCCCTTTCCGCGCCGATCACAGGACAAAGGTCATGAAGACGCTCATGGGATCGGGCCGATAGCCGGCGAAGGGCGGGCATTCCTCGAACCCGTGGCGCCGATAGAGAGCGCGGGCCGGCGCGAAATAGGCCATCGAGCCGGTTTCCAGGCTCAGGCGCGCATGGCCGCGCGCCCTGGCCGCCGCGATGAGGTGGCGCAGCACGGCGCTCCCGGCCCCCCGCCCGCGCAGGGCCGCCGCGGTGTGCATGGACTTCACCTCGCCGTGGTCGGGGGCGAGGTATTTGAGCGCCCCGACCGCCATCAGCGCCTCGCCCTCCCAGCCGGCCCAGAAGTCGATATCCGGCGCCTGGAGGGCGACCAGATCGAGGGCGTGGGCGCTCTCGCGCGGCGAGGCGGCGAGGGCGGCGGCCAGATGGAGACGCAGCAGGCCCGCCACGCGCGGATCGGCAAGATCACCCCGGACAATGTTCATGGCGGGCGCCCCCGACCCGGCCCCGTTGTGGGCGGTGCTGGATACCACCCCCGAAGGGCGGGGGGCGGACTGGTATCCGAAACTCGACTACGACGCCTGACGACGGCTTTCCCCGACGGGGTCACCGGCCCGGTTTCAGATACCGTTCGAACCAGGCGATGGTGCGTTGCAGGGCGTCAATCTGGTTTTCCCGCTTGGCGAAGCCGTGGCCTTCGTTGGGGTAGTAGTGGGCGTCGACGGTGCGGCCCTCGGCCCTGAGGATCGCCACCACCTGCTCGGCCTCCTCCTTGGGCACCCGGATGTCATTGTCGCCTTGCAGCACGAGGAGGGGCGCCTTGGCCCGGCGGATGAAGGTGATGGGCGAATCGTCGGCATAGACCTTGGCGTTCGCCGTCGGATCGCCGAGCAGGGTTTTTTCGTATTCCTGGAGCTGGGGATCGGAATGCGCCAGCATGGTGCGCCAATCGATGATGCCATATTCCGCCACCGCCGCCGCCCACACATCGGGCGTCTTGCCGATCGCCATGAGGGTCATGTAGCCGCCGTAGGAGCCGCCGGTGATCCCGACCTTTTTCGGGTTCACATAGCCGGTCGCGGCCAGGAAGCGCGCGGCGGCGACCTCATCGGCCAGATCGCCGCCGCCCAGGTCCTTGACGTTCATGCGCTGGAACGCCTTGCCATAGCCGGTCGAGCCGCGGACATTGGGGGCGATCGCCACGACGCCGCGGGAGACCAGGGCGATGGCGGCGCGGTTGAAGAGGTCGGTGGTCTGGCCGGTGGGGCCGCCGTGGGGGAGCACGACACCCGATCCCGACCCGTCGCGCTTCAACCCGTCCGGAACCCACAAAAAGGCGCTGATCACCGTCCCGTCAGCGCTTTTGTAGTGAACCAATTTCGAAGCCGGCAACGCCGCCGGATCGAAGCTCGACGGCCCAAAGGCGGTGAGCTTTCGCCCCCGGCCGGCGGCCACATCCCAGATCCAGTAGTCGAAGGGCGTATTGCTGGCGGCATGAGAGACGAGGACCCTTTTGGAATCCGGCGAGAACTCGGTGCGCCCGGCCCCGCCCGGGCCATTCACCCCTGGCGGCAGGCCCAGCGGGCGCGCGGCGCGGTCGGCCAGGCGGTAGATCGAAAGCTCGGTCCGCCCATCGACATTGGTCTGGAAGAGAAGGTTCGCGCCGTCCGGCGAAAACCCGCCGGTGGCCTGTTCCCACGGCGAGCGCGAGAGCCAGATGAAACGCCGCGCCGCGATGTCGTAGAGGGCGCCCTGGGCCTGCTCGCTCTCGCCATTCGAGGCGACGGCGAGAAACCGCCCGTCCGGCGATACGTCCGAGGCGGAGTTGAGGACATCGCCCTTGCCGAAGGTCAGCTGCTCCGCGCGGCCGCTTTTCACGTCGATGCGCCACACATCGCCACGCGTGCCGATCAGATTGGCCCGGTCGGCGATCAGCGTCTTGCCGCCGTCGGTCCAGGCGACGATCTGCCAGGAAAAGGCCGGGTCGGCTTCGTGGGTCAGCACGCGCACTTGGCGGCTGGAAAGATTCATCACCGCGATGTTGACCGCCGGGTCGCTCTTGGGCTTGCGGTTGAAGGCGATGGAGCGGCCGTCGGGCGAGAATTCGGCGTTGGTCTCGGAGATGTCGGGCGTGCCGGTAAGGTTGACCACCGCGCCGCCGACGGCGGGCACGGCGAAGAGATCGTAGCGCTCGCCGCCGGCGCGATCGGATTGGAACACCACGGTCTTGCCGTCGGGAGAGGCGGCCTGGCCCGACTGGCGATCGTCCGACGTGGCGAGGCGGGTCGGCGGCCCGCCCTCGGCCGGATAGGCCCACAGGTTGAACCGCCCCGAGACGTTGGTCGAGACGATCACGCCGCGCCCGTCGGCGCTCCACGCCGCGCCGTCGCCGCTGTGGGCATCGAAGAGGGCGGCGATGGGCGGCGGCGCGACGGGCGCCCTGGCCCTGGAGGTCACGCTCGCCGGATCGGTGATCGGCCGATCAGGCGCCTGCGCGGCGGCGGTCGAGGCCATCGCCAGCAAAGCCACCGAAAAGAGCAGCCGTTTCATATCGTTCTCCCCCATCGACCGCAGCACTAGAAGCGGTTGACCCGCCGTTGGCAAGGCGAGTTGGCGCTTTAGGCGAGGGCAATGATGAGACTCTCTTTCCCCTGCGGGAGAAGTACGGCCCCCACCGCCTTCGGCGGTCCCCCTCCCCCGCTTCGCGAGGGAGGAGAGCGACCCCAGCCCTCAGGCGAGGCCCTCATGCTTCAGGGCCAACCGAACCGCCGGGCGGCCGTTCATGCGATCGAAAAAGGCCGGCAAGGGATCCGGAATCTCGACCGCGTTCTTCTTTGCCCACGTCAGCATGACGAACAAATAGGCGTCGGCGACGCTCGGCTCGAGGCCGAACAGATAGTCGCCGTCCAGCTTGCCGGCGAGAAGAGCAAGACGCTTGGTGATCGCCTCCCCGGCCTTGGCCTTCTCCGCATCGCTCGCCCCGGGCGTGAAGAACGGCTCGTAGGATTTGTGGATTTCGGTGGCGATGAAGGCGAGTGTCTCCAGGAGGCGGTGGCGGCCGAGTTCGCCCCCCGGCGCGAGGGCGGGCGCCTGGTCGGCGATCCAGCCGAGGATGGCGACGTTCTCGGTCAGCATCTCGCCGCCGCCCAGGTCGAGGGCCGGCACATAGCCCTTGGGATTGATCTGCCTGAAATCGCGGCCGTCCTCGGTCGCATGGGTCTTGAGGTCGACCTTGACCGTGTCGAACGTCAGCCCGGCCTCATGCAGGGCGATGTGGTCGGCGAGGCTGCACGCCCCGGGGGCGAAATAGAGGATCATGGGTGGCTCTCTCAAAAAAAAACGGCGTCGGCGCTTCATCAACCCGCCCGGCGACCATGGGTTTCATATCGCGCCCGTCGCCGGCGGCGGCTATGCCTTGGCCATGAGCCAGCCCTCTTCCCCCGGCGCCCGGACCTCGCCCGCCACGGCGCGCAACCGAGGTCCCATCCTGGAGGTGCTCGCCGCCCGCCTGCCGGCCGCCGGCTTGGTGCTGGAGGTCGCCGCCGGGGCCGGCGAGCACGCCGCTTTTCTCGCCGCCGCCCTGCCCCACCTGCATTGGCGGCCGACCGACGCCGACCCGGACGCGCTGGCCAGTATCGCCGCCTGGCGCGGCCACGCGGCCCTGCCGAACCTCTTGCCGCCGCTGCGCCTGGACGCCGCCGATCCGGACGCCTGGCCGATCGACCGGGCCGACACGGTGGTCGCCATCAACATGATCCACATCTCGCCCTGGGCGGCGACGCAGGGGTTGATGGCCGGCGCCGGCCGCGTCCTGCCGCCGGGCGGCCTCCTCTTCCTCTACGGCCCCTTCATCGAACCAGACGTCGAGACCGCGCCCAGCAACCTGACCTTCGACGCCGACCTCAAGCGCCGCGACGCCGCCTGGGGCCTGCGCCACCTCGACGCGGTGACGACCCTGGCCGCCCGCCACGGCCTCGCCTTCGCCGAGCGCATCGCCCTGCCGGCGAACAATCTGGCCGTGCTGTTCCGCAAGGGCTGAGGCTTGCACCCTGACCTAATCGCCGCCGTCACCCGGCGCATCGAAGATCACGGCGTCCAACTGAAGACCGTTCCGCGGTCCGCTGATCCGCCTAAGTCCGCGATGCCGTAGAAAGTGGTGGCATCGCTGACAGGCGGATCGGTTATCAGAGACGCGGGGATTTTGCCCTCGGCGCCGGTGAAGGGTTCGACCACGATGTTCCAGAATTTTCTGCCCGATGGGCTCAACACGAAGAGCGTACCCTGGCTATATGGCTGGAATGACGCGGCGACGCCATACAGAACGCTGTTCTGGAGGAGGACAAAGCCGGGATTGCTGGCGGCCGTGCCGCCGGGAAAGCGGAAGAGGGTCTGCTCGCTCCAATCGGGCGCTAGGAGCTCGAACGCCGCTCCGCAGCCTCCGGCGCAGATGGAGCCGTTTCCCTGACCCTCCCCCACGGCTCCGTAAAGGTTGCCGGTCGCGTCGAAGACGAGATTTGATTCGGGAAACCGCCCATCCCTGTTATTGAATCTGTGGAGCACGGTGTCGGTCCATGGGCCCGACATAGTCGGCGTAAGTTTGAACACGGTGCCGCAGCAACGGCCAGACAGCCCACCTTCCGTCGTTGTACCATAGAGATTGCCAGCCCCGTCGAAGGTGACCCCAGCCAAGGGGTGCACGCCCTCGCCGTAGCCGCTGAAGACATGGAGCAAGGTTTCGGTCCACGCGCCGAACCCGGGGGGAGGCGGTGCTAGTCTGAAAACCACCCCGAAGCCATTTGCGCGCACGCCGCCTTCAGTTGTCGTCCATAGAGATTGCCGAAGCCGTCCAACGTCAGCGGAGCCTGAGGATAAGCCCCGTCCTGGACCCCCTGCTTGGGCTGGAAACGATAGATGGTGGTGAACGCCCAATTCTTCGATCCGGAAGCCGGCGGCGAGAGCTTGAACACCGTGCCATAGCCGTTGCCGTTGCAGTCCGGCAAGCAACCACCATTAAAGGTCGTTCCGTAGATGTCGCCCAACGAGTCGATCACCAGACCGCCCTCGGGGTTTGCGCCATCGGCGCCGTCCTTGAATCTGTAAAGCACGGCCTCGGCCCACGAATCGGACTGCGTGGGCGGCGGCGAAAGCTCAAAGATAACGCCACTCTCGTCAATCCCCCCGTTGATGGTAACGCCGAAGAGGTTCCCCGCCGCATCGGCCACCAGGTTTCCAGCCGGCTGGCTGCCGTCGCTGCCGCCCCGGAAACTGTAGAGCGGCACAGGCGCGGCCGCCCAGGCGGTCGGCCCTCCGACGATCGCGCCCAGCGCCGTCAAAGCGCCGATTACCCAACCTCGAATACCGAAGTTCATAGCCATGGCCTCCCTATCTCCACGGACCCTACGCCCGCGCCGTTGCGCGGGCCAGCGGCTTGGCCATCGGTTGTGGCTACATCTTCCGGCGCCTCGATGGCGCAGCGCCAAAGTCGATGCGGCGGAACGTTTGGAGAGCGAGCTTCCGGCTCTCGCGGGGAATAGAAAAACGCGGGCGGGACGCCCACGTTCCGGCTACTCCCGCCCCACCAGGTCCCGGCGGGCCTTTTCCAATTCCTCGGCGTAGCGGCGGGTGGCGTAGGTTTCGGAAAGGACGCCCAGGACTTGGCCGGCCTCGCCCAGCACCGCCAGCTCGTCGCTCTCGGTGGCGTCGAAGACGCGCATGATGTCCTTGACGGTCATGGCCGGGGTGAGCCAGGCGTCGCGGTTGATGGCCAGGTCGCCCACCGGCCCGGCGCTGTCGTGGTCGGCGTAGGCGGCGGCCAGGCGGATCACCCCGGCGTAGTGACCCTCCGCATCGACGGCGACCACGCGGCGGGTCGAGCCCAGGGGAAAGCGGCGGCGGAATTCGTCCAGGGAGGCGTCGGCCGGGGTGGTCGCGGCGTCGGCCCGCATCATCCGCCCGGCGGTCAGGGTGCGCAGCCAGCCCACGTCGTGGGCGCTGCGGATGGTCTCGCCGCGCAGGTGCAGGCGCCAGGTGGAGAAGGAGTAGCCGAAGGTCTCGCGCACCACCACGCTGGCGACCATGGCCCCGGTCAGGGTGGCGGCGGCCAGGGCGAAGTCGCCGGTGGTCTCCAGGACCAGGAAGGTCATGGTGAACGGCCCGCCGATGATGGCCACGGCCAGGGCTCCCATGCCGACCAGGGAAGCGGCCAGGGGGTCGATGCCGGTGTCCAGGCCGGCGGCGGCGAGGGAAAGGGCGAACAGGCGGCCGATCATCGAGCCCAGGTAGAGGGAGGCGAAGAACAGGCCGCCGCGAAAGCCGAAGCCCAGGGCGACGATGGAGGCCGCCGACTTGGCGAGGATGAGAAAGATCAGCGTCCCCATGGCCAGGTCGGCGAAGAGGCCGGCCCGCATCGCCCCGTGGCCCGAGGACAGGGTCTGGGGCGCGGCGAAGGCCAGGGCGGCGAGCAGCAGGCCGCCCAGCATCGGCCGCGGCCAGGCCGGCCCGGGCAGGGCGCCGACCAGGGCGTCGGTCGCGGCGACCAGGCGCATGATGGCGACGCCCACCAGGGCGCAGATCAGGCCCAGAAGGGCGAACAACAGATAGTGGCTGACGGTGAGGGTGTCGGTGGCCAGGGCATGGATGGAGAGGGGCTGGACGCGCATGAGGCCGGTGACCAGGGTGGCGGCCAGGGCGGCGGCCACCACCGGGGCGACATTGGCCACCGCATAGGAGCCGATGATGATCTCGAAGCCGTAGAAGGCGCCGGTGAGTGGGGCGCCGAAGGCCGCCGCGATCCCCGCTCCGGCCCCGGCCCCCACGAAGGTGCGCAGGTCGTTGCGCCGCAGGTTGAGCGCGCCACCGGTCAGCGAGGCGAGGGCCGCCCCGACCTGGGCGTAGGCCGCCTCCAGCCCCACCGACGCCCCGAAGCCGTTGGAAATTATGCTCTGCACACCGACGAACAGGCTGTCGCGAATGGACATGCGGCCGCCGCGCAGGGCGTTGGCCTCCACCGGGTCGACCAGCCGCTTGGGCCGGCGCGCCGACCACGCCCAGGTGAGCAGGCCCAGGACAAGGCCGCCGGCCGGCAGGACGAGGAGGCGCGCGGCCGGCACGTCCGCGAGGCTGGAGAGCCGCTCGCCGGGGGCCAGTCCATAGAGCGTGATCTGCAGGCCGTGGGCGGCGGTGCTGACCGCCGCCGTGGCCAAGCCCGCGGCCGCGCCGATGGCGGCGGCGATGAGGGCCAGCCACAGCTCGCTGGCCCGGATGCGGCGACGCAGGAAGGCCACCGCACACAGACGCCAATGCGACGGCGGGTGCGGTACGGCGCGGGCC
>JBPCMA010000245.1:0-15546 GCA_051002715.1 Caulobacteraceae bacterium
CGGCGGCCGCCTCCGTGGTAGTCCTCTTCATGGCGTTGCCTTTCTTCGTGGAATCAGCACCCCGAGCCTACCGGCTCGAGACGGGCAACGCCGACCCCCCTTTTTCAACATCGAGCGGGACATCCCCGCGTCGTAGGTCAAGGTCCCGTAGGTGGTGGAGCTATCCAGCGCCTGGGTGGTCCGGTTCAGTGCGTCGTACTGGTATTGGAAGATGCTCCCGTCCGGATAGGTGACGGCGGTCATGTTGCCCGCGTCGTCCCACCGGTAGTGGGTGGCCCAGTTGCCGCCCCGCCCCGTCGCCCGCCCGGCCGCGTCGTAGGCCCAGGTATAGCCGATGCGGCTGCTGGAGGTTTCGGCGAGGCGCCCGGCCAGGTCGTAGGCGAACGCGGCCGCCGGCAGGTCCCACGAGCGGCTGTCGAGGTTGGCCGTACCGCCGGTGGGGCACGAGCCGGTGTTGGTCGCCCCGGTGGTTCCCGTCTCCGAGATCTTGCGGTTCAGGGCGTCCCAGCAGCGGACGATGGAGAAGCCGCCGCGGTTGGTCCAGATGGTCAGGTCGCCGTCGGGATCGTACTGGCTGGTCTCCGTGGTTCCGTCGGGATGGGTGATGGTCGCCAGGCGGTTGAAACCGTCGTAGGCGAGAGCGATCACGTTGCCGTTGGCGTCGGTGACGGACTGCTTCTCGCCGTCCGGCCACCAGGTGAAAGCAGCATAGATCTGTTGCAGGGGCGAGCCCAGCCCGCGCGTTTCGGCGAGTTCCTCGCCGGCCAGGTCCCAGGTCTGGCCGGTGACCCGCCCCGAGGCGTCGGTGACCTGGATCGGCCGGTCCATCGCGTCGTAGGCGGTGTAGGTGGCATGGCCCAGGGAATCGGTCGTCGAGGCCACCTTGCCAGTGGGGGTATAGGCGGTGAGCCAGTCCCGCCAGCCGGTGGGATTGCCCGACCCGTCGAAGCCGGTGGCCCGCTGCTCGGTGACCAGCCGGCCGTTCAGGTCGTAGAGGAACCGCTTGGCCGTCAGGGGCAAGGCCCCCACCCCGCCGCCCAGGTTCTGCTCGCCGACCTTGCGCCGCATGGCGTCGTACTGCGTGGTGGTCGCGTTGCCGCGCGGATCGGTGACGGCGGTGATGTTGCCGACGCTGTCGGGGGTGAAGGTGGTGGTCAGGTTCAGGGCTGGGTTGGACCCCACCGCCGACGCGCCCTCGGTCGTGGACGTGAGGTCGCCGAAGGTATCGTAGCCGTGGCCGGTGGTGACGCCGGTCGGATCGACGCTCGATGTGACAAGGCCGATGGCGTTGTAGGCATAGGTGAAGGTGGGGCGAACGCCGCCCACCGCCGGCCGCTGGGCCTCGCTCATCAGCGAGGCGCCGTTGCCCGAGGGGTAATAGCTCAGGTCGGTCTGATTGCCCATCGGGTCGGTGATCGAGGCGAGCTTGTTCCAGGTGTAATTGTAGGTCGCCCGCGTGACCAGGGCGGCAAGCCCCGAGTGAGGCTTGGCCGCCTTGACCAGGGTGACCACATTGTCGTTTCGGTCGTAGCTGAAGCGCTCCTGATCGCCTTCGGGGAAGGCGCGCGTGGCCACCCGCCGGCGGCCGTCCCAGGCCGAATCCACCTCGCGGCCGATCTCGTCGATGTCGCGCGCCGCGTTCCCGTCGGTGTCGTAATAGGCGGTGTAGGCGCCGCCGGCCGGATCGTCCCGCTCGCCGCGACCGCCCTCGGCAATGAACCAGGCGTAAGGGCCGCGAATCCCCCATTGCAGGGCGGTGGCGTCCAGGGCGGTCTCGACCAGGCCGCGGGTGTCATAGCCGTAGGCCAGGGCCGGCAGGTTGGGGCTCGCCGGCTCGAAGACCTGGGAGAGCTGAGGATAGGGCACAGGCCGGGCGTCGGCGGCGCGGGCGACGAGGGCCGTGTAGCCGAACGTCCAGGTCTCCCCCGCCGCGTCGGCGACGCCGGTGATCTTTCCCACCCCGTCGGTCTGCTGGCCCACGGTGATCCCGTTCGCGGTGGCGGTCAGTGGCGCGCCGTACGATCCGGCCCCGGTGAACGCCATCGACCGGCCCAGACTGGAAGCGACGCCCGTCACCCCCTGTTGGAAGTCATAGGTGAAGGAAAGCGAGGGGCCCTGGGGCCAAGTCCAGCTCGTTGGCTCATAGCCGTAGGCGATGGCGCAGGGGTTCTGTTCATCGTAGCCCTGCGACCAGTTGGCGAAGTTCATCGTGTCGCCGCCGGCCTCGCGCAGGGCGAAGCTCACATTTGAGAAATCCCAGCGGCGGGCGGTGGCCAGGATGGTTACCGGAGGCGGGTGCGGCGAGCACGTGTCGCGCACCTTGGTTCTCACCCCGCTCTGGACGAGCTTTCCGGGCGAGCCGATCGGCGCCATCCACGTCCCGTCCGCCAGGCGGAAATATTGCCGGCCGGAAAAGCCCCGCGTCACCGTGGCCGTGTTGGCCACCATCCCCGCCCGCCACCAGTCGGCCACCAGGGCGGCGTAGACGTCCTTCTCCAAGTTCGTCCGCCCGGGGTCGGCGAAGATGTCCTGCATGGCCAGAAAGGCCGCCAGTGTTCCCGCCGCCGCGAAGGGGCTGGTGGCCCCCATAGCCTCCAGGCCCGAGCCGGAGTTGGAAAAGCGGATATCCCAGTCGTGGTTCCATCCCCCCTGGACCGGGCCGGTGCAGGGCCCGAACCGGCCGCTGCAGCCGGGATCGGCCGCCTTGAAGGCCAGGGAATAGTCCAGCCCGTAGGGGGCCGACCCGGTTCCGATGGAAAGCAGGGTGGGGGTTGTGTAGCCGACGGTCCCGGTCTTCAGGTCCACGCCCAGAGCGACGCTCCGGTCCACGAACCGGTCCTTGAGGACAGCGGCCGCCTTGGCGGGGTCGTATTCGGCGAACTGGCTCACCGACTTGCCGCCGCCGCCCTTTGTGAGGCCGTAGAGGCCCGTCAGGGCGTTGGCGACTTCGACCACATGGCCGTCGGCGCCGTAGCGCGTGGCGATGATCGCGCCGCCCCGCTGCTGCGATGGATGGTTGGTGGTGATGGCGGGGACGCAGATCGGCGGCACGCCATGGCAGAATGACTGAACGATCCCCGAACCGAAGCGAGCGCCGGGTCCCAGGAAGGTCTCGGCCGGCGCGGTGACGTGAAAGCCGGCGGCCAGATAGGCCGACAAGCCGCCTTCCAGAAATTGCGCCCAGTTGGTCGCATCGTAGGGAGGCGTGTCGGGCGGGGCGCCGCAGCCCTCGCTGGAGCCTTCGTATTGATAGAGGTTGCTCCGGTTGGCGGCGCTCGAGCCGCTGAAGTCGTAGAACCGGCGGGGCGTATTGGTGGTGGGGAAGCACGGGTCTTCATCGTCGGGCTGGTTGCCCCAGGCGAAGCGCGACGCGGTGGAGGCGGTGTCGGGCAGATCCTCGGTCTGCTCCAGGATCGAGCCCTCCAAGGTGGCCGCCGACAGGGCCACCGACCGGGCGAGGGCGTCGGTGCGGCCCAGGTCATCGACGCGCGAGGTGATGCTGAGGGCGGTGTCGGCGTTCAGTTCGGTATATTCGTCGGTGATGCCGTAGTAGGTCAGTGAATCGGCCGCCGGGAAGGCCGGATATTGAAAGTTCTCGAACTGAGCCTGCCAGTCGACGACGCCGATCGAGTGCTGGTGGTCGGCGACGGCGTTTCCCAGTTGCGCCTGGATGGCCAGCATGCGCGAGACCTGGGCCAGCCAGCCGGCGGCGGTCTTCTGGCGGCTGAAATCGCCGGCCGAGCTCTGGTAGCTGGGCCAGCACGGCTCCCCGCCGCAGAGGCCCGGCGGCGCCCCTCTCAAAGGCAGGACGGCGTCTTCCGTGCGCTCGCCGCTCCACTTGGCGAGCAGGGCCGGCGACACCGATCCCCAGCCGCTGACGATGGCGACCGGGACCGACAGGGTTGAAATGGTCTTGACCACCGTCTGGGCGCCGTAGGTCCCGCCGTTGGCCGCATAGGGGTGGGTGGCCGTCAGGGTGATCGCGCCGCCCTGGCCCAGGGGACAGGGGTAGGCCTCGGGAACCGAGCCCGCCGTGGGCGTGCACGAAAAGGTCCGCACGGCGACATCGTCCACCGTCAGCGAATAGGTCTGATCCGGCAGGACGATGTCGCTGGTGGCGAACCCGTTGGGGAACTGGCCTTGCAGGAAGTTGGACGCCACGGCCAATCGCCGCCCGTCGATGTCGTCGACATAGAAGAGCCAGGTGAGCAGGTTGGTGTTGTTCACCCCGTCCAGGAGGGCGCTGACCGTGACCTGAAGGGTGGCGCGATACTGATCGGGGATGTCGCCGGTGATCGGGGCGCCCGCCACCGTGGCGTAACCGGGCGGCGTGGCGTTGCGCCAGCCTCCGGCCGGCGCGTAGGCCGGAACGATCTTGGTGAGGCCCACCACCGCGGCCATGTCCTGGTCCGCCGCGCTGGTGGTGAGGTTGCCGAGCAGCTGGACGCCGCGAGCCTTGAGCCAGTCGCCCAGGTTCGCCTCGCTGGCGTTGTGGATGTAGTTCACACCGGACTGGGTTCCGGAGTCGATGGTGGAGGCGGCCTGGGTCGCCGCTTGGCCGGCTACGATCCCGGCGCCGGCCGTCAGGTCGAGGCCCGGCGAGACGGTATGGCTCTTGAAGCTCGGATCGTAGGCGTACCAGGCGCCGTTGATCTTCACCTGCGACCAGATGTGCAGGAGGGTCACGCTGGTGAAGGCCCCCGTCTGCGAACAGTCGGGCGGAGAGGCGGCGGCGCCGTTGAACGCGGCGGGGATGCCGCCCGACGACAGCAGACGGCAGGCCGCCTGGATATCCGAAACGCCGGTCCACGCGGCGAAAGCCGCCTGCGATAGGGTCACCGGAACAATTTGATATCGGGCGGGAAGCGTCTGCCCCGCCAGAGCCACGAACAAGGCGTTCTGGTCGAAGGGCGTCCCGGATCGGTCGATCAGGGCCCCGAGCGCCCCTTTCGCAGTCCGAAGGCGTATTCCACCTCGACCTGGTTGTGGACGAAGTCGAAGATCAGGTCGGGATCGTTCTTCAGCGCCCGGGCGGTCTCGACGATCTCCGGCGGCGCGACCCCGCCGCCGAAGGAAACGGTGTGGGCGCTCGCCGTTCCGTAGAAGGCCTGCGCCGCCGTCGGCGAGATGAGCGGCGCGGTCAGGATCTTCACCGACGGCAGGGTCGGCGTCGTCAGGGCCGCGCCCGGACGCGCCCAGCCGACGAGGGCCAGCAGCGCCAGGCTCGCGATGGCCGCCCGTCTTCGCGCCGCCCTCACTGATTGCTCTCCCGGTCGAAGGTGACGGTGACGCCGGGGGTCGTGGTCGAGGCGCCCAGGGCGTCGGTCACCGTGCAGCTCCAGGTGGCCGTGTAGGTTCCATAGAGAGTCATGGTCCGCGTCCAGATGGTGGCGGCGCTCGTGGGGCTGGCGACGGCGATCAGGGTGTCGCCGGAAACATACTGCCAGCGGTAGGTGTAGGGCGTCAGCCCGCCCGAGGCGGTCACGCTCACCGGCGGATCGACCCGCGGCGGATTCGAGACGAACTGGTACCAATTCCAGGTGGTGCGGCCGACCCCCGCCACCAGCGGCAGACCGGCGGGCTGGACGGTGACATTGACGGTCGAACTGCCGGCGCTGCCGGCGCTGTTGGCCACGGTGTAGCCGAAACTGTCCGCGCCGGTGTATCCGGCCGTCGGGGTATAGGTGATCGAGGCCCCGCCGTGGATCGCCGCCGATCCGTGCCCCGCCGCGCCGACAGCGACGACGGTCAAGGGATAGAGGCCGTTGGGATCGGTGGCCGCCGAGCGTGGATCGAAGGTGGCCGGCGTTCCCACGGTGGTCAGCACGTCGTAGGGGCCAACCACCGGCGGCAGGGGAGCCACCGTCACCGACACGGTGGACGAGGCGGCGAGGCCGGCGGCGTTGCGGATCGTGTAGCCGATGCTGTCGGGGCCATAGTAGCCCGGCGTCGGCGTATAGGTGACGGACGTCGCCGTGAAGCTCGCCGCCCCGTGCGCGGGCGTGGTGATCGCCGTGATCGTCAGGGCCGAATGGGCCGGGTCGCTGTCGTTGGCGCGGGGATCGAAGGTGACCGTCCCGTTTTCGACCACCCCAACCGAGTCGGGATTGGCGATCGGCGCCGGGTTGATCAGGGTGATCTTGATCAGCGCCGAGGCCATCGCCCCGGCGCTGTTCTCTATCGTATAGGCGAAGGCGTCCACCGACCCGACGTGAGCCGCCGGCGGGGTGTAACTTACGGTCCTCGCGGTGAAGGTGGCGTTCCCGAACTGCGGCGGGCCGACCCCGACGACGGTCAGCGCCAGGCCGCCCGGATCGCTGTCGTTGGCCAGGGGATGGAGGGTCGGCGGCGCGTCGCCAAAGGTGTAGTTCACCGCGTCATCGACCGCGACCGGCGCCTGCGTCACGCCCGACGAGACGGTCGCCACGGCGCTTCGATTGCCGGCCGGATCATAGGCGTAGGTAGTCTGCCGGCCATCGTCGGCGATCACCGAGATCACCCGGCCGAGAGCATCATAGGTCGTCGTTGCCGCCCAAGCCGGAGCGCAAGCCCCGATCGCGAACGCAAGGATCAGACCGGACGCTACCCCTCTCCACCCCGGCAGCACGCGAACTCCCCTGACAGCCGCCTCGATCGTCGAGCATTCTGGGGAGGGTGTCGAGGGTTTTCTTGTTTCCGGCGATTCAATTCGTGGCTAGTTGAATCCCACCTCCATGATCGCCGCCGACCCGGTCGGCGAATGCCTCCTTCGCCGAACTGGCCGGCAGGGCCCCAAGCCCGAGCGGCTGATGATCGACGCCACGCGCCTCAAGGCGCATCGCACGGCGGCCAGCCTCTTAAAAAAGGGGCTCTTCCCCGACGCATCGGGCGCACCAAGGGCGGCCTGAACTCGAAGCTGCACGCCCTCTGCGACGGCGAGGGCCGTCCACTGGTCATGCTGCTCAGCGAAGGCCAGATGAGCGACTTCAAGGGCGCGGCCCTGATGATCGACGACCTGCCGCCCGCCAAGGCGATGCTCGGCGAGAAAGGCTATGACGCCGACTGGTTTCGAGACGCCCTCGCCAAGCGCGGCATCGAGGCCCGCACCCCGTCCAAATCAAACCGGAAAATCCCCATCCCCTACGACCGGGCGCTCTACCGCCAGCGGCACAAGATCGAGAACACCTTCGGCCGCATCAAAGACTGGCGACGAATCCACACCCGCTACGATCGGTGCGCCCACACCTTCATGTCCGCCATCCGCATCGCCGTAACCGTGATATTCTGGCTGTGATCAATGAGTCCTGAGCCTAGTGATCCGACCTTCCGGACGCGATCAGCGAGGCGCTTCCGCCGCTGGTTCTCGCCCTTTTATCAGCCGCGCCGGCCAATCTGGAGGGCGATCATCTGTTTCACCGCCGTCATCCCGGACCTTATGGCCCCTTCGATGGTGGCCGGCAGGCCGGTCGCCGTCCAGTCGCCGGCCAGGAACAGGTTCTCGTAGGGCGTGGCGGCGCCCGGCCGGCGGACGGCCTGGTCGGCGGTCGCGGCGAAGGTGGCGCGGCGCTCCTTGACGATTTGCCAGGGCGGCAGGTCGGGCGTGAGGCCATGGACGGCGGCGACGTCGGCCCACAGGGCGCGCGCCAGGCCTTCGCGGTCGGCGTCGACCAGGGCGTCGGCGGCGCTCATCGTCACCGACAGGCGGCCCGGAAAGGCGAAGATCCACTGCGCCGTCCCGCCGATCACCCCGATCATGGCCGGCGCGCCAGCCGGCGGGTCTATGCGGAAATGGCCGTTGACGATGGCGCTGAAGCGGTCGGGCGTGACGAGACCGGGGATGAGGTCGGCGGCGACCCACGGCGGGACGGCGAGGATCACCGCGTCGGCCGGGCCCACGGTCTGTTCGCCGTCGCCCAGAGCGAGGGCCGAGACGCGGCCCTCCGCGAAGGTCAGGGCGCGCAGGCGCCGGCCGAGAGGGACCGCCGCGCCATGCCCCTCCAGCCACGCCAGGGCCGGATCGATGAAGGCGGCCGAGAGGCTGGGATGGGCGATGCGCGGGCGATAGGCCCGCCCGCCCCTCGCCAGGCTCTCACGAATGACCGCTCCGGCCAGCCGCGCCGAGGCGCCCGCCGGCTCGGTGTTGAGGGCGGCCAGCAGAAAGGGTTCCATCAGCCGCTCCCACAGCGGCCCGGCGCAGGCGATCACCTGATCGACCCGCGCCGGCGCCGGCGCCCGCATCAGGGCAAGGAGGGCCAGGTAGTCGCCGCCCCGCGAGCCGGGGACGCGGCGGTCGCGCCTCAGCACCCACCACGGGAGGGGGCCCAGGTTGGGGCGGATCGTCCAGCCGCGGCCGCGGCGCACGTCGTGAAAGGCGAACCGCGCCTCCTCCGGGCCGAGGAGGCGCTCCGCCGCGCCGATCGCCCGCAGATAGCGGAACGTCGCCCGGTTGCCCGACAGGACCAGATGGTTGCCGTTGTCGATGGTCAGCCCAAGGACCGGATCGACGTAGGAACGGCAGCGCCCGCCGGCCGCCGCGGCGGCCTCGATCAGCTCGACCCGGACGCCGCGGCCAGCCAGGCTCACCGCCGCCGACAGGCCGGCCAGCCCCGCGCCGATGACATAGACCTTTCCGGGCGGCGCGCCCGCCCTCACGCCAGCAGCCCGCGCCGCAGAGCGAGCCACGCCATCCTGCCCTTGCCGAGCGTGGCCCGGGGCCGGGGCGCGGCCCACCCGGCGCCCTCCATCAAGGCGAGGATTTCGCCATAGACGGCGCTCATCAGGCGCGGCGCGGCGAGGCGGCCGGCGGGCTTGCCGGCCAGGATGGCGTCGGCCGCCCGGTAGTGGTCGCGGGCGACCCCGGCCAGCCGCCGGCAGGGGCGGTCGATGGCTGGATGGGCCAGAACCGCCGCCGGCTCGCGAGCGGCGATCCCCGCCTGGTCCAGCGCTTCGGCCGGCAAGTAAAGGCGGCCGATCGCCGCGTCCTCGTCCAGGTCGCGCAGGATGTTGGTGAGTTGCAGGGCGCGGCCCAGGTGGTGGGCCAGGTCGCGGCCCGGCGCCTCGTCCATGCCGAACACCCGCACCGACAGGCGCCCGACGGCGCTGGCCACCCGGTCGCAATAAAGGTCGAGGGTCTCCAGGCAGGGGGCGCGGATCGGCCCGTCCACGTCCATCTCCATGCCGTCGACCACGGCGAGGAAGTCCTCCTTGGCCAGGGCGAAGCGGTGGACGGGCTCGACGAGGCCGGCCGTTTGCTCGCCCGGCGCGCCGCCGAAGAGGCGGTCCAGGTCGCGCCGCCACGCGGCCAGGGCGGCGCGGCGCGCTTCGGCCGACGGTCCCGGCTCGTCGGCGATGTCGTCCACCTGGCGGCAGAAGCCGTAGATGGCGAACATCGCGGCCCGCTCGGCGGCGGGAAGCAGGCGCATGGCGGCGTAGAAGGAGCTGCCGGAAGCTTGGCTTTGCGGGCTGGCGGCGGCGGTCATCGCCGCGCCCTATGCCTCAGTTCGCCCGCTCCGGCGAGCCTTAAGCCGCGCCGCCAGCGCCGCGCCGGCGCCGAAAAGGGCCAGCCCCGCCATCTCGATCCGGCCGTGATGGACGCGCTGACTGAGCGGATCGCGCCGCGCCAGGCGGTGGTTCAGGCTCGCCGCCAGGGCGTGGATGACGCCGATCTCCAGGGCCAGGCGCCCGTCCCGTGTTTCGCCAGCCAGCGGGGCGGCGGCGGCGAGAAGGGCGCCGGCGCGTGTGGTCACTTCGTCCAGGACGCCGCGCAGGGCGGGGGAGGCGGTTCGCGCGCCCAGCGCCTCGACCGGAACGCCCGCCGCCGCCATCAGGTCGAGGGGGACATAGATCCGGTCCAGGTCGCGGTAATCCTCGCCGCAGTCCTGCATGTGATTGATCACCTGCAGGGCGGCGCACAGGGCGTCGGAAGCCGGCCACAGGTCACGGCTCTCGCCGTGGACGTCGAGCACGAAGCGGCCGACCGGGGCGGCCGAATAGCGGCAATAGTCCATCAGCTCGGCCCAGTCGGCGCAGCGGCTCTTCACCGCGTCGCGGCGGAAGGCGGTGAGGAGATCGAGGATATGGCGGTCGGAAAGGCCGCGCTGCGCCAAGGCGCGGCTCAGGGCGACCGCCTGGGGAACCGCTTCGTCTTCTCCGGTCAGGCCCCGCTCGATGGCCGCCAGCCGAGCCAGCTTGTCCTCGGCGGAGGCGCGCGGATGGTCGGCGATGTCGTCGGCCAGCCGCGCCACGCGGTAGAAGGCCAGCACCACCGCCCGATGGCGCGGCGCGATCAGCCGAGAAGCGACCGGGAAGTTCTCGTCGCGGTGGCCCTTGCCGGAGGCGAAGTCGGTCATGGTGTTTCATCTCCTCCTTCCCCTTGATGGGGAGGGCGACTCGCCCCCCCGGGTCCGGCCGAAGGCCGGCCCGAGGACAGGCTCAGGCGAGCGGGGTGGGGTGACGCCGCCGCAACGCGCCCTGCCGCGCGAGCCCCACCCGTCTGCTCGCGAGCGCTCGCATCCACCCTCCCCATGAAGGGGAGGGAGGTTCCCACTCAACTCACGCCTCCCCAATCGCCCCTCCCATGGCCTGCGCCCGGCCTTTCCACATTCCGCCCCGCCCGCGCCACGTATCGACCGCGGACTGGACGGTGAAGGCGCCGTAGTGGGCGCCGATGGCCGGCAGGGCCAGGCCCCACAGCGGCGAGCGGCGATAGAAGCGCAGCATCGGCTGAAAGGCGAGCGCCATGACAAGCCACGCCGCCGCCGCGACCCAGCGCGCCGCTCCCGCGCCGAAGAGGGCGAGAAGCGGCGGCGCGGCGTAGACCACTGCCATTCCCACCACCGTCGCGGCGAGGCGCCACGGCGAAAAGCGCAGCTGAGCGTAGGCCGAGCGGGCGACCATGCGCCCGATCTGGCCGAGGGTCTGGTAGGGCCGAAGGCTGGCCGCCCGGTCGGTGAGGCCGAGCCAGATCGGCCCTCGCGTCTTCATCCGCGCCGCCAGGGCGCAGTCGTCGATGATCTCGCCGCGGATGGCCGCGATTCCGCCGGCCGCCGCCAGCGCCTCGCGTCGAACCAACATGCAGCCGCCGGCCGCCGCCGCCGTCCGCCGGGCCGGATCGTTCACCCAGGCGAATGGGTAGAGCATGGCGAAGAAGAACACGAAGGCCGGGATCAGGAGCCGCTCTGCCCAGGTCTCGACCGTGAGCCGGGCCATCAGGGAGGCGAGGACGAGACCGCCGGCCTCGGCGCGCTCGACCAGCCGGCGGACGTTGTCGCGCGCATGGGCGATGTCGGCGTCGGTCAGCAGCAGATAGTCGGCGTCGGGCGCCCGCTCGATCCCCTTGCTCACCGCCCACAGCTTGCCGGTCCAGCCGGCGGGAAGGGGCGCGCCGGCGCCCACCTCCAGCCGGCCGCCGCCGCCCAGAGCGCGCGCGACGCTCGCCGTGCCGTCGGTGCTGTTGTCGTCGACCAGGACGATGCGGAAGTCGCCCGGATAATCCTGGGCGAGCAGGCTGCCGATCGAGCGGGCGATCACGTCGGCCTCGTCGCGGGCCGGGACGACGGCGGTCACCGAGGGCCATGTGGCGGGCGCGATCGCCGCGGGTTCGCGGTCGTCGCGCTCGCGCGCCAGCCAGAACATCCCCCGCCCGAAAAGCAGATAGAGCCATGCCGCGAGGGCCGCGACGCTCACCGCCGGGGTCGCCGTCATTTCAGGTATCTGGCGGCGCGAAACCAGGTCAGGGCGTCCACGAGCGCCTCGCGATAGGGGCGGGCGGCGTAAGCAAGCTCCCGCTCCGCCTTGGCGCTGGTGAAATACATGGGGTGGGCGGCCATCCTCAACGCGTCGGCGGTGACGAAGGGGGCCTTGCCGGTGAGGGCCGCCGCCGCCTCCGCCGCCCAGGCCAGGGGATAGAGCGGCGCGATGGGCAGGCTGACGGTGGGGGCGCGGCGGCCGGTCAACGCGGCGATGACGCCCAGCAGGTCGCGCAGGGATGCGTTCTGGCCGCCCAGGATGTAGCGCTCGCCGACGCGGCCTTTCTCAAGGGCCAGCAGATGGCCGCGCGCCACGTCGTCCACGTGGACAAGGTTGAGGCCGGTGTCGACGAAGGCCGGCATCCGCCCCATCGCCGCCTCGACGACGATGCGCCCGGTGGGGGTGGGCTTGATGTCATGCGGCCCGATGGGGGTCGAGGGATTGACGATGACGGCCGGCAGGCCGCGCTCGCCGATAAGACGCTCGACCAGCCGCTCGGCCGCCACCTTGCTGCGCTTATAGGCTCCGATCCCTTCGCCGTCGGCGAGTGGGGCGGTCTCGTCGACCGGCGCGGCGCCCTCGCCGGCCCGCAGGGTGGCGACGCTGCTGGTGTAAACGACCCGCTCGACCCCGGCGGCCAGGGCGCCCTCCATCACCACCCGCGTCCCCTCGACATTGGCGCGGACGATCTCGCCCGGGCGCCTCGCCCACAGCCGGTAGTCGGCGGCCACATGGAAGAGCCAGCGGACGCCGTCGAGCGCATCGCTCATCGCGCCGGCGTCGGTCATGTCGCCGACGGCTATCTCGCAGTCCAGCCCGGCCAGATTGCCCCGCGCGCTGGTCGCCCGCGCCAGCGCCCGGACCTTCAGGCCCCTTCCGCCCAGCGCCCGCAGCACCGCCGAACCGACAAATCCCGACCCGCCGGTGACCAGCACCCGGTCGCCGGATTCTAGGCGAGCGACGCCGTTCAAGGCCAGATCACGGGGTCGCCGTAGGCCCCGATCATGGTGTCGCCGCTCACCAGTTTGAAGGGTTCATGACGCGCTTGCGCCACCAAGAGGCGATCAAAGGGATCACCATGCAATCGCGGCAGCCGTTCAACCGCGACAGCGTGCTCGGGCGTGATATCGAGGAGCGCAAAGCCGGCTTGCCGAAAATAAGCCAGCGCCTCTTCCGAGGAGAAAGGCATGTCCCCGATGCCGCGCCGGGCCAGGGGGAATTTGATCGCGATCTCCCAAATGCTGACGGCGCTGACGTCGATGCTGTTGTTTGGGTCGTTGATCAGCGCACGGACCGATCGCGGCAGGCGCGGATCATCGGCGACCGCCCAAATCGCCACATGAGTGTCCAGCAGAAGTTTCAATCAACCTCGCCGTTAAAAAGCCGCTCGATGTAGTCATTCGCGCCATCGATCGACTCCGGCACTTTGAATTTGCCCTTGGCGACGCCCAGTCTCTGGCCAACCGGTTTGGCGTTCAGCGGCGCCAGCCTGACCGCCGGCTTGCCATTGCGGGCGATGACGATCTCGCTCTCGCGTCCGCTTTCGACATCGGCGATCAGGCGCGACAGGTTGGATTTGGCCGCGAGCACATTGTAGGTCGGCACGACGGGGTCTCCTGGCTAAGTCTGGCTAAGGTGAGCCGTTTCATCCCGGCTTTCAAGCCCACCGCCAAGGCTCGCGCGCCTTCCCATCCCGCCGCTTTTGGCTCACAATCCCGATGGCGCGTCGGCTTGGGGCGAGGAGACGGTGGCGGAACTTCCTCTTGGCGAGTTGGTCGGTCAGGGCGAGCCCGAGGCGCCGCTGGAGGAGGGCGGCCCCGCCGGCGGGTTCCTGGGGGCCGACCCCTTTGTCGCCACGGCGGTGATGGAGCAGGCGCGAGGCGACCCGGCGGTGGCCGGCGACGTGTCGGCCTACCTCAAGGACCTCAGCCGCCTGGCGCGGGTGCAGTTCGAGCACCTGCATGAACAGCGCATCCTCAACGTCAGCCACCTGCGGGTGCGGCTGTGGCGCGAGCGCTTCCAGCTCGCCTTCCAGGTCTGCGTCGTCCTTGCCGCCCTGGCGATTGGCGCCCTGGCCATAGGCATGATGCGTGACGCGGTGATCTCGCGGCGGGTGGTGGTCGAGCCCTTCGACACCCCGCCGGCCCTGGCCGCCCGCGGCCTCACCTCCAAGGTGGTGGCCGGCGAGGTGCTGGATGGCCTCACCCGCCTGCAGGCGGCGACGCGGGCCACCGACAGGAAGCGCGACCTCGCCAACGCCTGGGATCAGGACATCAAGATCGAGGTCCCCAACACCGGCGTCTCGGTGGGTGAGATCGATCGCCTGCTGCGCGCCCGCTTCGGCCACGACCTGCATGTGGGCGGCGACGTGGTGGAGCTGCCGGACGGCCGGATTTCACTGCGGGTGCGCGGCGGCGGCGCGGCGCCGCGCGGCTTCACCGGGGCGCCGGGGCAGGTCGACGCCCTGGCCACGGCGGCGGCGGAATATATCTATGGGGCGGCCGAGCCCTATCTCTTCGCCGTCTATCTCAACCAGGTCGGGCGGGCAGCCGACGCCGAGGCCTTCGCGGCGGGCGCCTATCCCGCCGCGCCGCGCCCCGTCCAGGCGGAGCTGGCCAACGTATGGGGCAACGCCCTGGTCTCGGAAGGCCGCTATGTCGAGGCGGCGGCCAAATATCGCCTGGCCATCCAGCTCGATCCCCACATGTGGAGCGCCTGGACCAACCTCGTCGGCGCGGTCATCTTCACCGGCGGCGAGGAGGCGGCCCTGCGCGCCACCGGCTGGATGCGCCAGGCGGCGGCCGGCGCCCGGGGGCGCGACCGCCCGACCCCGCCCGGCTGGGAGAACTCCGATTTCTTGACCCAGGACTGGGCCGCCGAACTGGCCGATCTCGACTACGACGCCCGCAAGATGGGCGGCCAGGGCACCGACGATGTCATCGCCGGCCCCTCCATGGCCGACGCCGCCGCCCGCCTGCACGACTATGACGCGGCGGCGCGCTACCTGACCGCCTCCGACCCGAAGAACGCCTATACCCAGGCCGAGCGGCTGTTCATCGAGGGCTTGCGCGCTCTGGACGAGAACGTCCCGGCCCGCGCCGTCGCCCCCCTGGAAGCGGTCCAGACCATGCTGCGCGCCCACCCGGACCTCAAGGACAGCTTCGTCGACGCCACCTGCACCCTCGGTTTAGCCTATGGCTTGAGCGGCCAGAGCGCCAAGGCGCGCGCCCTGTTCGACCGGCGGGGCCCGTGGGTCGCCTGCTACAGCTTCCGGGCCGACACCCTGGACCACGCCGGCGACTGGCCAGCCGCCCAGGCCGCCTACACGCGGGCCGTGGCCCTCGCTCCGGATCTGCCCTTCGCCTACGACCGCTGGGGCCTGGCCCTGCTGCGCCACGGCGACGCGGCCGGCGCCATCGCCAAGTTCGCCGCCGCCCACCGGCTGGGCCCCCATTGGGCCGAACCCCTCAAACACTGGGGCGACGCCCTGGCCGCCGAGGGCCGCCGCCGCGAAGCCGCCGCGAAATACGCCGAGGCCCTGAAGTACGCGCCGCATTGGGCGGCGTTGCGCCATCCAGATTTCCAAGCGCCGGGTCGCCCTTAGAGTCCGTTTGGAAATTCACGGGTGAGCGTTTCGGCGTAGCAGATTGCCGCCCATGGCGACGAGGATCATGGCCTCGGAGACGTCGAGTCGGGCCTCATAGTCGCGGACGAGGCGCCGCCACCTCGTCATCCAGCCGAAGCTGCGCTCGACCACCCAGCGGCGAGGCAGAACCTCGAAGCCTTTCTGGTCGTCGGACCTTCGGATGATCTCGACGA
>JBPCMA010000246.1:0-11030 GCA_051002715.1 Caulobacteraceae bacterium
GCCCCGGCCAGGGCGCCGCCCGCCGCCCAGGCGGGCGCGCTCGCCGGCGGACCGCCACTGTCCGCCCAAGCCAAGGCGGCCGCCGCGTCGCGGGTCCTTCCGCCGCGAGTCGGGCCGCCGGCGGCCGAGCCGGGGCGCTGGCCGATGAACTATCTGCGGACCGCCGGCCCCAGGGCCGATCCGGTCACCGCCCTCACCTGGGGGCTGATCGCCCTGTCGCTGACCGTGATCGCCGCGGTGACGATCGCGGTGGCGGCCGGCGTCATGGTCCGCAAAAGCAGCCTGGCCGCCGCCGACCTGCCCGAGGCCCCTGTCGGCCGCGCCGCCGGCGGCCTCGCCTGGTTCTATGTGGGAATGCCGCTGACCGTACTGGCCTTGATCGGCGCCTTGATCTGGACCCTGGCGGCCCTGGCGGCGGTGGATTCGCCGGCCACCCGGCCGGCCCTCACCCTGACGGTGACCGGCCATCAGTGGTGGTGGGGCGTGCGCTACGCCGGCGCGCGGCCCGGCGAAGGCTTCGACACCGCCAACGAGATCCCCGTGCCCGTCGGCCCACCGGTGCTTATCCACCTGGTCGGAGCCGACGTCATCCACTCTTTCTGGGTGCCGGCCCTGACCGGCAAGACCGACACCATCCCCGGGCGCGCCAACATCGCCTGGCTGCAGGCCGACCGGGCCGGCGTCTATCGCGGGCAATGCACTGAATATTGCGGCCTGCAGCACGCCCACATGGCCGTCTATGTGATCGCCCAGCCGCCGTCCGACTTCGAGGCCTGGCGGCAAGGCCAGCTCGAGGCCGCCGCGCCGCCCGCCGATGGCGAGCAGACGATCGGCGAGGGGGTTCTGGCAAGCCGGTGCGGCGCCTGCCACACCGTCCGCGGCACGCCGGCGCACGGCGTGAAGGGGCCGGACCTCACCCACCTGATGAGCCGCCGGACCATCGCCGCCGGGGCGCTGGACAACACCGTCGCCAACCTGTCGGGCTGGATCTCCGATCCCCAGGCGCTGAAGCCAGGGGCCAAGATGCCCGCCACCTGGTTGAGCGGCCCCCAGCTCGCCGCTCTGCGCGCCTATCTGGAGACCCTGAAGTGAGGGCGCCGTCATGACCGCCTGGGAAGACGC
Organism: Caulobacteraceae bacterium; assembly: GCA_051002715.1. GTDB lineage: Bacteria > Pseudomonadota > Alphaproteobacteria > Caulobacterales > Caulobacteraceae > Acaudatibacter. The sequence continues at coordinate 1,123 of JBPCMA010000246.1, forward strand.
CCGCGCCCCCAAGGTGGTGGCCATCGACGGCGACTGGCCGGGGGCGCGGCTGGAGCGGATGTGGAAAACCGAGCCGGGCGTGAAGGGCTGGTTCTCCAGCGTCGACCACAAGGAGATCGGCAAGCGCTACATCGTCACCGCCTTCGCCTTCCTGATCGCCGGCGGGGTCGAGGCGCTGGTCATGCGCCTGCAACTGAGCGGCCCCGAAAAACATCTGCTGACCCCCGAACAATACGATCAGCTGTTCACCATGCACGGGGTGAGCATGATCTTCCTCTACGCCGCGCCGATCCTGACCGGTTTCAGCAACTATCTGTGGCCGCTGCTGCTCGGCTCGCGGGACATGGCCTTTCCGCGGCTCAACGCCCTGTCCTACTGGGTCTATCTGGCCGCCGGCCTCTTCATCTACGCCGGATTCGCCGCCGGCCACGGCCCGGACGACGGCTGGTTCAACTATGTGCCCTATGCCGCCAAGGCCTACGATCCGGGCGTCAACATCGACATCTACGCCCTGGGCCTGATCCTGCTGGGCGTCTCGACCACCGTCGGCTCGGCCAATTTCGTAGTGACCTTCCTGCGGACCCGCGCGCCCGGCATGTCGATCAACCGGGTGCCGATCCTGGTGTGGGGAACCCTGACCGCTTCGGTGGCCAATCTGCTGGCCGTCCCCGCCGTCAGCCTGGCCTTCTTCCTTTTGTGGATGGACCGCCAGTTCGCCACCCACTTCTTGGATGCAGCCAAGGGCCAGCCGCTGCTCTGGCAGCACCTGTTCTGGATGTTCGGCCACCCGTGGGTCTACGCCATCGTGCTGCCGGCCATGGGCATGGTGTCGGACGGCCTGCCGACCTTCTGCCGCCGCCCGCTGGTCGGCTATACGCCGGTCGCCCTGGCCACGGTGGGCACCATGGCGCTGGGCTTCGGGGTATGGGTGCACCACATGTTCGCCACCGGCCTGCCCACCCTCGCCCTGGCCTTTTTCAGCGGCGCGTCGCTGATCATCACCATCCCCAGCGCCGTCGCGGTGTTCGCCTGGATCGCCACCATCTGGCTGGGCCGCCCGGTGATGACCACCGCCTTCCTGTTCTTCGCCAGCATGATCGTGCTTTTCGTGATCGGCGGGGTCTCCGGCGTGATGACCGCCTCGACCCCGGTCGACTGGCAGCTGACCGACACCTATTTCGTGGTCGCCCACATCCACTATGTGCTGATCGGCATCAACGTCTTTCCGGTGGCCGGCGCGGTCTATTACTGGTTTCCCAAGATGACCGGGCGGCTGATGAACGAAACCCTCGGGCGGTGGAATTTCTGGGTCATGTTCGTGGGCTTCAACGTGTGCTTCTTCCCCATGCACACCCTGGGCCTGCTGGGCATGCCCCGGCGCATCTACACCTATCCGGCCGGCATGGGGTGGGCGACGCAGAACCTGATCGTCTCCCTCGGATCGGTGGTGTTTGCGCTCGGCGTCCTGCTGCTCCTGATCAACGTCGCGCTTTCGCTGAAGCGCGGCAAGCCGGCCGGGCCCAACCCGTGGGGCGCGCCGACCCTGGAGTGGTCGGTCCCATCGCCGCCGCCGTCCTACAATTTCGCGGTCATCCCCATGGTGGCCAGCCGCCATCCGCTGTGGGAGGACCGGTTGAACGAGAGCGAAGCGCGCTCGCGGCTGACCGAGGGCTTCCTGCTGGATCGCGGCCGCGAGACCATGGGCACCTCGGCCCTCGACGGCGAACCCAACCTCATCCTGGAGATGCCCGCCGACAGCCTGGCCCCCTTCGCCCTGGCGGTCGGCATGACGGTGCTGGCGGTCGGCGCCTTGCTGCACGCCTGGTGGGCGGCCGGGCTGGGCGGGGCGCTGTGCCTGGCCGCCCTCATCGCCTGGTTCTGGCCGCGCCGGGTCCATGCCGACATGGAGGCCGCCGATGGCTGAAGCGGTCTATCATGGCGAGCCGCTGCCGGTCGGCTCGCTGGGGCGCAACGCGGTGGGCTGGTGGGGGATGCTGTGCCTCATCGCCACCGAGTCGTCGCTGTTCGCCTACCTGTTGTTCAGCTACTATTATTTCGCCGCCCAGAACGGCAAGGCCTGGCTGCCGTCAGCCCATCCGCAGTGGCGGCTTTCCGGCCCCGACACCCTGGTCCTGCTGACCAGCAGCGTGGCCATCTGGTGGGCCGAAAGGGGGATCAAGCGCGGCGCGCGGACCCAGCACCTGATGGGGACAGCCATCGCCATCGCGCTCGGCCTCGCCTTTCTCGTCGTCCAGTATTTCGAGTGGCGGGGCAAGGGCTTCACCATCACCACCGGTTCTTACGGCTCGCTCTATTTCACCATCACCGGCTTCCACATGGCCCACGTGGTGGTGGGGGTGATCATGCTGAGCGTCGTCTTCGCCTGGTCGCTGGCCGGCGATTTCAACGAGCGGCGCCACACGCCGGTGATGATGAGCTCGGTCTACTGGCATTTCGTCGACGCGGTCTGGCTGGTGGTCTTCTTCACCTTCTATGTCACCCCCTATCTGTGGTGAGGGCCATGACTCACGCCGACGCCGCCGCCAGCGAACACCCCGCCCCGCATCGGGCGCGCGTCCGCCCGTGGGTCTTGCTCGCCGCCCTGGCGGCCGGGCCGTTCGGCTGGATCGTTCAGCTGGTGGTCGGCTATGGGGTGGCCGGCCATGCCTGCTACCCCGGCGACGGCCCCCGCCTGACCCCTCCGGCGGAAGGTTGGGGCGCCCAGCACGTCGGCTTGGTGGCCCTCAACCTGATCTGCCTGGCCATCGCCCTGGCCGGCGCGGCCTTGTCGTGGAAGAGCTGGCGCAAGGTGCGGGGCGAAAAGAGCGGCGGGGCGCGAAGCCTGCTGGAGACCGGCGAGGGCCGCACACGCTTTCTCGCCACCTGCGGCATCCTGGCGGGCCTCGGTTTCGCCCTGGCCATCGCCTTCAACACCGCCGAACCCCTCGTCATCGCCTCCTGCTGGAGGATAGCGCCATGAAACCCCCGCGCCTCCCGCGCTCGCTCTTCACGCCAATTCCGGTCGCGGCGGCGTCCGCGCTCCTCCTCGCCGCCTGCGCCCGCGCCTCGGACGCGCCCGCCTGGCCGGCCTTCGGCGGAAACGCCGGGCGGGGAGGGACGACCATCACCCAGGCCGGCTGCGGCGCCTGCCATGAGATTCCCGGCGTGCCCCAGGCGGTCGGGCTGGTCGGACCGCCGCTGACCCATTTTTCGCGACGCACCATGATCGCCGGGGTTCTGCCCAACACGCCGGGCAATCTGATCCGCTGGATCCGCTATCCGCAGAGCGTCGTGCCGGGCAACGCCATGCCCGATTCATCGCTGAGCGAGGCCCAGACGCGCGATGTCGCGGCCTATCTCTACAGCCTGCGGTGAGGCGCGATGACCGGCCGCGAACCGCCCCGCGAGGCCAGGCCCGATTGGCGGCGCCTGGCGGAGACGTGGCTGCTGGCCTGGCTCGCCGCCGCCGCTCTGGCGGGCGCGGCCGTGATGGCGGTGATCGAGGGGGGGCTCTTCGACGCCACCGCCAGCACGCCCCACTATCCCCCGGTCGGCTGGGCGGCCCATGCCGCCTTCATCAGCTCGGTCAAGGCGCGCGCGGGCGACATCCGCGCCCCGGCCCATTTCAGCCCCGCCGAGACGCTGGCCGGTTTCCACGAGTACGACCGTGACTGCGCGATGTGCCACGGCGGCCCGGGCGTGGCGCGGGCGGCCTGGGTGCAGGGCCTCACCCCGACGCCGCCGTACCTTCTGGACGCGGCGCGCCGCTGGAGCCCCGCCCAGCTCTATTGGATCGTCGGCCAGGGCATCAAGATGACCGCCATGCCCGCCTGGCGTCTGACCCGCACGGAGGGCGAGGTGTGGAACCTGGTCGCCTTCCTGGAGATCCTCCCCTACCTCACGGCCGACGATTATGCGCGCATGCGGGCGGCGGACGGAGCGGCGCCGGCGGTCAAGCGAACGGATGGGCGACCAGGCCGAGCGACGGGCGCGCCTCGCTCCTGACCGGCGGGAGGGCCAGGGCGCCGGCCGCGTGGCCGGCCATGGCCGCCGCGAAGGCGCGGACGGCGCCTGGCTGGCCGTCCGGCGACTTGGCCCCGGCCGTCACGCTCGTCCCGCCCAGGCCGTCGGCGGCCACCTTGAAAGCGGCGCTCAGGTAATTTCCCGCAAGATGGATATGGGCGGCGTGGGCGCCGTTGCTCACCGTCAGGGTCCCCGACGAGGCCGTCCCGGCATAGCTCACCGTGGTTGAACCGCCAAAGGCGATGTCGCGCAGGTCGAGCGTGGTCTTTCCGGCCTGGGAGAAGCCGGAGACCATGGCGGCGTAGGAAAGGGAACGGGCCAACTCGAGCACGCCGCCGGCGGAACCGAACGCCACGTTCTGGTTGAAGGTCGAGGCGAAATCCAGTTTTCCGCCCAGGACTTCGGCGCGCCCGGCGCCGGTTACCGCGCGATCGAGGACGAGAACCCCACCCTCGGCCAGGAGCAGGCCGGAGTTGGCGACCGCGCTTCTGACCGTGGCGCCGATCCCCGCCGCCTCGATCACGCCGGCGTTGACGATGGTGTTGAGGCCGGTGTCGATGACCAGCGGGACGGAGGGCTCCTCCGAGGTGATCTTGCCCCCCGCCTCGTTGATCAAGGTTAGCTCGCCAAAGCCCAGATACCCGCCGCCGGTGATCACATTTTGAACGTTGTCGAGAACCGCCGAGGTCGAGGTTCCGACGATCCGGTCGTTGAGGCTGTCGCCCAGCCAGACCTCGCCGCCGCCCGAGAGGGTCACGCGGCCCGAGATGGCCAAGGTGGTGCGGCCGGTGGTGGAGTCCACCGCGACGAGGCCGGTATTGTCGAAGGCGCCCCCCACCGTGAAGACCGCGTCGTTGGCGATGGTGATCTGGCCCGCGTTCACGCCCGCCCCGGTTCCGCCCGTCGCGGTGAAGGCGCCGGACGCGGTGAGGGTGGCGGTCGCCGCCGTCTGGAGGCTGGCCACGGTCTGGTCAGCCGAGGCGGTGACGGTGTAGCGCGTGCTCCCCGCGGCGTCGAGAATGGCGTCGGACCCGGAACCGGGCGCCGCCCCCCCGCTCCAGTTCGCCCCGGTCTGGAACGATCCGCTGACCGGATTGAGCCAATGAGCCTGCGTTCCCCCACCCCCGGCTCTGTCGGTGATGGTCGTGCCGCCGTGGCCGTCGCTGGCGGCCAGGAAGGTCACGGCCCGATAGTCGCCCTCGAAGGCGATGTGGGCGGTATGTGTCCCGTCGGTGACGGTCAGGGTCCCCGAACTGGCCGTGCCGGCGTAGCTGGCCTGGGTCGACCCGCCATAGGCGATGTCGCCGAGGTCCAGGGACTCGCCGCCGGTCGTCGTGAATAGCGCGATCATGGCGCCATAGGAGGCCGACCGGGCCAGGTAGAGAACGCCGGTCGCGCCCTCGAAATCCACCTGCTGGCTGAAGCTGGAATTGAAGCGCAGCAGACCGCCGGTGATGACGGCGCGGCCCGTCCCGGTCACCGCACCGTCGAAGGTCAAGGTCGAGCCGTCGCCGTCGGCCTCGAGGATGCCGCTGTTGGCGAGCGGGCTCTTGTACAATCCCAAGCCGGGGGGGAGGCCGTCATCGCCCGGCGCGCCCTCGGCGGTGATCAGGCCGGCGTTGACGATGGTGTTGGTTCCGGTGTCGACGGTGAGCAGGCCGCCCTTGGCCTCGATAAACCCCTTCGCTTGGTTGACCAGGGTCAGGCGCCCGCCGCCCAAGACCCCCTGGCCGGTGATCCGGTTGTCCACGTCGGTCAGCACCGCCCCGCTCGCCGCCCCGACGATCTGCTGCGATTGGGTTCCGCGGAAGTAGAGGATGATGTCTCCGCCGCCGTCCAGTGTCACGCCCCCCTGGCCGATGACGATGCTGGTCGCCGACGCCCCGCCGAAAATCTCCATTGACCCGGTGTTGGAAACCGGGCCTTGGAGGGTCAATGTGGCCCCGTTCTCGATCCGGATCCCGCCGGCGTTGGCGCCCGAGCCGGTGCCGTTCGTCGCCGAGAAACTGGCCTGGATATCCACCAGGGCGTTGGCGGCGGTCTGGAGGCTGGCCACGGTGGCCGCGGCGGTGACGTTCACCGAAAAGCCCGATCCCGCCGCGTCGAGAAGGGCGTCGTCGCCGGATCCGGGGACCCTCCCGCCCGTCCAGTCGGCGGCGGCCCCGAAACTCCCGCTCGCCGCCTTGGCCCAGTGAATCGACGCCATGGGGGAAACTCCCTAAACTAAAAATCCCGCGAAGGGACGCCTCATAGCACGTCCGGCCGCCTTGAGCCGCGCCGGCTTTCGGCGATCACCGCCGACGCGGCCTGGGAGAGGCCGACCGGCTTCGTTCAGAAAAACGGTGGAAATTGACATCCCCTTGATATATGCCATTTCCATAGAATATGGCGGATATTGAGGGTGTGACAATGACCAGCGCGAACCTGACCATCGCCGCCAATGGGCGCGTGGTCATCCCCGCTCCCATGCGCGCCGCGCTCGGGCTGCGAGGCGGAGGAAAGGTCGTCGCGCGCCTCGTCGATGGGACCGTCGTCCTCGAACCTCGGGACGCCGCCATACGGGGGGCGCAAGCACTGGTGGCGCGCTATGTGCCCAAGGACTCCGGCTTGGTGGACGAACTGATCGCCGAACGGCACGCGGCCGCCGAGCGTGAGTGACGCGGTTCTGGACAGCTCGGCGGTCCTGGCCCTCCTCCTCGCCGAGAGCGGGGCGGAGCGGGTGCGAGCGGTGGCGCCCGGCGCCCTTTTCTCGACGGTCAATCTGGCGGAAATTGTCTCCAAGCTGAACGAGCGCGGCATGCCGGCCGACGAGGCGCGGGCCGCCGTCGAGGCCACCGGCGTGGAATTCGTCGATTTTAGCGCCGATCAGGCCTGCGCGGCCGGAGCGTTGCGGAGCGAGACGCGGGCCGCCGGCCTGTCGCTCGGAGATCGCGCCTGCCTTGCGTTGGCCCGGTTGCGCCGCCTGCCGGCGATCACCGCCGACGCGGCCTGGGGCGGGCTGCCGGGTTTTGAGGTGATCGTCATTCGGGGTGGAGGGTCCAGGCCGTAAATCCGGGATCATTCCCGCGCGCCCTATACCGTTGGCATCCAGCGAGATTGGGAGCAGGGCCGCGTCGAACCCGACCAGCCGACGCGGGCCTCTCCGCGGGCCATCGCCGGCGATCCTCGTGGGGTTCATGCGTTTCGGTGACGGTGCATTAAACTCAATCGCGCGCGGATCGAAAATCCGATCACGCGCTCTCGCCAATCGAGCCTGGAGCGACAAATCGCTCCGGCTCCGCCACGTCCACGCCATCATAGAGTTCGGACATGGGAAGCTCGGCCCCCAGTTCGGGCATGCGAAGAACGCTGTCGCGTGACAGGAGGTGGCCCACCCAGTCGTCGCCCACGCGCTCGAACATCGTACCGCCGGGCGCGTCCTGGGCCAAAATCACATAGCGTCGAACCGAGGGCGTCCTGGCGTATTCGTCATTCTTGGTCAGATGGTCGGTTCGGCTCGTCGCGTCGCTGAGTATTTCAAAAATCACCACGGGATCGGCGATCACCTTGGCGTCCGGGGCAAGCGGCGAACAGACCACGAAGCCGTCGGGGTAACGAATCCGGCCAACCACTTCGATCTTGAGATCGCTGCCGAAAAAACGGCATTTCGTGCCGCGCAAGCGATTGGTCATGGCGACCGCCAGGTTGGCCTGGATCGCGGCATGGTTCACCGTGCCCCCCGCCATGGCGATCGCCTGGAGGCCATCGAACTCATGGCGCAGCGGCTGGCGATCTTCCCAATCGAGGAACGCTTCGAGGGTCATGGGCTGGCGGAGCGGCGCGTTCACGAGCGGCAGTCTAGCGCGGAATGGAACGGAAATCACCAAACTCGCCCCTCGAAAAGAGATTCACGCGACTTCGACCAAAACGCCTATGGCGCCCGGCGATAATCCATATCGTGCGCGGTCAGATCGGCGAGCTTCGCCTTCCTCGGTCCCATATACCCGAACAGAAACGCCGCCACCTTGCGCATCTGGATTTCCTCCGAGCCCTCGGTGATGCGGTAGCGCCGGTGATGGCGGTAGATGTGTTCGAAGGGTTTGTGGCGGGAGTAGCCGATGCCGCCGTGGACCTGCATGGCGCGGTCGGCGGCGTCGCAGACCAGGCGGTTGGCCTGGTAGTTGCACATGGAGACCTTGTCGCTGATCTGGCGCTCGACCTCCTTGTGGGGCAGGCGATCCATCTCCCAGGCGGTCTTCCGGATCAAGAGGCGCAGCATCTCGGCCTGGGTGGCCAGTTCCACCAGGGGCCACTGGATGGCCTGGTTGTCGGCCAGCGGCTTGCCGAACGGCTTGCGGGCCCTCGCGTACTTGACGCTCTCCTCGATGCAGAAGACCGCGGCGCCGAGCGACGAGGCGGCCTGGCGGATGCGGTTTTGGTGGACGAAGCTTTGGCCCAGCGCCAGGCCCCGCCCCTCCACGCCCCAGACGGCGTCGTCGGGGACCCAGACGTTGGCGAGGCTGACGCGCGGGTGGTCGGTGGGCATGTTGAAGGTCCACAGCCACTCCTCGATCTTCACCCCCGGATGGTCGGCCGGGACCAGGAAGACGGTGATCCCGCCCGCGTCGCCGTCCTTTCCGGCGGTGCGGGCGAAGACCATGACGTGGGTCGCCACATGCATGCCGGTGGTCCACATCTTCTCCCCGTCGATCCGCCAGCCGGCGACGCCGTCCCGCGTCTCCCGCACGGCGCGGGTCTCCATGAAGGTGGCGTCGGAGCCGTGGTTGGGTTCGGTGAGGCCAAAGCCCGAGCGAATCTCGCCCTTCAGCAACCGCTCGCCGTACATGGCGTACTGCTCGGGGGTGGCGAACTCCTTGAACATCAGGACGAAGGGGTTGTTGCCGACGATGGAGTGCTCGTTCTGCAAATCGTTGTGCAGGCCCAGGCCCTTGGCGGCCAGATGCTCGCGGATCACCGCCATGGCGAGGTTGGAGCCACCCTGGCCGCCCATCTCGACCGGCCAGGCGAAGCGCAGGTGGCCGGCCGCGTCGGCTCGGCGGCGGGCCTCGGCCAGCAGCGCCTCCCATTCGGGTCGCGGCAGGCCGTGGTTGTCCCAGTCGGTGCGGGCGTGTTCGCGGCGGTGGTCGAAGAAGCGGATGTTGTCGCCCTCCCGCTCCAGGGGCTTGATCTCGGCTTCGATGAAGGCGTCGAGCTGCGCCAGGTAGTCGACGAGGTCTCGCGGCAAGGCGAAGTCCATGGGGTCTCCTTCTATTTTTCGATCCCATCCCGCTCGGCCATCCTGGCCCGATAGGCGGCGTACGCAGGCTGATCGACGGCGAGCTTGGCCAGGGTGACGGCCCACAGGTGGTGGGCGAGGCCGGGGGTGGCGAGGTCCATATCGCCCGCTTCGATCCGCCGGGCCAGTTCGGCGTTGAGGGCGGCGAGGTCGCCCTCCATGCCCAGGAGGGTCTTCAGGCGCGCCAGTTCCGCCGCCTCTTCGGCGGGCGCGAGATCGAGCTGGCGGCGTGCCGTCTCCAGGGCGTTGGCGGCGACGCGGGCCTGGAAGGAGAGATGGCCGACGGTGGCCGGCGCCACCTCCTCCTTGAGGAACCGCGCCACGGCGGCGAGGATTTCGCGGGGAGCGGGCGGGTCCTGCACGTCAGGCCGCCAGCAGGCGCATGAGGTCGAGCTCGGTCTCGCTGGCGCGGCGAGCGATCACGGCCCGCTCCACCGAGGTGTCGACCGTGCGGAAGGCGGCGGTCATGCCGGCGCACATCACCCCCCAGCGCAGGGAGCCGAACACCTCCCAGAACCGGGCGCGGTCTCGCTCGACCGGCGCGCCGCCGGCCGCCTCGTAGCCGGCCCACAGGTCCTCGCGCATCCCAAAGCCGCCGACCGGCTTATCC
>JBPCMA010000247.1:0-10603 GCA_051002715.1 Caulobacteraceae bacterium
CGTCAGATCGAGGCGGCCCGCCGAGCCATCACCCGCCAGATGAAGCGCCAGGGCCGGGTGTGGATCCGTATCTTCCCCGATGTGCCGGTGAGCGATAAGCCGGCCGAGGTGCGCATGGGCAAGGGCAGGGGCGCGGTGGAATACTGGGCGGCGCGCGTCGCCCCGGGCCGCATCATGTTCGAGGTCGACGGGGTCGCCGACGACGTGGCCCGTGAAGCGCTGCGCCTGGGCGCCGCCAAGCTGCCGGTGAAGACCCGCATTGTCACCCGCCTCGCCGTCGCCCAGGAGGTCGCCCCATGAATATCGAAGATGTGCGCCGCCTGACCCCCGACCAACTCGCCGAACAGCTTCTGTCGCTCAAGAAGGAACAGTTCAATCTGCGCTTTCAGGCGGCCACCAGCCAACTCGACAAGACTCACCGCGTAAAGGTGGTGCGCCGCGATATCGCGCGCATCAGGACCGTCCTGGGCGCCAAGGGCCCGCCGGCCCCAAGACAAAAGAAGTCATAAGCAATGCCAAAGCGAATTCTCGAAGGTCTGGTTGTCTCCGACAAGGGCGACAAGACGGTGATCGTCAAGGTTGAGCGCACCTTCCTGCACCCTCTGCTCAAGAAAACCGTGCGCCGCTCCAAGAAGTACCACGCCCACGACGAGGCCAACGCCTTCAAGGCCGGAGAGGCGGCGCGGATCGTCGAATGCGCCCCCAAGTCCAAGCTGAAGACGTGGGAAGTCCTCCCCAAGGCCGGTGGCCAGGCCGACGGCCGAGGCGAAGGGGCATAAGACCATGATCCAGATGCAGACCAATCTTGAGGTCGCCGACAACTCCGGCGCCCGCCGCCTCATGTGCATCAAGGTGCTAGGCGGCGCCGGGCGCCGTTACGCCGGCGTGGGCGACAGGATCGTGGTCTCGGTGAAGGAAGCCATCCCGCGCGGCCGGGTGAAAAAGGGCGAGGTCCTGCAGGCCATCGTGGTGCGCACCTCCTCGGCCATCAAGCGCAAGGATGGCTCGGTGATCCGTTTCGACAAGAACGCGGCGGTTATTGTGAACAAGCAATCCGAACCGATCGGTACCCGCATCTTCGGCCCGGTGCCGCGCGAACTGCGGGCCAAGAACCACATGAAGGTCATTTCCCTCGCCCCGGAGGTGCTGTGATGGCGGCCAAGATCAAGAAGGGCGACAAGGTCGTGCTGCTGACCGGCAAGGACAAGGGCCGCGGCGGCCAGGTGACCAAGGTGCTGCCCAAGGAAGGGCGGGTGTTCGTCGCCGGCCTCAATCTTGTCCAGCGGCACACCCGGCCCACCCAGGCCGACCCCCAGGGCGGCATCAAAAGCAAGGCGGCGAGCATCCACCTCTCCAACGTCGCTATCGCCGATTCCAACGGCAAGCCCAGCCGCGTCGGCTTTCGCATCGACGGCGACAAGAAGGTGCGCTTCGCCAAGACCACCGGGGAGGTGATCAATGGCTGAAGCCGCTTATGAGCCGCGGATGAAGGCCGAATACCGCCAGCGCATCCGCAAGGTTTTGAAGGACCAGTTCAGCTATTCCAACGAGATGCAGATTCCTAAGCTCGACAAGATCGTCGTCAACATGGGAATCGGCGAGGCGGTGGCCGATTCCAAGAAGCCCGCCTCGGCCATGAAGGATCTGGCCGCCATCGCCGGCCAAAAACCGTTGCCGACCAAGGCGCGCACCTCCATCGCCGCCTTCAAGCTACGCGAAGGCATGGTGATCGGCGCCAAGGTCACCCTGCGCAAGGACCGCATGTACGAGTTTCTTGATCGGCTGATCACCATCGCCCTTCCCCGGGTGAAGGATTTCCGGGGGCTGCGGCCGACCAGCTTCGATGGCCACGGCAACTACGCCTTGGGCCTCAAGGAACATCTGGTGTTCCCCGAGATCAACTACGACGAGATCGACCAGGTGTGGGGGATGGATATCGTCGTCTGCACCACCGCCCGAACCGACGAGGAAGCGCGTGCGCTGCTCAAGGAATTTCAATTCCCGTTCACCACGCAATAGCGGGACAGAAAGACTTTACTCATGGCCAAGAAGAGCGCCGTCAACCGTAACGAAATGGTCCGCAAGCTGGTCAAACAGTTCGCCGCCAAGCGCAAGGCGCTGAAGGACACCGCCGAGAACGAGGCCTTGTCGCTGGAGGAGCGCTTCGACGCCCGGCTTAAGCTGGCCGCCTTGCCGCGCAATTCCGCGCCAAGTCGCATCCGCAACCTTTGCGAGGTGACCGGGCGCCCACGCGCTTTCTATCGCAAGTTGAAAATGAGCCGCATCGCTTTGCGCGATCTGGGCTCGGCCGGCCAGATTCCCGGCCTCGTCAAGTCGAGCTGGTGAGGAGGGCTAGACCATGGTCAACGATCCCATCGGCGACATGATCGCTCGCATCAAGAACGCCGCCATGCGCGGGCGCGCCAAGGTGCTGACGCCCGCCTCGCGGATGCGCGAGAGGGTTCTGGGCGTCCTTCAGAGCGAGGGCTATATCCGGGGGTTCGCGCTTGTCCAGCACCCCGGCGCCTTTCCCGAGTTCGAGATCGAGCTGAAGTATTTCGATGGCGACCCGGTCATCGCCGAAATCGCCCGAGTCTCCAAGCCCGGCCGGCGGGTCTATTCGGCCATCGGTGACCTGAAGCCGGTGAAGAACGGTCTGGGCATCTCGATCCTCTCGACCCCCAAGGGGGTGATGTCCGACACCGCCGCGCGCGACGCCAATGTCGGCGGCGAAGTCCTCTGCCGGGTGTATTGACATGTCCCGCATCGGCAAGCAGGCGATTTCCATCCCGGCCGGCGTCGGCGTCGCCGTCGACGGCCAGAGCGTTACGGTGAAGGGGCCAAAGGGCGAACTTTCCTGGACGGTCAGCGATGATATCGCGATCGGCCAGGAGGCGGGCGAACTCTCATTTTCGCCGCGCGACGAGAGTAGCCGGGCGCGAGCCATGTGGGGCCTCTCGCGCACCCTGGTGAACAATATGGTGGTGGGCGTCACCGACGGCTATCAGCAGACCCTCGAACTGGTCGGCGTCGGCTATCGGGCCGCCTTGAAAGGCCAGTCCCTGGCCATGCAGCTCGGGTTCTCGCACGAGGTGGACATCGCCCCGCCGCCCGGCATCGCCTTTTCGGTTCCCAGGCCGGTGGAGATCCGGATCGCCGGCATCGACAAGCAGCTGGTCGGCGAGACGGCCGCCCGCATCCGCAAGATCCGCCCGCCCGAACCCTACAAGGGCAAAGGCGTCCGCTACGCCGGCGAAAAGGTTCGCCGCAAGGAAGGCAAGAAGAAGTAGGCCATGGCGCTCTCATCCCGCGATACAGCCAAGCACCGGGCGCGCCGCGTCCGCGCCCGCCTCAAGAGCCTGGCCGGCGGTCGCCCGCGCCTGTCGGTGTTCCGCTCGTCCAAGAACATCTACGCGCAGGTGATCGACGACCGCGCCGGCGTCACCCTGGCCGCCGCCTCCTCCCTGGAGGCCGGCAAGGGCGCCAAGGGTTCGGACAAGGGCGCCGCCGCCAAGGTCGGGGCGCTGGTCGCCAAGCGGGCCATCGACAAGGGCGTGGGCGACGTGGTGTTCGATCGCGGCGGCTACATCTACCACGGGCGGATCAAGGCGCTCGCCGACGCGGCGCGCGAAGCCGGCCTGAATTTTTAAGGGGAAGACCTGAACATGGCCCGTGGCGAACAACAGCGCGGCGGCGGCGATCGTCGCGACCGGCGGGGCGGGAAGCCCGAGGAGCGCGGCGAAGGCGACGTCGTCGAAAAGCTGGTCCACATCAACCGGGTGGCCGCCACCGTGAAGGGCGGCCGCCGTTTCTCATTCGCCGCCCTGATGGTGGTTGGCGACCAGAAGGGCCGGGTGGGCTTTGGCCACGGCAAGGCGCGCGAGGTGCCCGAGGCCATCCGCAAGGCCACCGAGGAGGCCAGGAAGTCGATGATCCGGGTGCCGCTGCGTGAATCGCGGACCCTGCACCACGACGGCGCCGGCCGCTGGGGCGCCGGCAAGATCATGATGCGCGCCGCGCCGGCCGGCACTGGCGTCATCGCTGGCGGCCCCATGCGCGCCATCCTCGAAACCCTGGGCGTGCAGGACGTGGTGGCCAAGTCGGTGGGCTCGTCCAACCCCTACAACATGATCCGCGCCACCTTTGAGGCCCTGAAGGTCCAGGCCTCGCCGCGCCAGGTCGCGGCCAAGCGAGGCAAGAAGGTCGCCGAGATCACCGGCCGCCGCGCCGACGGCGCCGGCGAGACGGTGGAAGCGTAGGACGCGATCATGGCCAAACTGACCGTCCGCCAGACCGCCAGCCCTATCCGACGCAAAGCCGACCAGCGCGCCACCCTGGTGGGCCTGGGCCTGAACCGCATCGGCCGCACGGCGGTGCTGGAGGACACCGCGCCCGTGCGCGGCATGATCGCAAAGGTCGCCCACCTGGTCGAGGTGGTGGGCTAGGGGCGCCTTTCATTCATTTCACAGCCGAGTCGGGCCTCTCGTCCGGCGACCGATCTCCAAGGAGGAGAGGCGCACATGACCAAACTCAATGAGCTTTCACCCAGCCCCGGCTCAACCCGCAAGCGGATGCGCGTGGGCCGCGGCCCGGGCTCGGGCAAGGGCAAGACGGCCGGTCGCGGGGTCAAGGGCCAGAAGGCGCGCTCGGGCGTCGCCATCGCCGGCTTCGAGGGCGGCCAGATGCCGCTGCATATGCGGATGCCCAAGCGCGGCTTCAACAATCCCTCCGCCAAGGAATTCGCCGAAGTGAATTTCTGGCGACTGGAACAGGCGATCGCCGCCGGCAAGCTCGACCCGAAAAAGCCCATCGACGGGGCCGCCCTGGTCGCCGCCGGCGTCCTTCGTCGCCAGAAGGACGGGGTGAAGCTGCTGGGCAAGGGGACGCTCCTCACCGCCAAGCTCGACATCACGGTCCACGCCGCCTCGGCCGGCGCTCGCGCGGCGGTGGAAAAGGCGGGTGGCAAATTGACCGAGACCCGGCCGGCCCCCAAGGCTCCCGCCGAAGCCTGAGGCGTCGCCGGCGGCGTTTTTCGCCCTCGCTTGCGGGGCGTCGGCGCCCTATCTGTTGAACCGCGCCCATCAGCCCAGAGGCAAATGAATGGCTTCGGCCGCCGAACAACTCGCCGCCAACATGAACTTCGGCGCCTTTCAGAAGGCGACGGAGCTTCACAAGCGTATCTGGTTCACCCTGATCGCCATGGTGATCTACCGGCTGGGGACCTACATCCCCATTCCTGGCGTCAATGCCAGCCAGTTCGCCGCCGCGTTCGGCCGGCTGTCGGGCGGCATCCTGGGCATGTTCAACATGTTTTCGGGCGGCGCGGTTTCGCGCATGGCGATCTTCGCCCTGAACGTCATGCCCTATATTTCCGCCTCGATCATCGTTCAGCTTCTGCAGACCACCTATCCGCCGCTCGAAAAGCTGCACAAGGAAGGCGGTGAGGCCGGCCGCAAGCAGATCAACCAATACACCCGCTATCTGACCGTGGTGCTGGCCGTCTTCCAGTCGTTCGGCATCGCGGTGGGCTTGTCGAACAGCCCAGGCATCGTCGATCAGCCGGGTATTTTCTTCATCCTCTCGACGGTGGTCACCCTCACCGGCGGCACCATGTTCCTTATGTGGCTGGGTGAGCAGATCACCAGCCGCGGGGTCGGCAACGGCGTCTCGCTGATCATCTTCGCCGGCATCGTGGCGCGGCTGCCGGTCGGCGTCTGGAACCTTCTGCAGGAGGCGCGCCTGGATTCGTCCAAGACGGTGGTCATCTTCGGCTATCTCGCCCTGGCGGTGGTGGTGATCCTGTTCATCGTCTTCATGGAGCGCGCCCAGCGCCGCCTGCTCATCGTCTATCCCAAGCGCCAGGTCGGCAACCGGATGATGGGCGGCGAAAACTCCTTCCTGCCGCTGAAGATCAATGTCTCGGGCGTCATTCCGCCCATCTTCGCCTCCTCCCTGCTGCTGCTGCCGGCCACCGCCCTCGGCTTTCTGTCCAGCGCCAAGCTGCCCGATTGGGCCCAATGGCTGCCCCTGGCGGTCGGCCAGATGACCCACGGCAAGCCACTCTTCATGGTCGCCTACGGCGCGCTGATCGTCTTCTTCTGCTTCTTCTACACCTCGGTGGTGTTCAACCCGGACGACACGGCGGAGAACCTGCGCAAATACGGCGGCAACCTGCCGGGCATCCGGCCGGGCAAGCGGACGGCGGAATACATCGACTATGTGCTGACAAGGCTTACCTTGATCGGCGCGATCTATGTCGCCGCGGTGTGCCTGTTGCCTGAATTCCTGGCCGGGCCTAACGGGGCCTACGCCTTCGGCGGCACCTCGATCCTGATCGTGGTATCGGTCACCATGGACACGGTGGCTCAGATCCAGTCCCACCTGCTGGCCCACCAGTACGAGGGATTGATCAAAAAGTCGAAACTGCGGGGCGCTCGGCGCTAGACGAGGCGTGGACCGGGATCGCGCCGGCGGCTCGCGGCGCTCGCGACGGGGAAAGGGGGAGGCATGAATCTGGTCCTGTTCGGGCCGCCGGCGGCGGGCAAGGGCACCCAGGCTAGGCGGCTGGTCGAGACGCGCGGCATGGTTCAGCTTTCCACCGGCGACATTCTGCGCGCCGCCATCGCCTCGGCCTCGCCGCTCGGGCGGCGGGTGGAGAGCATCATGCAACGCGGCGACCTGGTTTCCGACGACATCGTCATCGGCCTCATTGAGGCCCGCCTGCCTGAGTTGGACGCGGCCGGCGGGGCCATCTTCGACGGTTTTCCGCGCACCGTGGCCCAGGCCGAGGCCTTGGACGCCATGCTTCATCGCCGCGACCACAAGATCGACCTGGTCATCCGCCTCAAGGTCGACGATACCGCCCTGAAAGCGCGGGTGGCTGGCCGCTTTGCGCAGGCAGGCCGTCCCGACGACAACCCCGCCGCCTTCGAGCAGCGCCTGATCGCCTACAATCGTGACACCGCGCCCCTGCTCCCCTACTATCGAACCCACGACACCCTGGTGGAACTGGACGGCATGGCGCCGGTCAAGTCGGTGGCCGCCGCCATCGAGGCGGCTCTGGATGGCCTTCAGCCTTGATCACCCTGAGTGGCGTGATTTTATGACCGGACCGCCAGGCCCCGCCATTGACCCGCCGCCAGCAATACCTATAACAAGGAACCTTCTTTAGAACGGGCGCGATGGGCGCGCCGGCCGTGTCGCTCCAGGCGGCGGGGCCGGGTGCGCGTTTCGCGCTTGTCGGCGTGACCTCAAGGAGACAAGCCGCGTGGCCCGTATCGCAGGCGTCAACATTCCGACCAACAAACGCGTCGTCGTCGCCCTGCAATACATTCATGGCATCGGCCAGGCCAAGGCGCGCCAGATCGTGGACAAGGTCGGCATCGACGACGGCCGGAGGGTCAACCAGCTCACCGACCAGGAAGTGATCCACATCCGCGAGGCCATCGACCGCGACTATCAGGTCGAGGGCGACCTGCGCCGGGAAACGGCGGTGAACATCAAACGGCTGATGGATCTGGCCTGCTATCGCGGCCTGCGTCACCGCAAGGGCCTGCCGGTCCGCGGCCAGCGCACCCACACCAACGCCCGAACCCGCAAGGGGCCCGCCCGGCCCATCGCCGGCAAGAAGAAATAGCAAAGGTCTTTACGAAAAGTGGCCAAGGAACCGGCGCGCGTCAAAAAGCGCGAGCGCAAGAACATCACCTCGGGCGTGGCGCATGTGAACGCCTCGTTCAACAACACCATGATCACCATCACCGACGCGCAAGGCAACGCCATTTCGTGGTCCAGCGCCGGGGCCATGGGCTTCAAAGGGTCACGCAAATCAACGCCCTACGCGGCCCAGATGGCCGCGGAGGACGCCGGCAAGAAGGCCGCCGAACACGGGGTTCGCACCCTGGAAGTCAATGTGTCCGGCCCCGGCTCGGGGCGGGAATCGGCCCTGCGCGCCCTGCAGGCCGCCGGCATGACCATCACCACCATCCGCGATGTCACCCCCATTCCCCACAACGGTTGCCGCCCGCCCAAACGCCGGCGCGTCTAGCGCCGAGCGTGCGAATTCTTTCCCGCCGGCCCGAACCCCTCAGGCCGGCGAAGCCGCGTTATTTTCAGGATATCCGCCCGTGATCGAAAGAAACTGGAACGAACTCATCCGCCCCGAGAAGCCGATGATCGAGACCGGCGCCGACGGCGCCCGCAAGGCGCGCATCGTCGCCGAACCCCTGGAGCGCGGCTTCGGAGTCACCCTGGGCAATTCTCTGCGCCGAGTGCTGCTCTCCAGCCTGCAGGGCGCGGCGGTCACCGCCATCCAGATCGACGGAGTGGTCCACGAATTCTCTTCTCTCGAGGGGGTGCGCGAGGACGTGGTGGACATTGTCCTCAACATCAAGCAGCTCGCCCTGCGCATGCACGCCGAGGGCCCCAAGCGCATGACCTTGCGCGCCAACGGCCCAGGCCCCGTCACCGCCGGCCAGATCGAGGCGCCCTCGGACATCGAGATTCTCAACCCCAAGCATGTCCTCCTGACCCTCGACGAGGGCGCCTCGGTGCGCATCGAATTCACGGTCCAGAACGGCAAGGGCTATGTGCCGTCTGAAAAGAACCGACCGGAGGACGCTCCCATCGGCCTGATATCGGTCGACGCCCTCTACAGCCCGGTCAAGCGGGTGGCCTATCGGGTGGAACCGACCCGCCAGGGCCAGAGCCTCGATTACGACAAGCTGGTCATGGAAGTGGAGACCAACGGGGCGGTCTCGCCGGTTGACGCGGTGGCCTACGCCGCCCGCATCCTCCAGGATCAGCTTCAGGTATTCATCACCTTCGACGAACCGAAGAAGAAACTGGACGGCGAGGCCAAACCGGAACTGCCGTTCAACCCGGCCCTGCTCAAGAAGGTCGATGAGCTCGAACTTTCTGTACGCTCGGCCAACTGTCTGAAAAACGACAACATCGTCTACATCGGCGATCTCATCCAGAAGACCGAGGCGGAGATGCTCCGCACCCCGAATTTCGGCCGCAAGTCGCTCAACGAAATCAAGGAAGTCCTGGCCAACATGAATCTTCACCTGGGCATGGACGTGCCCAACTGGCCGCCGGAAAACATCGACGACCTGGCCAAGAAGTTCGAGGATCAGGCCTGAAGCCTGCTATAGGGCGCGCCGCGAGACGGTCGCGCTCAAGGGAGATATCGACATGCGTCATGGTTATGCGCGCCGCAAACTGGGTCGCACCTCGGACCACCGCACCGCTCTGTTCGCCAACATGTCGGCAAGCCTGATCAAGCACGAGCAGATCGTCACCACCCTGCCCAAGGCCAAGGAGTTGCGCCCCTTCGTCGAAAAGCTGGTGACGCTGGCCAAGCGCGGCGATCTGCACGCGCGGCGCCAAGCCATCTCCCAGGTCCGTGACATCGCCCAGGTGGGCAAGCTCTTCGCCACCCTCGGTCCCCGTTACAAAGCCCGGGCCGGCGGCTACATTCGCGTCGTCAAGGCCGGATTTCGCCACGGCGACAACGCCCCCATGGCGGTGATCGAGTTCGTCGATCGCGACGTAGCCGCCAAGGGGCTGGACAGCGGGCCGGCGGCGCAGGGCGGGGCGGAGTAGGCCGCCAAGGCGTCCGGTTTCATACCCTCACCGCCTCGAAGGTCAGCACCCGATCGCCGCTTCGGGGCGAGCGGCGGCGATCATAATTGCCGAACGACACGATCTGGCCAAATCCCGCCTCGCGCAAGGCCATGGCCAGTTCCTCCACGCCCCAGTATCGCAGCGCCATCGTTTCAAGCCACGATTCCACCTGCCGGTTGTCACGCCAACGCTCGTATATCGTGTGATGCTCTTCGCGCTGCGCGATCCAATCGGCCTTCATCCGCCGGGTCTCGCAAATCATCAGATCGCCGCCCTCCGCCGTCCACGATCGCCGGGTCTCGCCGTTGGCCGCCAAGGTGGAGACCGGCTGGACGTCCAGCACCACCAGACCGCCGGGCGTCAGGTGGTCGCGGAACCGGCGCAGAACCCCCATCGCGGCGGTGAAGTCATCGATCAGGCCGAACGATCCGGCCGGAACAAAGACGGCCGCGAAGCGCCGATCGTAGTGGAAATCCTCGAATCGTTGCTGGCTTAGGTCGGCGGTAAGTCCGCGCTCGGCACAGCGCGCCCGACAGCGCTCCAGCATCTCGGCGCTGGCGTCGAAGCCGACGACCTCGCAGCCGGCCTCCAGTAGGGGGATGAGGGCGCGGCCCGAGCCGCAGGCGGGCTCCAGGATCGGCCCGGCGAAGCCGGTCAGGCGGTCGCGATGGAAGGCTGTGTCATGAAGCGAGCCGACCGGCTTGTCGAGATCGTACATTTCGGCGGCGATGGCGCCATAACGATTGGTGGGGGTGTTGCTCGAGCAAGCCATGAGCGTCTCGGGTGTTGACTCCGCCGCTCGCCGGGCGGCCCGCCGCTTCGCTGAGGAAACACGGCGGCCGGGCTATCGCAAGGGTGTCGATAGCGAATCAAGTTGGCCGGTTTATGTAGCGCATCAATTGTCCGCTCGGTTCTGGTTGGTTCGGGGGCATGCCCCCGAAAAAGTCGCGTCGAGCGGGTTCACGCGGCTTTTTGGGTT
>JBPCMA010000248.1:0-3966 GCA_051002715.1 Caulobacteraceae bacterium
CCGTGGAGGCGGCCCTGGCGGCGGGAAAGCCGGTGGTCACGGCCAACAAGGCGTTGATCGCGCGCCACGGCGGGCGCCTGGCCGCCATGGCCGAAGCGGCGGGCGCGCCGTTGCTCTTCGAGGCGGCGGTCATGGGCGGAACCCCGGCGGTGAAGATGCTGCGCGAGGCGATGGTGGGCGACGAGGTGCGGCTCGTCGCCGGCATCTTGAGCGGCACCTGCAACTATATTCTGACCCGGATGGAGGCGACCGGGCGCGGTTTCGCCGACGTTCTTGCCGAAGCGCAACAGCGCGGCTACGCCGAAGCCGATCCCACCATGGATATCGCCGGCCTCGACGCTGGTCACAAGATTTCCATCCTGGCCGCCCTGGCTTTCGGCGGCGCGCCGACCTTCGAGGCCGCCGAGATCGAGGGCATCGAGGAGGTGGAACCGCTCGATATTCGCATGGCCCAGGATCTCGGCTATCGCATCAGGCTGGTCGCCACGGCCGCCCGGGCGGATGGGACGGTGTCGGTGCGTGTGCATCCGGCTCTGGTTCCCTTGGGTCATCCCCTGGCGGAGGTGACTGGCGCGCTGAACGCTCTTTTCATCGAGGGCCGGCGGGTCGGCCGGATATTCATCAGGGGGACGGGGGCCGGTGCGGGACCCACGGCGGCGGCGGTGGCGGCCGACATCGCCGACGTGATGACCGGCGCGGCAAGGCCGGTCTTCCAAGCCCCGGCGCGAATGCTGCAACCCCTGGCGGGCGTGGACTCAAGTGCGAGGCGAGGGCGCGCCTATCTTCGAATGCTGGTCCGCGACGAGGCGGGGGTTATCGCCTCGGTCACCGAGACGCTGGGCGCCGCGGGGGTCTCCATCGACAGCTTCCTGCAAAAGCCGGTCGATGGGGCCGGCGGCGTGCCGATCGTGCTCACCACGCACGACGCCCTCGAATCGGTATTAAGCGAGGCCGTGCGCCACATGGCCGGCCTGCCGGCGTTGCTCGAGCCGCCCCGGATGATCCGGATCGCGCAAATTCGCGATTCCGGCGAAAGAGCGTAACTGGCCGTGAAGGAGAAACCCATGGAATCGCAAGCTCTGGATCGATCGTTGATCATGGAGGCGGTGCGGGTCAGCGAAGCCGCCGCGATCGCCGCGTGGGCCCTGGCCGGTCGAGGCGACGAAAAAGCCGCCGATCAGGCGGCGGTGGACGCCATGCGTTCGGCCCTCAATGAGCTGCCGATCGATGGGATCATCGTCATCGGCGAGGGCGAGCGCGACGAGGCGCCCATGCTCTACATCGGCGAACGGGTGGGGCAGGGAAAGGGGCATTGCCTCGACATCGCCCTCGATCCGCTCGAGGGGACCACGCTCACCGCCAAGGCCATGGCCGGCGCCCTGGCGGTGATGGCCTGGGCCCCGGCGGGAACCCTGCTCAAGGCGCCGGACACCTACATGGACAAGATCGCCTGCGGGCCGGGCTACCCGGCCGGCTTGCTGGATCTGGATCGCGGCGCGGCGGAAAACGCGCGCGCCTTGGCGACAGCCAAGGGTGTGGATGTTTCGGAAATCACCGTCTGTGTCCTCGACCGCCCGCGCCACGCCGACATCATCGCCGGCCTGCGCGCCGCTGGGGCGCGGGTCCATCTGATCACCGACGGCGACGTGGCCGGGGTGATGAACACCGCCGACCCGGATTCGGGGTTGGACATGTATGTCGGCCAGGGCGGCGCGCCCGAAGGGGTGCTGGCCTGCGCGGCGCTCAAATGCGTCGGCGGCCAGTTCCAGGGCCGGCTGATCTTCCGCCACGCCGCCGAGCGCGAGCGGGCCAAGGAACATGGCATCGCCGACCTCGACAAGAAATACGACCTGCACGAGATGGTTCGGGCCGAGGCGATCTTCGTCGCCACCGGCGTCACCGGCGGCGCGCTGCTGGATGCGGTGCGGGTGAGCCATGGTTTCATCCACACGCATAGCCTGGTGATGAATTCCGCGACCGGCACGGTTCGCGAGGTGCGGATGAAGCGGCGCCGCTGATGGGCGTCGAGGCGAAAGCCGCCGATTTCCTGGGGGTCGCCCGCTCGCTCACCGGCCGGCGCTGGCGCGAGCGGCGCGCCGACCCGGCCGTCACCCGCGACCATCAAGCGCGGCTTGGCCTGACCGAACCGCTGGCGCGGGCGCTGGCGTCGCGCGGCGTGGCCGTGGGGGGCGGCGAAATCTTCCTGCGGCCGACCCTGAAGGCGCTGTTTCCAGACCCGTCCAGCTTCGCGGACATGGACCGCGCGGCGATGGTTCTGGTGGACGCCTTGGGGGCGGATCGCAACCTCGTGGTGTTCGCCGACTATGACGTGGACGGGGCGGCCAGCGCCGCCCTGCTGGTGCGGTGGTTTCGCCACATGGGCAAGGACCTGCCGATCTATGTTCCCGACCGCCTGACCGAGGGCTATGGCCCAAGCCCCGCCGCGTTTCGCCGCCTGCGCGCGGCGGGCGCCGAACTGGTGGTCACCGTCGATTGCGGCGCGGCGGCCTATGACGCGGTGGCGGCGGCCGGCGAGATCGGCCTCGACGTGGTGGTCATCGACCATCACCTAATGCGCGCGGCTCCGCTGGCCGCGGCCGCCCTGGTCAACCCCAATCGCCCTGATTGCCGCTCTGGACAGGGCGTTCTGGCGGCCGCCGGTGTCACCTTCGTCCTCCTGGCGGCCCTCAACCGAGAAGCCCGGCGGCGAGGGCTGTTCAACGGCCGGCGCGAACCGGATCTGCGCCGATGGCTCGATCTGGCCGCCATGGGGGCGATCTGCGACGTGACCCAACTGGTCGGCTTCAATCGCGCGCTCGCGGGCCTCGGGCTGAAGGTGATGGCCGGCTGGTCCAACCCGGGCCTGGCGGCGCTGATGGCCGTCGCCGGCGCCAAGACCTCGCAAGCCGGCGTCTTCGAGGCGGGTTTCATTCTGGGCCCGCGGATCAACGCCGGCGGCCGGATCGGCCGCTCCGATCTTGGCGCGCGCCTGCTTTCCACCGACGACCCGGCGGAAGCGGCGGACCTGGCCGGCCAGCTCGACGCCCTCAACGCCCAGCGCAAGGACGTGGAGCGCGAGATCACCGCCGCCGCCACCAGCGCGGTCGAGCGCGACAGCAACTTCGATCCCGCCGCGCCGGCTATCGTGGTCGCCGAGGAGGGCTGGCATCCCGGAGTGATTGGCATTGTCGCCAGCCGCCTGCGCGAGCGCTATCGCAAGCCGGTGGTGGTCATCGGCCTGGACCGCGCCGCAGACATCGGCAAGGGTTCGGGCCGATCGCAGAGCGGCGTCAACCTCGGCGCGGCGGTCCAGGCCGCCTTCGAGCGCGGCCTGTTGTTGACCGGGGGCGGCCACGCCATGGCGGCCGGCCTCACTCTTCGCCCCTCGGCCATCCTCGAATTTCGCGCCTTCCTTTGCGAGCGGCTGGCCAGCGAAATGGCCTTGGCCGGCGAGGAGGAGGCTCTGGACATCGATGCGCTGATCGCGCCGGCCGGCGCGCGCGCGGCTCTGGACGGTTTCGCGCTTCTCGCCCCGTTCGGCCCGGGCAATCCCGAACCCAGGGTCGCCCTGGCCGATGTCAGGGCGGAACGGCCCATGGCCCTGCGCGGCGGTCATGTGCGCTGCGATCTGGTCGACCTGGCCGGCGGGCGGCTCAGAGTGGTGGCTTGGCGCGCCGAGGACACCGATCTTGGCCGGCGGCTGTTGGCCGGAGGCGGCGCCTTGCATGTCGCCGGCGCGCTGAAGGCCGATGACTGGAATGGCCCTGGCGGGGTCCAGCTGGAGGTCGAAGACGCGGCCGATCCACGCCAAGCCGCCCCGGCCTAGGCCGGACGGCCACAGGGTGTCGATAGCGAATCAAGTTGGCCGGTTTATGTAGCGCATCAATTGTCCGCTCGGTTCTGGTTGGTTCGGGGGCATGCCCCCGAAAAAGTCGCGTCGAGCGGGTTCACGCGGCTTTTTGGGTT
>JBPCMA010000249.1:0-20769 GCA_051002715.1 Caulobacteraceae bacterium
CGCGGCCGGGCGCACGGCTCATCGTCACCGGCTGCGCCGCCCAGATCGACCCCGCCCCCTTCGCCGCTTTGCCGGGCGTCGATCTCGTCCTCGGGGCCGCCGACAAGGCCGCCCCGGGCGCCCTGGCCAGGCGCGGCGTTCATGTGGGCGATGTCATGGCGCATCGCCCCGCCGCCCTGGCTCCCGGCCCGGCCCTCGGCCGCCGCGCCCGCGCCTATGTGGAGATCCAGAACGGCTGCGACCATCGCTGCACCTTCTGCGTCATCCCCTTCGGCCGCGGCAATTCGCGGTCCATCCCGGACGAAACGGTGATCGACCGCGTTCGCGCCCTGGCGCGGGCGGGGTGCGCCGAGGTGGTTCTGACCGGGGTCGACCTCACCAGCTGGGGGGCCGACTTGCCCGGCGCGCCGACCCTCGGCCATTTGGTCACCCGCATCCTGGCCGAGGTCCCAGAGCTGCCTCGCCTGCGCCTCTCCTCCATCGACGCCGCCGAGATCGACCCGGCGCTGATGGCCGCCCTAGGCCGCGAGCCGCGCCTGATGCCCCACCTGCACCTGTCGCTGCAATCCGGCGACGACCTGATCCTCAAGCGCATGAAGCGCCGCCATTCGCGCGGCCAAGCCCTGGCCCTGATCGCGCGCCTCCGCGCCGCCCGCCCCGACATCGCCCTGGGGGCCGACTTCATCGCCGGCTTTCCCACCGAGAGCGAGGCGGCGTTCGAGGGCACCCTCGCCTTCGTGGAGGAGACGCGCCTCGCCTTCCTCCACGTCTTTCCCTACAGCCCCCGTCCCGGCACGCCGGCCGCGCGGATGCCCCAGGTTCCGGCCTCCGTCGTCAAGGACCGCGGCGCCCGCCTGCGCGCCGCCGGCGACGCCGCCCTCGCTCGCCATCTGGACCGCCAGATCGGCCGCCGGTTGCGCGCCCTGGTCGAGCGCGCCGGCCAGGCCCGCGCCGAGGACTATACCCAGGTCGCCTTCGCCGGCGACGCCTTTCCCGGCGCCCTGATCGCCGGAATGGTGTCTGGGCACGATGGACGAGTGGCGAGATTGGGAAGCTGGGAGATTGGCCCGTGATCCTGGCCGCCCGACCATCGCCCGACCGCCCATGACCGAGACCAAGCGAGGCTGGCTGCGGCGGCTCACCGAGGGGCTGTCGAAATCTTCCCGACAGGTGACGCAGGCCGCCCAGGCCTTGGTCGCCCGGCCGCTCGACCAGGAACAGCTCGACGCCCTCGAGGAGATGCTGATCGAGGCCGATCTCGGCCCTCACGCCGCCCACCGCATCGCCGCCGCCTTCGGGGCCCAGCGGTTTGGCCGCGCCTCCACCGAGGACGAGGTCAAGGAGGCGCTGGCCGAGGCGGTGACCGCGGAACTCATCCCGCGCCAAGGGACGTTCGACCCGCTCGGCGGCCCGCGCCCCTTCGTGGTCCTCTTCATCGGCGTCAACGGCTCGGGCAAGACCACCACCTTGGGCAAGATCGCCGCCGACCTCACCGGGCGCGGGGCCAGGGTGCTTGTGGCGGCGGGCGACACCTTCCGCGCCGCCGCGGTGGAGCAGCTCGCCGTGTGGGCCGACCGCGCCAGGGCGGACTTTATGGCGCGGCCCGCCGGGGCCGACGCCGCCGGCCTGGCCTACGACGCCCTGGAGCGCGCGCGGGCGGAGGGCTACGACGTGCTCCTCATCGACACCGCCGGTCGCATGCAGAACAAGCAGGGCCTGATGGATGAACTGACCAAGATGATCCGCTCCCTGCGCAAGGTCGATCCGCACGCGCCGCACGAGGTGCTGCTGGTCCTCGACGCCACGGTGGGGCGCAATGCGCTCGCCCAGGAAAACATCTTCGGCAACGCCATCGGAGTCACCGGCATCGTGATGACCAAGCTCGACGGCACGGCCCGCGGCGGGGTGCTGGTGCCCGTCGCCCAGGCCTCGGATTCGCCGATCAAGCTGATCGGGGTGGGCGAGGGCATCGACGACCTGCAACCCTTCGACGCCCGCGCCTTCTCCCGCTCCCTGGTCGGCCTGGAGGCGACCGTCGATGGATGATCCTGTCCCCGCCCACCCACGCAAGAGCGCCCCCTGGCTGCGCCACGCCATCGACGGCGCGCCGGCCGTCGCCTTCCTGGCCGTCCTCCTGATCACCCACGACTTTCGCCTCGCCACCTGGTTCGTGGTCGGCGGCGCGGCCTTGGCGCTGGCCGTCAGCCTGATCGTCGAGCGCCGCCTCGCGCCCTTGCCGGCCGTCACCGGCGCCCTGGCCCTCGTCTTCGGCGGGGCCAGCCTCGTCCTGCGCCGCGCCGACATACTGCAGATGAAGATGACCATCGTCGACGGCCTGCTGGGCGCGGCCCTGTTCGGCGGCCTGGCCTTGGGCAAGAACCCGCTCAAATACATCCTGGGCGGCGCCTTCCACTTGAGCGACCGCGCCTGGGCCACCCTGGCCATCCGCTACGGCGCCTTCTGGTGGGCCTGCGCCATCGCCAACGAAATCATCCGCCGCACGCAGAGCCAGGAGACCTGGGCCGTCTTCCGCGTCGCCGTCCTCATCGCCGCCGTGGTTTTCGCCCTCGCCCAGACCCCCTTCCTGCTCAAGCACAGCCGCGCCCCGCAGGAGGTGGTGACCCCCGAGCCGCCCGATCCGGGGTTCTAGGGCGCCGGCCGTCCACGGATGGCCTGTCTTCAAACTGACGTGAAACCTCGCTAGGGTCGAGCGTCGCGTATCGCGGCGGCGGGGACCTTAAGCGCATGGCCAAGGGCAAGACGAAGTTCGCCGGGGAGGGCCTGGGGGCGTCGCCCACCCATCTGCTGCACCGGGCGTTGCAGCTTGCCTTGGACTTTCATGGCGAGGCGGCGGGGCCGGCCGCCCTGACCCAGCGCCAGTTCACCGTCCTGGCCGCCGCCGGGGCCGCGGAGGGGGGCACCCAGAACGACCTGGTGCGGGCGACGGGGATCGACCGCTCGACCTTGGCCGACCTGGTGGCCCGCCTGTTGGTCAAGGGCCATCTGGAGCGCGAGCGCTCGGCCGCCGACGCCCGGGCCAAGACGGTGCGCCTGTCTGCGTCGGGACGGGCCGCCCTCGCCGCCACCGCCGGCCCGGCCGCCGCCGCCGACGCCCGCCTGCTCGCCCTGCTGTCGCCCAAGAAGCGCGACAACTTCCTCGAATCCCTTACCGCCCTGGCCGCCGCGGCGGACGATCCCGACGGCGCCAAGGCCAGGCCAGCCAAGGCGGCCAAGGCCAAATCCGCCAAAAAGAAAAAGAAGAAAACCAGGAAGATCAAGGACATCGGGGCCTAGCCTCGCCCGACGCCCTTCTACCGATACTCCGGCTCGTCCTCGCTCTCATGGCGCGCCACGGTGACGATGAAGCCGGCCACCGCGTCGAGCAGCAGCATCAGGGTGATGAGGAAGAAGGTCGAGGTGGCGCAGGCCGGGGCGAGCAGCAGCTCGACTAGGCAGGCGACGAAGAGGACCAGGGTGAGGGAATGGTTGATGAGCGCGATCCGCCGGCTGGGCGCCGCCTTCAAAAGCTCGATGAACATCACCACCAGGCCGCCGGCCACCATCAGGTCGGCGACGCTGACCGGCCACACCCCGCCCGGCGCGGTGGTCAGGGTGAAGAGCGGCGCGGTCAGCCGGGCGTGCGCGCCGGCTGTCCAAAGCCTGTCGGCCAAGCCCAGGAAAAACAGGTTGTAGGCCGCGACCGGCAGGAGGAGCAGCGGCGCGGCGGCGAGAAAGCGCATCCGCCCCGCCTAGCGGCATTAGGTTAACGGGTCGGAACGCTCCGCGGGGTGTTCCTCCACGTCGCCGGGATCGCGGGCGCGGGCGCGCAGCCACAGGACGCCGGCGAGGTCGGGGACGGCCGGCCACAGCCGCCCCCAGTTGGTGTATTTCGACTTGCCGGCGCCGCGTGGCCGGTGGCTCACCGGCCGGAAGGCGACCTGATAGCCCTCGCGCAGGAAGAGGGCCGGCAGATAGCGGTGCATGTGATCGAAGTAGGGCAGGCGCAGGAAGGCGTCGCGGCGGAAGGCCTTGAGGCCGCAGCCGGTGTCGGCCGCCCCGTCGGCGAGGAGGCGCCGGCGCACCGCGTTGGCCCAGCGCGAGGCCCACCGCTTGGCGGCTGGGTCGCGGCGGCTCACCCGCTCGCCGGCGACGAGGCCCAGTTCCGGCGGCCCGGCCGCCAGGGCGTGGGCCAGGGCCGGGGCGTCGGCCGGGTCGTTCTGGCCGTCGCCGTCCAGCATGACCACGATGGGGGCGCGGGCGGCCAGGACGCCGGTGCGGATGGCCCGGCTCTGGCCGGCGTTGCGACGGTGGGCCAGGACGCGGAGGCTGGGGATTTCCACACTCAGCGCGGCGAGGCGCGCGCGGGTCGCATCGGTGCTGGCGTCGTCGACGAAGAGAATCTCGATGGCCCGGCCGGCGAAGGCGGCGGCAATCTCGCGGGCCAGGGGGGCGGCGGCGCCTTCCTCGTTGAACACCGGCGCGACGATGGAGAATTCGGGAGGGGCGGGCGACGTCATGCCCCCTCATAGCGGAAAAGCCCGCTCGCCAAAGATCGTGCTAGCTTGACGCCCATGACGTTCGAAGAGCGCTTGGCGGGGTGGGGACGAGGCTGGCGCGGCCCGGTGCTGGCCGCCGTCGTGGCCCTGGTCGCCGGCCTGCCGGGGCTGATCGCCATACCGCCGCTGGATCGCGACGAGGCGCGTTTCGCCCAGGCCTCGGCCCAGATGCTGGAGAGCGGCGACTTCGTCACCATTCATTTCCAGGATACGCCCAGGTTCAAGAAGCCGGTGGGGATCTATTGGTTGCAGGCCGCCGCCGTGGCGGCGCTCAGCCACGTCGAGGATCGCCACATCTGGGCCTGGCGCGTCCCCTCGCTGCTGGGGGCCATGCTGGCCGCCGCAGCCTGCGCCTGGGGCGCGGCGGCCTTCCTTGGGCCCGGCGGCGCGCTCATGGCCGGCGCCATGCTGGGGGCGAGCACCCTTCTCTCCACCGAAGCGGCCATCGCCGCCACCGACGCCATCCTGTGCGGGGCGACGACCCTGGCCATGGCGGCCTTGGGCCGCGTCCACCTGGCGGCGCGCGGCGGGCCGCCGGCGGGCTGGCGAAGCAAGCTAATCTTTTGGCTGGGCCTTTCCCTGTCGATCCTGGTCAAGGGGCCGATCGGGCCGATGATCGTCGCCCTGACCCTCCTCGCGCTGGGCCTGTGGGAGCGCCGCGTCGCCTGGCTCAAGGATCTGGGCTGGGGCTGGGGCCTGCTCCTGGTTCTGGCGGTGGTTGGCCCGTGGGCCCTGGCCATCACTGTGGCCACCGACGGCGCCTTCTGGGGCGCTTCGATCGGCGGCGACCTGGCGCCCAAGCTCGCCGGCGACCAGGAGGGCCATGGCGCGCCGCCCGGCTTCCACCTGGCGCTTCTGCCCCTTCTGCTCTTCCCGGCCAGCCTGCTCCTGCCGGCCGGCGCGGTGACGGCATGGCGGGCCCGCGCCGAGCCGGCCGTCCGCTTCGCCCTCTGCTGGCTGATCCCTTCCTGGCTGGTGTTCGAGGCGGCGCCCACGAAGCTGGTCCACTACCCCCTGCCGCTTTACGGCGCCCTGGCCTGGCTGATGGCCCGGGCCCTGGCCGAGCCCGCCGGTCGGCCAAGCCGGTGGATCGGGGCGCTGATGGTTGCGCTGGCGGGCGCCGCCTTGGCCGTCGCCGGGCCACTGGCCATGGCCGGTTTGCACGATTGGAGCGGCGCGGCGTGGGGATGGGCGGCGGCTGTCCTCTTCCTCGCCGCCGGCGGCGCGGCGGCTGTCCGGTTGCTCTCCGGAAGCGCCCCGCAAGCTGTCGCGTTGGGGATCGCCGGGATGCTGGCCGCCCACGGGGTGTTCGCCGCCTGCCTGGTCCCGGCCTTGCGGCCCCTGTGGCTCTCCAGCCGCGCCGCCGGGGCCCTAGCCGCCGCCGGCCTCAGCCCCCGCCAGGGCATCGCGCCGGGGCCGGTCACGGTGGCCGGCTATGAGGAGCCGAGCCTCGTCTTCCTGCTCGGCACGGCCACCGAACTGGGCGACGCCAATGACGCCGCCGCCGCCATTTCCGAGGGCCGCCCCGCCATCGTCGAAGGACGGCTGGACGGCGCCTTCCACGCCGCCCTGGCTCGCGACGGCGTGACCGCCCAGCGGGTCGGCGAGGGGGCCGGCCTCGACTATTCGAACAATCGACCCGACATATTGCGCATCTACCGGCCGCCGCCAGAAAGAGCCTCGCCATGAGTCGCGCCATCGAAATCGTCGAAGTCGGGCCGCGCGACGGGTTACAGAACGAAAGAGCGATCCTGGAAGATTCTGAAAAGATTGAATTTATTCGCCGGCTTGAAGGGTGCGGCGCGCGGCGCGTCGAGGCGGTGTCGTTCGTCAACCCAAGACGCGTGCCGCAGATGGCCGGGGCGGAGGAAATCATGGCCGCCCTGGCGCCGGAGAAGGGCCGCTCGCGCATCGGCCTGGTGCTCAACGAGCGCGGCTGGGACCGCGCCGTTGCGGCCGGCTGCGACGAGGCCAATGTGGTGGTCTGCGCCACCGACGGCTTTGGGATCCGCAATCAAGGGGCATCGGTGGCCCAGCAAGTCGCCACCCTGGCAACCATCGCGGGGTGCCGGGAGCGCGAGGGCGGCCCGCTGATTTCCCTCACCATTTCCGTGGCTTTCGGCTGCCCTTTCGAAGGCGAGGTGTCGGAGGGGCAGGTGATCGCCATCGTGCGTGAGGCCGCCGCGCTGGGGGTCGGCGAGATCGCCCTGGGCGACACCATCGGGGTCGCGGACCCGTGGACCGTGCGCCAGCGGATCGAGGCCACGCGCGCCGCCGCGCCGGCGGCGCGCCTGCGCATGCACTTCCACGACACCCGCGGGGCCGGCCTGGCCAACGCCTTCGCCAGCGTCGAGGCCGGCGTCACCGTTCTGGACGCCAGCTGCGGCGGCCTGGGCGGCTGCCCGTTCGCCCCCGCCGCGACGGGCAACATCGCCACCGAGGATCTGGCCTACATGCTCCGCCGCGCCGGCTTCGAAACGGGGCTGGACATCGACGCGCTCGTCGCCACCGCCCGCTGGATCGGCGACAAGATAGGCAAGCCGCCGGTCTCCTCGCTCAGCCGGGCGGGTCCATTTCCCGCGTAGGGCTCGGCACCCCCTTCACCTCTTTCGACCTCGGGAAGCCGGCGAGGCCCTAGCCGCGCGGCTACCGCGTTCCTATTTCAATGCGGTCGCGGCCCAGCTTGGCCCCGGACGCGGCGACTCCCGATCCGCGAAAACTTGGACGGCGGCACGGGAACAAAAGGGCGCTGAAACGCCTCTTGAAACATCAACGTTCGCCTAGTGGAGTTCCCCGGTGAGAATTGCTCAAGTCGCGCCCCTTTATGAAGCCGTGCCCCCCAGGCTCTACGGCGGCACCGAGCGGGTGGTGGCTCACCTGTGCGATGCGCTGGTGGATCTGGGCCACGAGGTGACCTTGTTTTCGAGCGCCGAGGCCGACACCCGCGCCGGTCTTGTGGCGGTGCGCGATCAAGCCATCCGCCTGGATCCCGCCCCCCTCAAATCCGACTTGGCCGCCCATCTTTCAATGCTGAGCGAAGTTCGCCGACAGCAGGATCGCTTCGACATCATTCACTTCCATGTGGACATGGTCCACTTTCCGATGTTCGAGGCGATCGCCCCGCGCACCCTCACCACCCTGCATGGCCGGCTGGACATCAAGGATCTGCCGGAGGTCTATCGCCGTTGGCCGAAATACCCGCTGGTGTCCATCTCGGATTCTCAGCGCGCCGCCCTGCCGTTCGCCAACTGGGCCGGCACGGTCTATCATGGCTTTCCCAAGTCGCTCTACCGCTTCGAAGCCGACCCGCGGGGCTATCTCGCCTTCCTCGGCCGAATGTCGCCGGAAAAGGGCCCCGACCGCGCCATCGCGATCGCCAAGCGTCTCGGCATGCCGCTTAAGATGGCCGCCAAGGTGGATGCCGCCGACAAGGCCTATTTCCAAGAAGAGATTCGGCCGCTTCTCGATGATCCCCTAATCGAATTCATCGGCGAGATAAACGACACCGACAAATCCAATTTCCTCGGCGGCGCGGAAGCCCTGCTCTTTCCCATAGAATGGCCCGAGCCGTTCGGGTTGGTGGCCATCGAGGCGATGGCGTGCGGCACGCCCGTCGTCGCCTACCGCCATGGCGCGGCGCCGGAGGTGGTTGACGACGGGGTTACCGGTTTCGTGGTCGGCGGCGAAGAGGCGGCGGTCGCGGCGGTTCGCGCCGCCCAGGCGCTGGATCGCCGCGAGGTGCGGCGCCGTTTCGACCGGCGGTTTTCGGCCACCGCCATGGCCCGCGGCTATCTCGATCTCTACGCCGGCCGCTTGGCAAGATTGCCCCTCGCGTCCGAGCTTGCCTCGAATCGGCGCGAGTCGGACAAGACGCCGGCGTTCGCTCAGAGCGCCTAAAGCCCTGGGGCCATGGACGACCTCGCTGGACCCGCGATTCCGGAGACCGACGAGGCTGTCCAGGCCGACGAGCTTGGGCAATTGCTGTCGATCAAGGATGGCGACACCTTCCTCGTCGCCGACGCGTGGGGCGATGTGCTGGGCGGCGCGGATGGCCTGTTCAGCAACGACACCCGCATCCTGTCGCGCTTCCGCCTGCTGATCGGCGAGAAGCGGCCCTCCAAGCTCAGCTTCGGCCTGTCGCGCGACAACGCCGATTTCACCTTCAACGGGGCCAACCTCGCCTTGCCGCCGGTGGGGGGGCGGGCGACCCCACGGGGCGTCATCCATGTCGAACGCAAACGATGTCTGCACGTCGGGCGTCTCTTCGAGCGGTTGCGCCTGACCAATTTCGGCCTCGACGAGGTGATGCTGCCCATCGCCTTCGAATTCGCCGCCGACTTTCGCGACATGTTCGAGGTGCGCGGCATGCGACGCGCGGCGCGCGGCGCCTTGGCCGCGCCACGCCTGACCGGCCGCGGCGTGGTCTACGGCTATGGAGGCCTGGATGGCGTCCAACGAAGCGGCGCGGTGATGTTTTCAGAACCGCCCTGGCGGCTGACCGCGAACCGGGCCGACTTCATGTTCGCCGTCGCGCCGGGCAAGCGGGTCGATCTCTATGTCGAGGCAGGGCCCGGAGAAGGCGAGCCGCCCGCCCGCGATCGGTTCGCCGAGGCCCTCGGTGCCGCGCGGCGAGTGGTGCGCGAAATCAAGGATCGCGGCGCGCGATTGACCGCGGCCGACGGCGCTTTTTGCGCTTGGCTGGACCAGTCACGGGCCGACGTGGCGGTCCTCACCACCGCCCTGGCCACCGGCCTTTATCCTTATGCGGGCATTCCGTGGTTCTCGACGCCATTCGGCCGCGACGGGATCATCACCGCCTGGCAGATGCTGTGGCTCGACCCGTCCCTGGCCAAGGGCGTCCTGAGCTATCTCGCCGGTCGCCAGGCGGCGGAGGTGTCGGCGGTGGGCGACGCCGCGCCGGGCAAGATCATGCACGAGACGCGCCGCGGCGAAATGGCGGCGCTGCGGGAAATCCCCTTTGGCCTCTACTATGGCGGAGTCGATACGACCCCGCTGTTCGTCGCCCTCGCCGGAGCCTATCTGCGGCGCACCGGCGATGTGGCGCTCGTTCGTCGCCTTTGGCCGGCCCTTCTCGGGGCCATCCGCTGGCTCGACGACTATGGGGATTCCAACGGCGACGGGCTGATCGACTATGCGCGCGCCGCCGACAGCGGCCTTGCCAATCAAGGATGGAAGGACAGCATCGATTCGGTGTTCCACGATGACGGGCGGTTCGCGCCCGGCCCCATCGCCCTGGTGGAGGTGCAGGGCTACGCCTTCGCGGCGTGGCGGGCCATGGCGTCCATGGCCGCTCGGCTGGGCGAACCGGGGTCCGATGGGTGGTTGGCGCGCGCGAAGGTCATGCGCGAAGCGGTCGAAGCCCGTTTCTGGATGGAACGGCGGGGATTTTATGGCCTGGCGATCGACGGCGCGGGCGAACTTTGCGGCCCGCTGGCGTCCAATCCCGGCCATCTGCTGTTCGTCGGGCTGCCGAGCGCGGAGCGGGCGCGCAAGGTCACCGAGCGCTTGCTGTCCCCCAAGTTCGACAGCGGCTGGGGCGTGCGCACCCTGGCGGTGGGATCGACGCGCTTCAACCCCATGTCCTACCACAACGGCTCGATCTGGCCGCATGACACGGCGCTGGCGGTGGCGGGCATGGCTCGCTATGGCGATCGGGCCGGGGCGACCAAGCTCCTCTTCGATTTGTTCGAGGTCTCCAAGAGTTTCGCCATGCGCATGCCCGAACTGCTGTGCGGCTTTGTGCGGCAAGCCGACGAACCGCCGATCGCCTATCCCGTGGCCTGCATGCCGCAAGCCTGGGCGGCGGGCTCGACCTTCATGATGCTGCAGGCCTGCCTGGGGCTCTCCATCGACGCCGAGCGCCGCGAGGTGCGCCTCGTCCGCCCGAGCCTGCCGGCCGGCGTGGACCAGTTGTCGCTGACCGGCCTCGCCGTCGGCGGCGCCTGTGTGGATATCGATTTTCAGCGGCTCGGCGGCGGGATGGCGGCCATTCCGGGACCGAGTTCGGATCGGGCCGTTTCGGTGGTAATCGAAGGGTAAGGCTTGGCGGTGGATGGGGATCGAATGAGCCCCCACCGCGTCCCGTGGCCGTGATTGGGGGAGAAACGGATTTCATGACATCGGCGGCGTCTCGCATCCTGATCCACAAAGGACCGTCGACTCCGCCGGTCCCGAGACTGGCGCGGATCGCCCTCTTCGCTGACCTCGACGGAACGCTCGCGCCCATCGAAGCGACGCCGGATGCCGTGAAGCCCAACGCTTCGCGTCGGCGCTTGTTGGATGCGCTCGACCGCGCTCTGGCCGGACGCTTGGCGGTGGTGAGCGGCCGCGCGCTCGGCGATCTCGACCGGGTGCTGGAGGGGCGGGTTCGCGCGGTGGCCGCCGTCCACGGCCTGGTGCGGCGCGCCGCCGACGGGCGGATCACCGCGACGGGCGGCGATGGTCGTCTCGACGAAGCCTTGAGAGCCTTCCTTTCCTTCGCCGAGGCTCAGCGCTGGCTTCTGGTGGAAAACAAGGGCGGAGCGGTCGCCCTGCATTACCGCGCCGCGCCGGCGGCGGCGGGGGCTTGCCGGGCCCTGGCGCGGCGCCTAGCCTCCCACCTGGGCCTGGAGATTCAAGACGGCGACATGGTGGTCGAACTCCGGGCCCCTGGCCCCGATAAGGGCGACGCGGTCGCCGCCTTCATGGCCGAGCCCCCCTTCGCCGGCTTCATCCCCGTCTTCATCGGCGACGATCTCACCGACGAAAACGGCTTCGAGGCGGCGCGCGCCCTTTGCGGCTACGGCGTGATCGTGGGGACGCGCCGGCCCACGGCGGCGCTCTACGGCCTCGCCAACGTGGCCGCCGCCCAGTCCTGGCTGCGCCGCGCCTTGGCGGCGAGCTAAAGCGATGCGCGATCTCGATCTCGCGCCGATCGGCAATTCCGCCATCAGCGCCCTGATCGACCGCCAGGGCTGCTTCGTGTGGTGCTGCGCGCCCCGCGTCGACAGCGATCCGGTGTTTTCCAGCCTCCTGGCCGGCGACGCGGCGTTTGGCCCAGGCGCCGTGGGTTTCTGGTCGGTGGAGGTGGCCGGAGCCGAGGAGACCCGGCAGGCCTATTTGCGCAACACGCCCATCCTGCGCACCGAAATCACCGACGGAGCCGGCGCCCGGGCCGAGATCATCGACTTCGCGCCGCGCTTTCGCCTCTACGGACGCGGTTATAGGCCGACCTCCTTCATCCGGCTCATCCGACCTCTGGTCGGCGCGCCGCGCATCACCCTTCGCCTTCGCCCCGCCGTCAACTGGGGGGCCGCGCCGGCGCGGGTCACCTCCGGCTCCAATCACATCCGCTACGCCGCTCGGGACGTGACCTTGAGGCTGACCACCAATCTTCCGGTCTCCCACGTCCTGCAAGAGCGGACCTTTCGCCTCGAAGAGCCGGCCGCCTATTTCCTGGGCCCCGATGAACCGTTCCAGGGCGAGGTGCTGTCCATCGCCAACACCATGCTGGAGGACACCGCCGCCTATTGGCGCGAGTGGGTGAGAACCTTGGCCATCCCCCTCGAATGGCAGGAGGCGGTGATCCGCGCCGCCATCACCTTGAAACTGTGCGCCTATGAGGAAACCGGGGCCATCGTCGCGGCCTTGACCACCTCCATCCCCGAATCGCCGGGCAGCGGCCGCAACTGGGACTACCGCTACTGCTGGATCCGCGATGCCTACTATGTGGTGCAGGCGCTCAATCGGCTGGGCGCGGTGGACATTCTGGAGCCCTACCTGGGCTATCTGCGCAATATCGTCGACGCGGCCAACGGTGGCCACATCCAGCCCGTCTACGGCGTCGGTTACGAGCCGATCCTCAAGGAACGCATCGTCGATTCCCTGCCGGGATACCGAAACATGGGGCCCGTCCGGGTCGGCAATCAGGCCCATGAGCACATCCAGCACGATGTCTACGGTCAGATCGTGCTTTCCAACGTTCAGGCCTTCTTCGACGAGCGCCTGTTGCGCCCGGCCACCCACGCCGACTTCGAGGTGCTGGAGCGGGTAGGCGAGCGGGCCTTCGCCCTTTTCGACAAGCCCGACGCGGGCCTGTGGGAACTGCGCACCCGCTCGGCGGTGCACACCTATTCGGCCGCCATGTGCTGGGCCGCCTGCGATCGGCTGGCCAAGGCGGCCGAAAAGCTCGGCCTCGCCGCCCGGGCGACTTTCTGGATCGAAAGGGCCGACGTGGTCCGGGCGGCCATCGAGGAGAAGGCGTGGAACGCAGAGGCCGGCCATTTCGCGGCCACCTTCGGCGGCGACGAGCTGGACGCCAGCCTCACCCAGTTGATGGACCTTCGATTCCTCACCCCCGAAGATCCGCGCCACCGCGACACGTTGAAGGCGATCGAAAAGCATCTGCGGCGCGGATCGAACCTCCTGCGCTATGACCAGCCGGACGATTTTGGCGCGCCCGAGACCGCCTTCAACTTCTGCACCTTCTGGTTCATCGAGGGACTTTATCTCATCGGCGAGGCGGAGGAGGCGCGGCGCCTCTTCGAGGAAATGCTCGCCAGGCGGAACCACGCCGGCCTGCTTTCGGAGGATGTCAGCCTGAGCGATGGGGCCTTGTGGGGGAACTATCCGCAGACCTACTCGCTAGTTGGTCTGATCAACTGCGCCGTGCTGTTGAGCCGCCCGTGGAGTTCGGTGCGATGAGCCGCCTGATCGTCGTCTCCAACCGCGTCAGCGCGCCGGAGAAGCTGGGGGAAGGGCCGGCGGGCGGCTTGGCGGTGGCCCTGTCGGCGGCGCTTCGGGAATATTCCGGCTTCTGGTTCGGCTGGAGCGGCGAGACGGTGGAGACTTTCACCGGCGAAATCCACACTCGCCAAGTGGACGACGTGACGGTGGCGACGGTCGATCTGGATGAGGCCGACTACCAGGAATACTACAACGGCTTCGCCAACGGCACCTTGTGGCCGCTCTTCCACTACCGCATCGACCTGACTGCCTACGACCGTTCCTTCGGCGAAGGATACGACCGGGTGAACCGGCGGTTCGCGGAAACCCTGGCGCCCCTCATCGAGCCCGACGACCTGATCTGGGTCCACGACTATCACATGATACCCCTGGGCCGGGAGTTGCGCCGCCTGGGGATCACAAATCCGATCGGGTTTTTCCTGCACATTCCATGGCCCGCCCCGCAGTTGCTGACCACCCTGCCGCGCAATCGGCAGCTCGTTGAAGCCCTGTTTTCCTACGACTTGGTGGGCTTCCAAACCGACGAATGGCTGTGGGCCTTCGAATCCTACGTGTTGGGCGAGGCGGGCGGGGCCTGGGGTCCCGATGGGCGCCTGGAGGCGTTCGGCACGACCTTGCGCGCGCAGGTCTTCCCCATCGGCCTGGATGTGAAGGAATTTCAGATTCTCGCCGCCTCGCCCTTGGCCAACCTCGCCTACGATCGCATGGCGGCGGCCAGCGTGTTCCGCGCCCTCATCGTCGGCGTCGATCGCCTCGACTATTCGAAAGGCCTGGAAGAGCGCTTGCTTGGTTTCGAGCGCTTCCTGGAGGACAATCCGGACCTGCGGCGCGAAGTGCTCTATCTGCAGGTGGCGCCCACCTCGCGCGGCGAGGTCGAGGCCTATCAGGACTTGCGGGCGCGCATCGACGCCCTGTGCGGGCGGATCAACGGCGCCTATGCCGACATGGATTCAACCCCCATCCGTTATGTTCACCGCAACTATCGCCGCGACGAACTGGCCGGCGTCTACCGCGCTGCTCGCGTCTGCTTGGTGACGCCGCTGCGCGACGGCATGAACCTGGTGGCCAAGGAATATGTCGCGGCGCAGAATCCGGACGATCCAGGGGTTCTGGTGCTGTCGCGGTTCGCCGGGGCGGCGCGCCAGATGTCCGACGCGGTGATCGTCAATCCCTTCTCCCGCGAGGAGATTTCGGAGGGCCTCAAGCGGGCCCTCTCGATGGAACGGGGGGAACGCATCGCGCGCTGGCGACGTTTGATGGATGGCGTCCGGCAAAGTGACGTCGAGGTCTGGCGCGACGCCTTTGTCGCGGCTCTTCAGGCGTCGCATGAACCGCGCCTGCCGCTGTTCCAGTCGCCGACCAGACGGATTTTGCGCGAGGCGATGGACGAGGGTGACCCGGGCGAAGCTGGCGGCCTACCGCGCCAAACGGAATTTCGACGTTACGGCCGAGCCCAGCGGAAGCGGCCGACCGCCCCAATCGAACCGTCTCCGCTACGTCATCCAGAAGCATGACGCCACCCGCCTGCACTACGATCTACGCCTGGAGGTGGGCGGCGTCTTCAAATCCTGGGCGGTGACCCGGGGACCCTCGCTGGACCCCGCCGACAAACGCCTCGCCGTGGAGGTGGAGGACCATCCCCTCGACTACGGCGATTTTGAAGGAACCATCCCGGAGGGCCAGTACGGCGGCGGTACCGTCCAGATGTGGGATCGCGGGTTCTGGGCCCCCGAACAGGACGCCAACCCGGCCAAATCCCTCGCCGAGGGCGAACTGAAGTTTGTCCTCGAGGGGGAGCGGCTACACGGTGGCTGGGTGCTGGTGCGCATGGGGCGCGATCGCGAGCGAGGCAAGCGCGTCAACTGGCTGCTAATCAAGCACAAGGATGTCGCCGCCCACCCGGGCGACGCCGCGAACCTGCTCGCCGAGGATCGTTCGGTCTCTTCTGGGCGGACGATGAAGGCCATCGCGGCCGGCAAGGGGCGCGCGCCCAAACCCTTCATCCTGGCCAAGGCCGACGGCGCCGACGCCGTCTGGCGATCACGCCCCAAGG
This sequence comes from Caulobacteraceae bacterium, assembly GCA_051002715.1. Lineage (GTDB taxonomy): Bacteria > Pseudomonadota > Alphaproteobacteria > Caulobacterales > Caulobacteraceae > Acaudatibacter. Next base: position 15,355 of record JBPCMA010000249.1, read on the forward strand.
GCGAGGCCGCCCCAACGGGCCAGGCTCGGCCAAAGGCGGCGCCCAAGGCGCGCAAGAGCGCGGGCCTTCCCGACTTTGTCCCGCCCCAACTGTGCAAGCTGGTGGACCGCCCGCCGGCGGGAAAGGGCTGGATTCACGAAATCAAGTTCGACGGCTATAGGGCGGAGCTGCGCGCCGACGGCCGGGCTGCGACGATCCGCACCCGCAAAGGACTGGATTGGACCGATCGGTTCGGCGCCATCGCCCGGGCCGCGGCCGGTCTTGGAGACTGTCTGATCGATGGTGAAATCGTCGCCCTCGACCACGGGGGATCGCCCGACTTCGCCGCCCTGCAGGCCGCCCTGGCCGACGACGCCACCGACGACCTGATCTTCTTCGCCTTCGACCTGCTCCACGAGGAGGGGAGGGACTTGCGCGACTTGCCGCTCACCGACCGCAAGGTACGTTTGCGGGCCCGCCTGGGCGGCCTGACTGGAGCGGGCGCGGATCGCATCCGCTTCGTCGAACATTTCGCCATGGCCGGCGAGGCGGTTTTGCGCTCGGCCTGCCAGATGTCTCTCGAGGGCATCGTTTCGAAACGCCTGGACACCCCCTATCGGTCCGGGCGCGGCGAGGCGTGGGTCAAGGCCAAATGCCGGGGCGGCCATGAGGTCGTGCTGGGCGCCTGGACCACCACCGCAGGGGCCTTTCGCTCCCTGATCGCCGGGGTTTTCCGCGATGGCAAGCTCATCCATGTCGGCCGTATCGGCACGGGCTTTTCCAAACGCGCGGTCGAAGCCCTTCTGCCCGCCCTGAAAGACAATGCCGCCAAGGCCTCCCCATTCAGCGACGCGGGCGCCCCCAAGGCGGCGGCCAACGTCCATTGGCTGAAGCCCGTGTTGGTCGCCGAGATCGAATACGCCGGCTTCACCGGCGACGGCGCCCTGCGCCAAGCCGCCTTCAAGGGGCTGCGGCAAGACAAGCCGGCGGCCGAGGTGGAGGCCGAGACGCCCGCGCCGGCGGAAGACGCTCGCCTCGCCGCGCCCCGCCGCCCCTCCGGCGCCACCGCTCCCAACAAGGTGATGGGGGTTGCTCTCTCCAATCCGGCGAAGGCGCTGTGGCCGGACGATGGCGAAGGCCGGCCGATCACCAAGCTCGATCTCGCGCTCTATTTCGAAGCGGTGGGCGACCGACTCCTGCCGCATATTCGCGGTCGGCCCTGCTCGATCATCCGCGCCCCCGACGGCGTCCGCGGCGAGTGCTTCTTTCAGCGGCACGCCATGAAGGGGACATCCAGCCTCCTGGAACTGGTGACCGTCTCGGGCGACCGTCAGCCTTATCTGCAGATCGACCGCAAGGAAGGCCTGGCGGCGGTCGCCCAGACGGCCGGCGTGGAGCTGCACCCCTGGGGTTGCCAGCCGGGCCGCCGCGAGGTTGCCGGCCGGCTGGTGTTCGACCTCGATCCGGCCCCCGACGTGGGCTTCGACAAGGTGATGGCGGCGGCGCGCGAACTGCGCGAGCGGCTGGAGGGGCTGGGGCTGGCCGCCTTCTGCAAGACCACCGGCGGCAAGGGGCTGCATGTGGTGACGCCGCTCAGCGACCGGGCCGACTGGCCGGCCGCCAAGGCCTTTTCCCGCGAGGTGTGCGCCCGCATGGCCGCCGACACGCCGGCGGGCTACGTCCTGAACATGGCTAAGAAACTGCGGGCCGGCCGCATCTTCCTCGATTATCTGCGCAACGACCGCATGGCGACGGCCGTGGCGCCCTTCTCTCCCCGCGCCCGCCCTCTGGCCACCGTATCCATGCCGCTCACCTGGACCCAGGTGCGCGCCGGCCTCGATCCAGCCGCCTTTACTCTGCGCACCGTTCCGACCCTACTCGCCAAGACCAAGGCGTGGCGCGACTACGACGAAGGCGCGCGCCCCTTGAAGGCGGCGGTCAGGCGGCTGGGAAAGGTGCGCGCCTGACGCCGCCGTTTACGCTTTGTTTAGGGAATCATCCCTTTAACGTAGTAGGCACAAATGGTAGATTCCGCGACGCGTGACAGGCCGGTGACCGAGATCACCCCCGCTATGATCCAGGCGGGGAAAAGCGCTTTTCATGGATTTGAATGGCTGTTTCAACCGGGCGCCAGGGGGCACGCCGCCAATATGGTCACGGCCGTTTACACCGCTATGCTAGCCGCGCGTGAAGCCGCTCCAAAAGCCCCGATAGAGACCTCCCGATAGCGGCGACCTCGGCTATCAACGCAGGAAGTTCCGAAACGCGAAGGAATTCTAGCCAATCTTCGGGCGCGACCTTGAACCAAGACACTGCGCACGTTTCGCCCTGATCATCGTGGAACCACCAATTGCCGTGAGCGGCGAGGTTTCGCTTTTTCGCAGTCTTAAGGCCTTGGTCGCAGATCGCTAGGAGTTCGGCGCGTTCTGGCGGTTGAACCCGATCGCCCGCCAATCCCTGCAGAACTCCAATCCGCTTTGAAACATCTCTGGGAAGCGTTGTTCGGCGCCCTTCGGTGAAGGTTTGGTTCCGTAGGTGGTAGATGGCCCATTCGGTCAAGAATTCGAACTGCGACCAGAGAACCGTCAGCGCTCCGATCTCATTGAATTGCGCGTCTCCAAGGGGCAAATTGAAGGCGCCGCCCAGGTCTTTGGGCGGCGACGGATCGTGATTGTCCATGCCGGAAAATTCCCCCCCAAAATCCGATCCCGACCCTGACGCCTGGCAGCGGTTCGAACGCGCCGTGGACGTGGCGCTTCACACCGCCGCGAAACACCGTGAGCCAAAGGCCACGGCGGAGTCAAAGCCGGCTGGGGCGCCTTCGCCTAGGCGCCGGCGCGCCAGCCCAGCGGCCAAGCCGCGATAGGTCGGCTTCATCGACGATCAGCGCGGCGATCTGTGTTGCCGTCAGCCCCCGGCGCGCGTCTCGGTCGGCGACCTCGGCGGGACTTTGACCGAAGTCGAGGACTCGGTGAAGGTGGCCATCCCTATTGGAGTTCAGCGGCTGTCCCGTTCTCTTTTTTGACCGCATTTTCGCAATCGACCTCGTTCGGATAGAATTTCCAGAAGGTATCCTGACCTCCATTCATCCATCCGTCCACCTGGACATAGACGATGTTCCCATTCATGTCCTTTTGCTCGTAACTCGATGGGCCGGCGCCTTGCTCGCGAAGGCCTTTAATCTTATCGGCCGGCGATCCGCCGTCGATACAGGCCGTGGAATCGGCGTTGGCGATCCACCATTGACGCGCCGTGGGGGCTTCATTGGCGGCTCCCCCGGCCGCCGCATTGGCATCCGCCGCAGCGTCGGCGGCGGTGTTCGCAACGTCAGCGGCGTTATAAGCCGCGTCTGGAGTGTTCACGCCATTGTCGGAACGGCCACACCCGCTGACAACAATGGTGGCCAAGACAATCGCAATCCATCGCATAGTTTTACCCCTGCGGCCCGGCTTCAGCCGGGCGGTTGATCGCGCGCACACAGGGTCCGCGCGCCCCGTATTTCCCACGAGGGATCTTGTATTCCGGGAGCCACCCGACAAAGCGGGGTTCCCAGTGTGTTGCGCGATTAGCGCATCGCTCCCGGTGATCAAGCCGAAGGCGACGGCGCACTGTTTCACGAAAATAGAGCGGAGGCGAGAGGTCGTGACGCTATGCCCGCGGCATGTTCGAGATCGAATTGCCTGTTGGGCCTGAAATCCAGGTCAATGACCAGGCGGGCGGTGTCAACGTGCTCACGCACCAAGGCGGCGGGTTGTTCCGAGCGACCGAGCCGTTCTGGATTATCGAAGGGGTGACAGAAGACGGCTCGGCCGCCGCCGAAGCGTGGCCGCTTCAGTTTCATCTCAAGGAAATCGGGCCGCCGCCGGCGAGGCCGTCGCATCGGCGCATAGTGGTAGGCTGGCTTACCCGGCGAGGTGGGAGCACCGTTAGGGCCGTTTTGATCTCGTCGATCAACTCGGGCTTATGCCGTTATTCGGTTCGTCCAAGATTCGGTGCAACGTGGTTCTCGCCTTAGCATCGCGGCCAGGATTTCCCCTGTCCAGACTCGCGATCAATGCTCGAAGGCCCAGTTCGTCATAAGGCATCGCCAACTCCCCCCTCTTGCGCGGCGCGCGCGGCGCCTCCCCCTCAGGCGATAGCCCCTTCACCAATCCGCTGATAGGTGAGGCGCTTGCCGACGATTCCGCCGATGGACTTGGACATGCGCTCGGCATCGGTGACGCCAAGGGCCTCGCGCTCGTTGTAGCGGAAGTCGAACTCGCCGACGTAGCGCTTCAGGTGCTGCGGCGAGACGTGATGGAAGGTTCCGACGATGCCGCGTTTCAGAATGGCGAAATAGCTCTCGACGGAGTTGGTGTGGATGAAGCCGCCGCCGCGAACGTACTCCTCGATGGAGTGATTGACGGTGCTGTGGCCCGCGAAGCCGTCGGTGATGGCCGGATAGACCGTTGAGCCGTCCGTCATGATGTGCGTCGCGGCGTCGATCTGAGCGGTCAGGATCGGCTTCAGGGTCTCGGCGCTGACCGAAGGGACATGATGCGAGCGGACCTTCCCGTCGCGCTCCACCAGGGCGACCACGGCCTCCTTGTTCGCCCCGCCCTGAGAGCCGGGGGCACGCTTGTGGGCGTGTTTGTTCTTCTCCTTGCCGCCGACATAGGTCTCGTCCGCTTCGACCACCTTGTTCGCCCCGCCAAGCGGGCCGGTGTCGGCCTCACGCAGCGACTCGCGGATGCGATGGCAGAGGAACCAAGCGGTCTTGTAGGTCACGCCGATCATGCGCTTGATCTGCATGGCGCTCATGCCCTTCTTCGACGCCATCATCAGATGGGTCGCGCCCAGCCACTTGTGGAGCGGAACGTGCGAGCGCTCATAGAGCGTCCCGACCGTGACGGTGAACGGCTTTAGGCAGGCGTTGCACTGGAACAGACCAGGGCGGTGAGACTTGCCTTTCAGGCGCGTGGCCTGGTCGATCACCCCGCAATGAGGGCAGATCGGGCCATCGGGCCACAGCCGGCGCTCAAGCCACTCGCGGGCCTTGGTCTCGTCGTGGAAGATGGGATTAGAAAAGTCGCTCATGGCCTCGCTCCGTTGAGGCCATACTACAGATAGGGGTTATTATGTCAAGGGGATAATTCCCTTTGTTTAGGCCGACCGCCTTGAAAGGGCGCGGACATTTTTACGCACAAAAGAATAAATCCGCCTCGGGTTGAGCATCGTGGAAGCTGGCCGCTGTAGGCGGTCGATCAACGCGCCCATCGCTTCGGCCCACGCCTCCGCGTACTATTCGCCAAGCTCCAGCAACAGCGCGGCTAAGAGGCTGACTGAAAAAGAAAGTGGGTGATTTCAACCGGTTGTGATTCCGTTGGGTTGCGAAGCTCAATGGAGGTCACGATGGCTTGGACTGAAACCACCCGCGCGCACTATTGGCGCGAGGGC
>JBPCMA010000250.1:0-7426 GCA_051002715.1 Caulobacteraceae bacterium
GCGCCTAACCGACCTGAAACGACAGAAATTGCGCCTCAAGGAAGAGATGGAGAACCTGAAGACGCTGGTCCACTAAGACGGGCCGCGCCGGGCGGAGCGCCCGGCGCGTCCTCCGAACGCGCCCGCCAAGCTTCAGTGCAGAGGTGTGGCGTAACCCGCCGGCGGGCGCGCGACGGCGGCCGGGGCGACGGGCCTTGCCGCGCGGACGTTGGCTCGCCCGCAGCGGTAGCGGCCACAGCGGACCCGCGCCCGTGCGGCTGGCCCGGCGACCACCATGTTCTTTCCGACACCGGACGTGGCGGCGCCATAGGGCGCGGCTGGAGCGGGCTGAGCGAGCGCGGGCGCGCCCGCGCTCGACATCGCCCCAAGGGCGAGGGTCGCGGTCAGGATAAAACGACGCATGGATTCCTCCAGAACAGGCATGGCAGCCTCGGCGAGGCTGGGTCGACGGCATGGGCGCCGCGGGGGTTCCCCTGTCAACAACGGCTTGCGCGGCGATTTCCGTCGCGCGCGTCCCGTAGAGGACTCGAACCTCTGACCCCCGGTTTAGGAAACCGGTGCTCTATCCTGCTGAGCTAACGGGACACGCCGACTTTCATAATGCTACTGGGAGCGGGCGACAACGGCTGGCGCCGCGTGGTTGGCCGAGGAATTGCGGCGCATGCCGGCAAGCGCGAATGGCGCGGTCAGGCCAGGCGCCGGCCCGTCATTGCCTCCAGCACCCGCAGCGGCGAGGCGGCCGGGTCAGCCATGGCGTCGACCGGCAGATAGAAGGTTTGTTCGAGCGCGAAGCGCCCGGCCACCGCCGCGTGGACCACGGCGTCGGTGAACACCACCCAACTGCTCCCAGCCGGAAAGGCGACCTCGCGGCGGGGCGCGCCCGCCTGATAGGCGCCGTCCAGCTTGGCGCGGTCGTGCAGACCTAGCATCAGGGTGTCGTAGGCGGTTCGCCGGGTTCGGGTGAGGCCGAGGCGATACAGCAGCCACGCTTCGCCTGGCCAGGGTGGGCGAATCTGGCCGATCCACCGGCGGGCGTAGCGCTCGAAGGGCTCGCCGACCTGCCAGAGGCGCGACGCGCCGTCCGGATTGATATTGACGAAGACGCGCAGGATGCGCGCTCCGCCGGTCGGCCGAGAGACAAAGGCGTCGGCGTGCAGCCGCCGGTCGTCCTTGCGCGGGCTCAATGGCGCGGCGTCGATCGCCCTGGGGCGGAAGCTGGTCCGCCCGCGCTCCAGGTGATCGGCGTAGGGCGGCGCGATCTCGGCGACCAGGGCCGTCGCCCAATCGGCGAAACGGCCCATGAGGGCGGCGAGGCGGGCGCCCTGGCCGGCCCCCGGCGCCACGCCGCTCACCGCGCCGGTGGCGGGATCCAGACTGACGTTCTTGGCTCCCCCGTCGGAGAGGCCGGCCACGAGCAACGCCGTCTCCTCCGCGGAGAGAGGGAAGGCCCGATGGGGCAGGCGAACGATGTCTCCCGCTTCCAGTTCGGTCCTGGCGCCGCCGCCGTCTCCATGCGAAGCGGCGGGACCCATTGGCGCGCCTCAGGCGGCCTTTTGCAACGATTTGTGCAGCAGGGTGATGGCGGCGTCGCGGTCGATGCGCTCGATGGCCGCGACCTCTCGCGCCATGCGGTCGAGGGCCGATTCATAGAGCTGGCGCTCGGAATAGGATTGTTCGGGCTGGCTTTCCGAGCGGTGCAGGTCGCGGACCACCTCGGCGATGGAAATGAGGTCGCCGGAGTTGATCTTGGCTTCGTATTCCTGGGCGCGGCGGCTCCACATAGTGCGCTTGACGCGGGCGCGCCCCTTCAAGGTGGTCAAGGCCTGGGAAACCACATTGCCCTCGGCGAGGCCCCGCAGGCCTGCCGTCTTGGCCTTCCGGGTGGGGACCCGCAGGGTCATCTTCTCATGGTCGAAAGTGATGATGTAGAGTTCCAGAGACGTGCCGGCGACGTCCTGGGTCTCGACGCCCGCCACGACCCCGACCCCGTGGGCGGGATAGACGACGTGGTCGCCGACCTTGAAATCATGTTCGATCTTGAGGCTCATCGGTTGTTCAAATTCCTGTTCTGTCGGCGGCGCCGGCGTCGGCCGGCGCGGCGCCCAGCCGCGCCATGACGGAATTCGCCGCCTCAAGGCTGGAGAGTCATTAAAGCGATCGGATAGATCGCCGCCATTTGAGATAAGCTACCACAAAATCGTGCGGTTTTAAAGGCGCGCGCCGTGCGGCGGATGGACCCGTCGCGCGTCGCGCGTCGCGCGCCGGCCGTCGCGCTGTTAAGAGCCCTTGCCGGGCTTTTCGCTGAAATGGTTTTCCAGCTTATCGGTCTCGCGCTCCCACCGTTCGGCGTCGGCGGGGGGCGTTCCCTTGACGGTGATGTTGGGCCAGATGCGCGCATAGTCGGTGTTGATGCGCAGCCATTTGCCGTCCGGATCGTCCTCGGTGTCCGGCTTGATCGCGTCCACCGGGCATTCGGGTTCGCACACGCCGCAGTCGATGCATTCGTCGGGACTGATGGCCAGAAAGTTCTCGCCCTCGTAGAAGCAATCGACCGGGCACACCTCCACGCAGTCCATGTATTTGCACTTTATGCAGGCGTCGGTGACGATATAGGTCATCAGAACCGTGGCGGGTGGGCGCGAGGCGCGCGGCCGGGTGTATTTCGGCCGCCGCCGCGGATTGTCAATGGCGAGGAGCCGCCGGTCGCGCGCGGCCCTCCATCCCTTAACGCCGGCGATGGGCGGCCGTGAACAGGCGCGAAACGAACCGTGTCCGAATCAGTGACTTCAATTTTATTCGGCCTTTGTTCCCTACAAGATATTGTATCCGCGAATGATTTGTCCACAAACCTGATGCGGCGAGCGAGGCGGGAATCGGACGGCGCGGGCAAGCGCCATCGTGTCGGGCCGGCCCCTGGCGCCCGCGCCCAGCCGTCCCAAACTTGACGCGCGCGAGGCGGGCGGCCTATATCGCCCGCTCCCGCGCCGGCCTTGACGGCGGCGCGTTCCCGTTGGCTCGAATCGAAGGTCTGGCGCCATGTCACGCCGTTGCGAACTCACCGGCGTCGGTCCGATGACCGGCCACAATGTGAGCCACTCCAACATCAAGACCAAGCGCCGGTTCCTGCCTGCTCTCGCGCCCGCCACCCTGCAGTCCGACAGCCTGGGGCAGGCGTTCCGCCTGCGCATCTCCAACGCCGCCTTGCGGACCCTGGATTTCCGCGGCGGCCTGGACAGCTTTCTGGTCAAGGCCCGCGACGAAACTCTGTCGCCGCGCGCCTTGAAGATCAAGAAGCAAATCAAAGCCAAGCTCTCCGCCCAGACCGCCTGATCACCGGCCAAGGAGTTCGCGACCGGCCGCCCGAACGTCGGTGCAGCCGGTGAGCGACATGGCCACGCGCAGTTCCTGGCGGATGGTTCCCAGCACCCGCGCCACCCCGGTCTCGCCGCCGCCGGCGAGGGCCCAGGCCCAGGCGCGGCCGATCAGGCAGGCCTCGGCGCCGAGGGCCAGGGCCTTCAGGACGTCCAGGCCCGAGCGGACGCCGCCGTCCATCAGCACCGTCAGGTCGCCGCCCACCGCCTCGGCGATGGCCGGCAGGGCGGCGATGGTCGATGGCGCCCCGTCCAGTTGCCGGCCGCCGTGGTTAGAGACCACCACGCCGTCCACACCGCACCGCCGCGCCTCGCGCGCGTCCTCGGCGTCCAGGATGCCCTTGAGCGCGATCGGCCCGGGCCAGCGCTCGCGCACCCAGTCGATGTCCTTCCAGGTCAGGGATGGATCGAAGTTGCGGCCGATCCACGTCCAATACTGGGTGAGGCTTTTCAAGTCGGCGGCGGCGGCGGCGAAATTACCCAGGGTGTGCGGCCGGCCGCGCAACTGGACGTTCCACAGCCAGGAGGGGTGGGCGAGGCCGTCCAGGGCGTGACGGGCCCGCGCCGCCGGTCTGGCGGAGGTCATCCCGTTGCGCGCGTCGCGGTAGCGCGCCCCGGGAATGGGCAGATCGACGGTGAACAGCAGCACCGGGCAGGACGCCTCGCGCGCCGCCGCCAGGAGGTCGGCCATGAAGCCTCGGTCGCGGATCATGTAGAGCTGAAACCACGGCGGGGCGGCGGCGCGGGCGACCTCGTCGATGGCGCAAATCCCCAGGGCGGAAAGGCTGGAGGGAACGCCCGCCGCCTTCGCCGCCCGCGCCGCAAGCGCTTCCCCGCGACGGGCGTACATGCCGCCAAGGCCGATCGGCCCCAGCACCACAGGCATGGAAAGGCTCTGGCCGAACAGTTCGGTGGCCAGGGAAAGATGGGAGACATCGCGCAGCACCCGCTGGCGAAGGGTGATGGCCCGCAGGTCATCGACGTTGGCCGCCAAGGTCGCCTCGCCATAGGATCCGCCGTCGAGATAGTCGAAGAGCACCTTGGGCAGGCGCCGCCGCGCCGCCACTCGCCAGTCGGCGACGCAGACCGGGGTCACGCCAGAGCCTCCCGCACCTTGCGGAAAGTCGTCGCCTTCAGCGGCGGGCCGCCCCGCACGGTGGGCGGCGGGGAGAGAAGGCCGCGTCCGGCGCGGCCGGCCCCGCGCGGCTCCTCCTCGAACAGGGCCGCGAGTTGCTCGGTGATCGCCCCGCCCAGCTGTTCCACATCGACGATAGTCACGGCCCGCCGGTAGTAGCGGGTGACGTCGTGGCCGATGCCGATGGCGATCAACTCCACCGGCGAGCCGCCCTCGATCTCGGCGATCACCCGCCGCAGATGCCGCTCCAGATAGTGGCCGGAATTCACCGACAGGGTCGAATCGTCCACCGGCGCGCCGTCTGAAATAACCATCAGGATGCGCCGCTGTTCGGCGCGGCCGATCAGGCGCTGGTGCGCCCACATCAGCGCTTCGCCGTCGATGTTCTCCTTCAAGAGGCCCTCGCGCATCATCAAGCCGAGGTTCTTGCGCGCCCGCCGCCACGGCGCGTCGGCGCTCTTGTAGACGATGTGGCGCAGGTCGTTGAGCCGCCCCGGAGACGCCGGCTTGCCGGCCTTCAGCCAGTCGTCGCGCGAGGCGCCGCCCTTCCACGCCCGGGTGGTGAAACCCAGGATCTCCACCTTGACGGCGCAGCGCTCCAAGGTGCGGGCGAGGATGTCGGCGCACACCGCCGCCACCATGATCGGCCGGCCGCGCATGGAGCCGGAATTGTCGATGAGCAGCGAGACCACGGTGTCGCGAAACTCCGTCTCCTCCTCCTGCTTGAAAGACAGCGGCGCGGTGGGGTCGACGATCACCCGGGTCAGGCGGGCCACGTCCAGCATCCCCTCCTCGAGGTCGAAACTCCAGGCGCGGTTCTGCTGGGCCAGGAGCTTGCGCTGCAGGCGGTTGGCTAGGCGCGAGACGACATTGGAAAGGCTGGCCAGTTGCTGGTCTAGGTAGGCCCGAAGGCGGGTAAGCTCCTCGGGCTCGCACAACTCCTCGGCCGAAACGATCTCGTCGTGCTGGGCGGTGAACACCTTGTAGGCCGGTTCGGGGCGACCGTGATCCTTGATGTTCGGCCGGGCCGGCCGGTCGCCGTCGGCAGTCTCGAGTTCGTCGTCGGTGGCCTCGGCGCTGTCGTCCTCCTCGGCCTCGGCAAAGCGGCTTTCTTCGCTCTCGGCCTCGCGGCGGCTCTTTTCGCTGTCGTCCAGGGACTCGCCGCCCGGCGACGGCTCCTCGCCGTCACCCTCGCCGTCGCCGGCGGCCTCCGCCTCGCCGTCCTCCGCTTCGTCCTCGGCGTCCCGGTCGGCGGCGTCGGCCAGGTCGTCGCCCATGGAAAGGTCGCGCACCACCGCCCGAGCGATGCGCGCGAAGGCCTTCTGGTCGTTCGCGGCCCCGGTCAGCCGGTCGAGGTCGGCCCCGGCCTTGGCCTCGACCTCGGCGCGGAAGGCGTCGACGAGGGGACGGGCGGCCGGCGGCGGCGGCTCGCCGGTCAACCGCTCGCGGACCATCAGGGCGACGATATCGGCCATCGGCGCGGCGGCCGGGTCGACCGGGCGGTTCAGGCCCTTGCGCTCGGCGGCGTGCTCCCACACGGCCGTCAGGTTGTCGCGCACACCGACGAGGGCGTTGGCCCCGATGGCCTCGATGCGCGCCTGTTCGAGGGCGTCGTAGACCTGGGCGCCGTCCAACGACCTGGGCTTGGCGCGGGCGTGGATGGCGTCGTCATGATGGGCGACGCGCAACGCCATCTGGTCGGCGAGGCCGCGGATGCGCGTGGTCTCGGGGCCGGTGAGCTCGCGCGGCGGATGGGGCAGGACGGCGCGCCGCCCCACCAGACTCGGCCCGTCGCCGGAGAACACCACTTCCAGGTCCGGTTGCTCGGCCAGGGACCGCGCGGCGTGCGCCAGGGCGCGCTTGAAGGTGTCCGCGGGGCTTTCCTTGTGCGACATGGCGGCCGAGGTCTTAGCGCGGGAACGGGGGGCTTAGAAGGGTGAAGGCCGCGCGCCGGGGTTCACGTCAGGGCGGCGATCGCGGCCAGGCGGCGCGCGTAGGTGTGATCGGCCAGGACCCGACGCCGCCCCAGAGCGCCGATCCTCGCCGCCCAGCCAGGATCGGCGCGCAACCTTGCGTAAAGATCGTTGAGTTCGCCGACATCCCGATAGACCAGAACTTCCCGCTCCGGATCGAAACACCGCGCCAGGTCGCCCTGGTCGTCGGTGATCACCGGGGTCGAGGCCAGATAGGGATCGAAGTTGCGCTGGTTGAGGCCGGCCAGGACATGGTGTTCGTTGCGGATGTTGAGAGCCGCCAGATGACGGCCATAGAGCCCCCGCAACGCGTTCGCCGGCACGCGCCGCGCCGCGATATGATGGTCGACCGTCGCGACGGGCGTCCATCCCCGCCCGTAGAGGTCGATCGGCGATGCGATCTGGGAGACGATCCGGCGGCGATGGTCGGTGGGATTGGCGATGAAGACCAGGCGGTCGCGCCGCGCCGCCGACGGTCGTCGCGGCGCCGCCGCCCCGCGCGGATTCACCGCGTGGGGAAGAAACCAGGCGGGAGCGGCGAAGCCCAGCCGCTGGTGCAGCGCCACCAGGCCGCTGTCGGTATAGGCCACCGCGTCGAGCAGGGCGGCGAGCCTCGCCGCATCCGGCGAAAACAGGTCGCCGACCCAACCGACGAGAGGTGGACGTCCCGGCAGGGCAAAGAGGCGCTCCAGAACCGGCGCGGGCACGTGATAGGCGCCGATGGCGGCGATCAGGTCGGGGGCGAACCGTCGCGCCCGCCGGGCGATCGCGGCCGCCACGGGCGCGCCGAGGCGTTCGTCCAGCAGCACCGTCTCGATCACCGGGTGGACCCTGGGGTCGCGGGACGCCGCGACGCGAACCTCGTGGCCGTCGGCCCGCCAGGCGGCCGCGCAATCCTCCAGCCAGTGGGTGATGCTGCCGAGCTTGCCGACAATGAGGATTTTCAA
>JBPCMA010000251.1:0-25993 GCA_051002715.1 Caulobacteraceae bacterium
ATTCGAGCACGGAACCGAGCAGGGTTGGGAGCTTGGGCGCGCCGGCCAGGCGGGGCTGGAGCACCTGGGTGGTGTAGGTCTCGACCATGAACTCGCCGGCCCGGAAGGCGGCGGAGAGGCACGCCTGCGCGGCGGCGAGCGCCAGATCGGGGTCCGCGCCGGCGGTCGCCGCCCCGACGAACGCGCCCCCGTCTAGCCCCGCCCAGAGCGCCCTGCCGCCGGGCTACACGCCGCCCAGCCCCAGTCCCGTGGAGACGGCGCCTCCGGCGCTAGTCGAGGCGCCGCCCCCGCCGGCGGCGAGGCCGCCCGCGCCGGCCGTCTATCGCGCCCCTCGGATCCGCTACCACGCCGCCCCGGCCCGCTATGTCGCCGGCGGCAAGGTGGTGGCCGCCACCGGCATGTTCCGCGACTACGAGGTCCAGAAGCACGACCACCTGGACGCCATCGCCCGCGATCTTCAGACCACCCGCAAGGTGCTGGTGGACGCCAATGGCCTGAAGGCGCCCTATGGCCTCCAGCCGGGGCAGCACCTGAAGGTCCCGGTCGCCAAGGCCTATGTGGTTCAATCCGGCGACACCATGAGCGTCGTCGCGACCCGCTTCGGCGTCACCCCCGCCGCCCTGGCCGACCTCAACGACCTGCCGGTGCGCGGGCGCCTGCGAGCGGGCGACAAGCTGGCCCTGCCGGACAATTTCGACGATCGCGGCCCGACCAAGCTGCCCACCGTGATGATCGCCGAAACCGTGCCGCAACCCGCGCCGCTCTACCGCCCGCCGGCCCAGGTCTATGCGTCGCGGCCGGCCCAGCCCGCTTCGCCGCTGGCGTCTTCCCCCCTGGCTCGAGCCTACCCGGCGCCTGCCGCCCGGCCGTCCTCGCCCCCGGCGACCCATCCGCCGGTTCAGGCCTATGCGTCCGCGCCCCAATCGGGCCCCTATGTGCCCAGCCCCTGGGCGGTGGCCGCCGCCCAGCGCCTCGCGGTCACGAGGTCCTACGGGCCGCCCACCTACGCGCCCGGCCGGCCAAGCCCCAACGCCGGCATCGCGGCGCAACCGCCGCGCTCTTACGCCTACGCCCCGACGCCGATCGCGCCGCCAGCTTTGTCGCAGGCGGCCGTGGCCAGCGCCGGCCGGGGGCGGTTCGTCTGGCCGGTGCGCGGCGAGATCATTTCGCCTTTCGGGGTCAAGGGCGTCGGCCGCCGCAACGACGGCATCGACGTGAAGTCGCCGCAGGGAACCGTGGTGCGCGCCGCCGCGGCCGGCAACGTGGTCTACGCCGGCGACCAGGTGCCGGGCTTCGGCAATCTGGTGCTGGTCAAGCACGCCGACGGCTGGGTCACCGCCTACGCCCATCTCGACAAGATCAGCGTCCAGATGCGCCAGATGGTCGCCCAGGGCGAGGAATTGGGCCAGGTGGGCCAGACCGGCGGGGTCGCCGAACCGCAACTCCACTTCGAGATCCGCTACGCCCCGACCCCCGCCGACAAGGCCAGGCCGGTCGACCCGGTCCTGGTGCTGCCGCAGTAGCGAGCCCAAGACGGGTCGCGCTCGGAGCTTCTATTCCGTTCGTTGGATGCGGCCGCGTGGGTTCGCGCCGCGCCCGCATTGCAAAACACCGGCCGGGCGCATAGCTTCCCGCGACTTTTACCGAGACGCCCCGGCCGGGCGCCTCGCCATCGCCGCAGCGGAGAGACAATGCTCGCCACGCCCGCCCTCGTTCTGGCCGTTGTCGCCGCCCCGGTGGGCGGGCTCGGGGGCTTCCTAGCCGGCCGCGGCCAGCAGTTCGTCCTCCTGGGCGCCATCGCCCTGATGTTCTACTTCATGATCATGCGTCCACAGCAGCGCCGCGCCCGCGAACACGCGGCCAGGGTCGCCTCGATCAAGCGGGGCGATACGGTGGTCCTCTCGAGCGGCCTGATCGGCAAGGTGGTGCGGGTGGAGGACAAGGAGGTGGGGGTCGAGGTCGCCCAGAACGTCACCGTCAAGGTGGTCAAGACCATGGTCGCCGAGGTGCGCGCGCGCGGCGAGCCGGCGGCGGCCAACGACGCCAAGTCCTGACCCTAAGCGTCGACCCGCGCCCATGCTCGCTCTCACCCGCTGGAAGATCGGCCTTGTCCTTTTCTCGTTCCTGTTCGGCCTGATCTTCACCCTGCCCAACCTGCTGCCGCCCGGCGCGGTGGCGGCCCTGCCGGGGTGGATGCCGCATCAGAGGCTGTCCCTCGGCCTCGACCTGCAGGGCGGTTCCTATCTGCTGCTGGAGGTGGACACCGCCGCGCTCAAGAAGGAGCGGCTGACCAACCTCACCGAGGACATCCGCACCAAGCTGCACGGCGACCAAACCACCGATCAGATCGCCTTCACCGGCTTGGCGGCGGCCGGCGACACCATCGATGTGCGCATCACCGATCCCGGCCAGGTGGACGCCGCCTACAAGCGGCTGAACGATTCCCTGGGCGAGCGGCTGCTTGGCGGCGGGCGGGACGTCACCGTGCAGAGGCGGCCCGACCAGCACATCGAGGTGGCCTTCGTCGCCCAGGCGGCCAAGGCGGCGGCGACCGACGCGGTGACCCGCTCCATCGAGATTATCCGCAAGCGCATCGACGCCCTGGGGGCCAAGGAGCCGCTGATCACCCAGCAGGGAAACGCCCGCATCGTGGTCGAGGCGCCCGGCGAGAGCGACCCGGAAAAGCTCAAGGCGGTGATCGGCAAGACGGCCAAGCTGACCTTCCAGATGGTGGACACCGCCCTCGCCGCCGAGGATGTGGCGGCCGGCCGCATTCCTCCCGATGACGAGGTGGTTCCCAGCGACGACGGCTACGCCCCCACCTATGTGCTCAAGCGCCGCTCGGTGGTGACCGGCGAAATGCTGACCAGCGCCAGCGGCAGCCACGACGAAAACAACCAGCCCGCGGTGGCCTTCAGCTTCAACGGCCAGGGCACCCGCCGGTTCGCCGAGGTGACCACCCAGAACATCGGCAAGCCGTTCGCCATCGTCCTCGACAAGCGGATCATTTCGGCCCCCAACATCCGCTCGGCCATCACCGGCGGCAGCGGCGAGATCACCGGCCACTTCACCGAGGAGTCGGCCCACGACCTCGCCCTGCTCTTGAAGTCGGGGGCGCTCCCCGCGCCGCTCAACGTGGTCGAGCAGCACACCGTCGGGGCCGAGCTGGGGGCCGACGCGGTCAAGGCCGGAGAGCTGTCGATCATCATCGGCGCGGCCTTGATCTTCGCCTTCATCGTCCTGGCCTATGGCCTGTTCGGCGGCTTCGCGGCCGCCGCCCTGGTGGTCAATGGCCTGATGATCGTGGGAGCCATGAGCCTCTTTCACGCCACCCTCACCCTGCCCGGCGTCGCCGGCTTGGTGTTGACCCTGGCGGTGGCGGTGGACGCCAACGTGCTCATTTATGAGCGGATGCGCGACGAGGCGCGGGCCGGCCGTCCGCCGATGAGCGCCGCCGACGCCGGCTTCAAGCGCGCCCTGACCACCATCATCGACGCCAACGCCACCACGGTGGTGGCCGCCGTCATCATGTTCAACCTGGGCGCCGGCCCGGTGAAGGGCTTCGCCCTGACCCTGCTCATCGGGGTGTTCACCTCGGTGTTCACCGCCGTCCTGATCACCCAGGTCCTGATCGGCTGGTGGTTCCGCGCCGCCCGCCCCAAGAAGCTGCCGATCAGCTAGGACATTCGCGCATGTGGCCCCTGATCAAGCTCATTCCCCACGACACCCACTTCCGGTTCGTGCGGCTGGCGCGCCTGTTCGCCACCCTGTCGATCGTCGCGGTGATCGCCACGGTGATCGGCTTCTTTTATCCCGGCCTCAACCTCGGCATCGATTTCAAGGGCGGCACGGTGCTGGAGCTCAACACCGGCGCGAGGCCGGTGGACCTGGGCAAGGTGCGCGGCGCCCTGACCGCCCTTCACCTGGGCGACGTGCAGGTGCAGACCTTCGGCAAGCCCGACGACGCGGTGGTGCGCTTCCAGACCCCGGCCGGCCAGCTGCCGGGCGTTGTGGTCACCCGCGTCAAGGCCGCCGTCAGCCAGGCCCTGGGCGAGGTCACCTATCCGCGCACCGACGTGGTGGGGCCGGAGGTCTCGGGGGAGCTGAAGATCAAGGGGGTCGGCGCCCTCCTGGCGGCGGTCGGCCTGATGCTGCTCTACATCTGGTTCCGCTTCGAGCTGCAGTTCGGGCTGGGCGCGGTGGTGGCCCTCTTCCACGATCTCACCTTGTCGTTCGGCCTGATCCTGCTGCTGCGCCTTGAGTTCAGCCTCAACCTGATCGCCGCCCTCTTGACCATCATCGGCTATTCCATGAACGACACCGTTGTGGTGTTCGATCGATTGCGGGAAAATCGGCGAAAATACAAACGCATGCCGCTGCGTGACTTGATCGACCTCTCGGTGAACGAGACTTTGTCGCGCACCGTCATCACCGGGGTCACCGCCCTTCTGGCCCTGTCGGGTCTGGCGGTGTTCGGCGGCGAATCCCTGCGGCCGCTCTCGATCGTGCTCTTGTTCGGCATCGTTCTCGGCACCTATTCGTCGATTTACGTCGCCTCGCCGATCATCCTTCTGTGGGGCGCTAAGAAGGACGACGAGGCGGCCACCCCCATCGCGCCCCAGCCGGCGCGGCCCTGAAGGGCGCCGGTCCCCCGCCGCCTCCTCCGGCTTCTTTTCGCCCGCCGCGAAACGGGCTATGCCTTCGGGTCTGACCGCGACTCGCAAGGGGTTGAACGATGTCTGGCCTTCTCCTGAACTTCCGCAACACCATGATCGTCAGCGTGCTGCTGGCGGTGATCATGCTCTGGGCCTTTTCGCACAGCCCGCACGGCCTGGACGGGTCGTACTGGACGGCCGTGTTCCGCTGGATGCACGTCTTCTTCGGTATTTTATGGATAGGGTTGCTCTATTATTTCAACTTCGTGCAGACCCGGAAGATGCCGGACATCCCGGCCGAACTTAAGCCGGCCATTTCCAAATACATCACCCCCGAGGCGCTCTTCTGGTTCCGCTGGTCCGCCCTGTTCACGGTCCTGGCCGGCCTTTGCATCGCCGCCTCTCGGGGGCGCGAGTACGCCGAGGGCGTATTCAGTTTCGGATTCGCCGGCGGAGCCGAGACCAATGGTCGCGGTTTCGCCCTGATGGGCATCGGGGTGTGGCTGGCCATCATCATGTTCCTCAACGTGTGGGGGGTGATCTGGCCCAACCAGAAGATCGCGCTCGGCATCAAGGAGGCCGACGCCGACGCCAAGGCCAAGGCGGCGCGGGTCGGCACCCTGGCCTCGCGCATCAACGTGCTGCTCTCTCTGCCCATGCTGACCTCCATGGCCATGTACCAGACCCTGTACGGCTAGCGCTTTCTTGCCGCCGCCCGAGCCGGAGCGCGTGGCCTGCGGCGATCTCGACCTTCTGGTGCGGCGGGCCGACCCCGATCGCTGGCTGGCCTCCCGGTTCATCGCCGATCGCCGGCGGCGGGCCGACGTCATCGCCCTCTACGCGTTCGACCACGAACTCGAGCGGGCGCGACGCGTCACGTCCGAAGCGCGGCTGGCCGAGATCCGGCTGTCTTGGTGGCGCGATGTCGTCGACGAGATATTCGCTGGCGAAGCCGTCCGCGCTCATCCGGCCGCCCACGCCCTGGCCGGCGCGGTGGCTCGCCACGCCCTGCCGCGCGCGCCCATCGAGGCGATGATCGAGGCGCGGCTGGCTGTTCTCGGCCGCGCCGGACTCGATATCGATCGAGCCCTGCTTTGGGCGCGGGATGTCGGCGGTTCGGCGGCGGTTCTCGCCGCGCGGGTCCTGGACCCGGCCGCGAGAACGGAGGCCGCCGAGCCGGCCGGCCAGGTGTGGGGCCTCGTCTTGCTGCGGCGAGCCGGGCGGGCGGATCACGCCGAACTCGACCGCGCGATCGCCGAAAGCCTGCCTCGCGCGTCCGCGATGGCGCGGGGATTGAGCGCCCGGGCCTTCCCCGCCGCCGCTTGCGCGACCCTCGCCCGCGCCAGGTTCGACTCAGGCGGCCTGTTCGAAGTCGAGCGACGCCTGCGCCTGGTCCGGGCGGTGGCGCGCGGCATTCTCTGACGCGGCGATCCAGGCGTCCAGGTCGGCCAGCGCCCGCCGCCCTAAGGCCCGTTTCCTTGCCCGCCCCGTTCGCCGCGTTGAAAGCGTCGGCCATTCTGTTCCAATCGCGGCGCGTCTATCGGCGGCAAAAGGCCGTAGTTGATGTTCATCGGCTGGAACGAGCGAGTCCCGCTTTCCATGTGGCCGCCGGTGATGTGGCCGATCAGGGCGCCCAGGGCGGTGGTGGCGGGGGGCAGGCGGAGCGTCGGGCCCCGCGCCTGGGCGGCGGCGAGACGGCCGGCCACCAAGCCCACCGCCGCGCTCTCCACATAACCCTCCACGCCGGTGATCTGGCCGGCGAAGCGCAGGCGCGGGTCGGTTTTCAGGCGCAGGCGCTCATCGAGCAGGCGCGGGCTGTCGAGGAAGGTGTTGCGGTGCAGGGCGCCCAGGCGCGCGAACACCGCCCGCTCCAGGCCCGGAATGGCGCGGAACAGCTTGGTCTGGAAGCCGACCATGTTCCACAGGGTGCCCAGGGCGTTGTCCTGGCGAAGCTGGACCACGGCGTGGGGCTTCTCGTCCGGCCGATGGGGATTGGTCAGGCCCACCGGTTTCATCGGCCCGTGACGCGGCGTCTCCCGGCCGCGCTCGGCCATCACCTCGATGGGCAGGCAGCCGTCGAAGTAGGGCACATGCTCCCAATCCTTGAATTCGGTCTTGGGCCCAGCCAGCAGGGCGTCGATGAAGGCTTCGTATTGATCGCGGGTAAGCGGGCAGTTGATGTAGGCGGCGGCCTCGCCGGCCGGGCCTTCCTTGTCGTAGCGCGACTGCTTCCAGGCCACGGCCATGTCGATGGTCTCGGCGTGGACGATGGGGGCGATGGCGTCGAAGAACGAAAGCTGGTCCTCGCCGGTCAGGGCGGCGATCGACGCGGCGATGGCCGGCGAGGTGAGCGGGCCGGTGGCCACGATCACGTTTCGCCACTCGGCCGGAAGGGCGGCGATCTCGCCGCGTTCCAGCTTGATCAGGGGATGGGCGAGAATCCGCGCCGTCACCGCCTCGGCGAAACCCTCGCGGTCCGCCGCCAAGGCGCCGCCGGCCGGGGTCTGATGGGCGTCGGCGCAGGCCAGGATCAGCGAGCCCAGGCGCCGCATCTCGGCGTGCAGCAGGCCCACCGCGTTGTGCTCGGCGTCGTCGGAGCGGAAGGAGTTGGAACAGACCAGTTCGGCCAGCCGGTCGGTCTGGTGGGCGGCGGTGCCGGCAAGTGGACGCATCTCGTGCAGCACGACGCGCGCGCCGGCGTTCGCCGCCTGCCACGCCGCCTCGCAGCCGGCCAGGCCGCCGCCGACGATGTGGATGGCGTCCTCTGGCATGGGGCGGCGTTCTACGCCCGGCGCGGGCGGCGCGGAAGTGGCGCGGGGGCGGCGAATGGGCCTATGCTGGCGCTCGGGTGCTCGAGAGGGGGATTCGCATGGCGCGCATAGCCATCGACGCTGCGTTGGGATCGGGCTTCACGCTGATCCGCCGCCAGCCCGGCGCGGTGCTGCTGTGGGGCTTGGTTTACCTCGCTCTGGGCGCGGCGCACGTCGGACTCCTTGGTCCATTCTATATGACTCTTTTCTCGCAAATCGCCGCCGACGCACGGTTGGGCGCCGAGGCGTCCCCGCAGGCGATGAATGCTTTGATGCCGCAGATGATGGCCATGCAAGGATGGAATTGGCTGTTGTCGCTTGCCGGCCTGTTCGTGGGCGCGATCCTCTATTGCGCCACTTTCCGAGCGATTCTGCATCCCGAGCAAAAGCGGTTCGGCTATCTTCGGGTGGGCGCTACCGAGCTACTTCTGTTCGTTCTCGGGATCGCGGCCTACATCGTCTTTGCCGTCGCTCTGGTCGTCGTCGCTCTCGTAGTCGCCCTGCTCATCGCCGCCTTGATCGCCATGCATGCCGTCGCCGTCGGCGTGATCGTCGGCGTACTCGCCGCCGTGGCTGCCTTGATCGTCATTGTCTGGCTCTCCCTAAGATTCTCCATGGTCGGTCCGATGATGGTCAGCGACGGCAAGTTCCATTTGTTCGAATCGTGGAGTCTGACGCGGGGTCATGCCGCCACTCTGTTTATTATGGCGATCTGTCTGCTGGCGATTCTCGTGGTCGCGGAGATGGTGATCGTGGGCATACTCATCGCGGCGGCCATACTGGTCACGGCCGTCGCTGGCGGCGGATGGGCGCATCTTTCCAGCTTCTTCGACCAATCGCCCATAGCCATCGTCGCGGGTATCGCGCCCGCGTTGATATTAATCGCCGTCATCTTGACGCCTCTGATGGGGTGCTACTTCGCCATCTCGGGAGCGCCGTGGGCGCGGGCCTATCTCGACCTGACCGAGCCGGGGCCGGCGGCCGTCGCCGGCTGATGGTGGGCGGCGGGCGGCTGATCGCCGGTGGCGTCGCGTCCGCCCTCCGCTTCGTCGCGACCGCCTGGCGCGGGGCGTGGGCGGTTCTGCTCCTGACCGCCGTCACCATCGGCGGCTTCCTCACGGCAGTTGCCTGGGGCGAGGCCGCGGCTTGGCGAGGGGCGTGGCTCGCCGCCGCCGTGCTGGTGGCGACGATCGCCCGAGGCGCCCTCTATCGCCTGGCCCTGGGCCTGCCGGGGGTCGGGCCGGGCGGCCTTCAATGGCGGCGGGCGGAGGGCCGCCTGATCGCCGTCTGGCTGCTCGCCGCCGTCTTCCTGTTCATCCTGGGGTTGTTGGCCTTCGTCGCCTTCATCGCCAGCGCCTACGCGGTCGCCTCGGCGGGGGCAGGGTTCGTCGCCACCGAGCCGGCGACCTGGGCCCCGGCGGTGGACGGGCGCGGCAGGTTCGTCGTCGGCGCGGTGGGCGTGGCCGGCGCGGCGGCCCTCTCGTGGGCGGCGTTGCGCCTGAGCCTGGCGGCGGCGGCGAGCGTGGCGCGCGGCCGGATTCAGGTGCTGAGCGCCTGGCCGCTCACCCGCCGATGCGCCGGCCGGCTCGGCCTGGCCCTGGCCGTGATCGCCGCGCCTCCCGCCCTCCTTTTGGCGGCCTTGTCCGTTGCGGGCGGGGTCTTGAAGCCGGCCCCGCTGGTCGCCGTCGGCTTCGCCCAGGGTCTCATCCTCGCCGGCCTGTGGCTTCCCACGACCATCGGACTCATGGCCTACCTGTATCGGCGCGCCGATTCGGCCGCCCGTGAGCCGCCGCCGTGACCGACCCCGCCCCCTCCGCCGCCGCGTTCGAAGGCCTCAAGGTCATGCGCCGCGAGCCCAAGGCGGTGCTGTCGTGGATCGCGGTGTGGATGCTCGTACTGGCCGGCATCGCGGTCACCAAGGTGATCTTCGGCGGCCCGTCGGCGGCCGGTGGCGGCCGGCATGGATGGTCGGCGCTTCTGAGCGGCTTGGGCCCGCTGGCGGTCGTGCTGATCCCCGCCCTCCTGGTGCTGTGGATCATGACCACCGCCACGGTGTTCCGCGCGGTGATCCGGCCCGGCGAGCACGGCTGGCACCTGTTCAAACTTGGGCCCGACGAGGCGCGCTTGGGGCTCGTCACGGCGGCCGGCTTCGTTCTCATGGTTCTGTTCGGCGGCCTGCCGGCCTTTGTGCTCTTTGTCCTGGCCAAGCCGCTCCTGGCCGCCGCGCCGAGTCTCGGCCACGGGATCGTCGATGCCGGCGCGCTCGCCACGGTGTGTCTGGAGCTGTGGATCGCGGTGCGGCTGTCGCTGGCCGCCGTCCACACCTTCGCCGAGGGGCGGTTTCACATCGTCGGCTACTGGCGCCTCACCCGAGGCCGGTTCTGGCCGCTGGCGGCGAGCTACGCGATCGTGTTCGTCGAGATCGTGGTGTTCGTCGTGGCGCTCGCCGCCGCCGCGGTGCTTTCCAGTTGGGCCGCCGCGGCGGTGGGAACGCCGCACGGCCTGGACGCGGCGCGCCGCGCGGCCATTTTGGGGCTTGCCCTGGTCGCGGCCCTGGCGAGCGCCGTCTTCTTCGTCGTGCCTTCGGTGATCGTCTGCGCCTGCCAGGCCTTCGCCTACCGGGCCATCGTCTCGCGACCCTGGGGTTAGCCGAGCGCGTCGCGCGGAGCGACTTCAGGCGTTCGCCCGCGCCCGCTTGCGGGCGGGCG
The DNA here is from genome assembly GCA_051002715.1 of Caulobacteraceae bacterium. Classification (GTDB taxonomy): domain Bacteria; phylum Pseudomonadota; class Alphaproteobacteria; order Caulobacterales; family Caulobacteraceae; genus Acaudatibacter. The sequence continues at coordinate 10,174 of JBPCMA010000251.1, forward strand.
GCGCGGCGCGGTCGGCGTGGCGGGCCAGCACCGCCTTCAGATAGCGGCCGGTCCAGCTCGCCGCGTCCGCCGCCACCTGTTCGGGCGAGCCGACCGCGACGATCTCGCCGCCGCCGTCGCCGCCCTCGGGACCGAAATCGATGATCCAGTCGGCGGTCTTCACCACGTCGAGGTTGTGCTCGATGACCACCACCGTATTGCCCTGCTCCACCAGTTCGTGCAGCACCTCCAGAAGCTTGCGAACGTCCTCGAAATGCAGGCCGGTGGTCGGTTCGTCCAGGATGTAGAGGGTTCGCCCGGTGGCCCGCCGCGACAGCTCCTTGGAGAGTTTGACCCGCTGCGCCTCGCCACCCGACAGGGTGGTCGCCGGCTGGCCGACCTTGATGTAGCCGAGGCCCACCCGCTTCAAGGTCTCCATCTTGTCGCGGATGGTCGGCACCGCCCTGAACATGTCGGCCGCCTCCTCCACCGTCATGTCGAGGACGTCGGAGATGCTCTTGCCCCGGAAATGGATTTCCAGGGTCTCGCGGTTGTAGCGCCGGCCCCGGCAGACATCGCAGGTGACGTAGATGTCCGGCAGGAAGTGCATCTCGATCTTGATCAGCCCGTCGCCCTGGCAGGCCTCGCAGCGCCCGCCCTTGACGTTGAAGCTGAACCGGCCCGGCCCGTAGCCGCGCGCCTTGGCTTCAGGCAACCCGGCGAACCAGTCGCGGATACCGGTGAAGGCGCCGGTGTAGGTGGCCGGGTTCGAGCGCGGGGTCCGGCCGATCGGGCTCTGGTCGATGTCGATGACCTTGTCGAAATTCTCCAGCCCCTCGATGCGGTCATGGGAGGCGGGGTGGTCCGAGGCGTTGTTCAGCCGCCGGGCCGCCGCCTTGTAGAGGGTCTCTACGGTGAAGGTGGACTTGCCCCCGCCCGAAACGCCGGTGACGCAGGTGAAGGTCCCCACCGGAATCTCCACCGTCACGTCCTTGAGATTGTTGCCCCGCGCGCCGACCACCCGCACCATCCGCTTAGGCGAGAACGGCCGGCGAAGGGCCGGGACCGGTATCTGGCGCATGCCGGTCAGATACTGGCCGGTCAGGCTTTGGGGAGAGGCCATGATGTCGGCCGGCTTGCCCTCCGCCACCACCTCGCCGCCGTGGACGCCGGCCGCCGGCCCCATGTCGATCACGTAGTCGGCGGCCAGGATGGCTTCCTCGTCGTGCTCCACCACCAGCACCGAATTGCCCAGATCGCGCAGGCCCTTCAGGGAGACAAGCAGGCGGGCGTTGTCCCGCTGATGCAGGCCGATGGATGGCTCGTCGAGCACATAGAGGACGCCGGTGAGGCCCGAGCCGATCTGGCTGGCCAAGCGGATGCGCTGGCTCTCGCCGCCCGACAAGGTGCCCGAGCCGCGCGACAGGTTGAGGTACTCCAGGCCCACGTCGACCAGGAAGCGCAGGCGGTCGTTGATTTCCTTGAGGATTCTGCGGGCGATTTCCATCTGCTTGTCGGAAAGTTCGCCTTCCAGCGAGGCGAACCAGTCGCGGGCCGGGCGGATGGCCAGGGCCGAGGCCTCGGCGATGGTCGATCCGGCGATCTTCACCGCCAGGGCTTCGGGTTTCAGCCGCGCCCCGCCGCACGCCTCGCAGGGCGTCTCGGCCTGATAACGGCCCAGCTCCTCGCGCACCCAACTCGAATCGGTCTCGCGCCAGCGCCGCTCCAGGTTCGGCAGGACGCCCTCGAAGGTCTTGTTCACCTCATATTTGCGGGCGTTGTCGTCATAGACGAAGTGGATCTTCTCAGGCCCCGATCCATAGAGAACGACCTTCCTGGCTTCGTCCGGCAGCTTCCACCACGCCTCGTCCATGGAAAACCCATAGTGGCGGGCCAGGGCCTGCAGAGTCTGGGTGTAAAGGGGGGAGGGCCCCTTCGACCACGGCGAGATCGCCCCCTTGTGCAGGGTCCGGTCCTTGTCGGGAACCACCAGGTCGGCGTCGAAGGCCAGCTTAACGCCCAGGCCGTCGCACGCCGGGCAGGCGCCGGCCGGATTGTTGAAGGAGAACAGCCGCGGCTCGATCTCGGCGATGGAAAAGCCGCTGACCGGGCAGGCGAATTTCTCCGAAAAGATCAGCCGCCGGGGCTCCGCCTCGCCGTCGGCCGCCTGCGCCCATTCGGCCACCGCGATGCCGTCGGCCAGGCGCAGGGCGGCCTCCAGGCTCTCGGCATAGCGGTTCTCCAGACCGGCCCGGGTGACAAGCCGATCCACCACCACGTCGATGTCGTGCTTGAAGGTCTTTTCCAGGGTCGGCGCGTCCTCGACGGAGAAGAAGGCGCCGTCGATCTTCAGCCGCTGGTAGCCGGCCTTTTGCCACTCGGCCATCTCCTTGCGGTATTCGCCCTTTCGCCCGCGCACCACCGGGGCCAGCAGATAGAGCCGCTCGCCGTCCGGCAGGGCGGTCAGCTTGTCAACCATCTGGCTCACCGTCTGGCTGACGATGGGAAGGCCCGTGGCCGGGGAATAGGGAACGCCGACCCTGGCCCACAAAAGGCGCATGTAGTCGTGGATCTCGGTCACCGTGCCGACGGTGGAACGCGGGTTGCGGCTGGTGGTCTTCTGCTCGATGGAGATGGCCGGCGACAGGCCCTCGATCAAGTCCACGTCCGGCTTGCTCATCAGCTCCAGGAACTGGCGCGCATAGGCCGACAGGCTCTCCACATAGCGCCGCTGGCCCTCGGCATAGATGGTGTCGAAGGCCAGGCTGCTCTTGCCCGAACCAGAGAGGCCGGTCAGCACCACCAGCTCGCCGCGCGGGATATCGACGCTGACGTCCTTGAGATTGTGCTCGCGCGCGCCGCGCACGCGAATGAAGCGGGTCTGTTCGAACATGGTTTCGCTGAAATCCACCCGCGCCGCCCGCGAGCCAAGCCCCTTGATTTAGTATATGAAGTCGCCGATACAGCAAGAACAAACTGGGAACTGAGACCAACCCGCCGGTCAGGTCGGCCATTGGCGCGGGGGCGGCATCGACCTCGACATCGCTCGCGATCGGTCGCCCACGGAGCTGGCCTTGTTCAAAAGCGGACTGCTCGTGAGGCGCCACCCATGAACTGAGCCCAGCTCCGGCTCATGTGTTGGTGGGACGGCCGGTCACTGCGTCAAATGATGCTCAAGCTGGCCGCGAGGACCCGTAAGCTCAATCCTCAGTCGGATTCGCTTGTTTTTGAAGGGTCTTTCACAGCAGACCTCGGCCCTCAGTTGATACGTGCCGCCGGCGGCGGGTTAGCGACCAGGGTGTCTTCATCGACAAAAGCGGTCATGGCTTGGCCTTTCGGGATGACGGCCTCGGCCCCGTGATGCATCAAGAATAAAGGGCTCACGATCAGCGCGAGCGCGACTGTCGTTCCCACCCCGCTCTTACCTTCCACGCCGGTCGACTGGCGCAGATGCACGTGAACATCTCCGACCATGAGATAATCAAGGCGAATGTTGAGGTGTCCGGCCTTGCCGAGCATGCCTTTCTTCTCGACATCCGTCACTTCGCCTCGGCCTCGATATCCCTCGGGAAGGAGAGTGCCGTCCGACAAGCGAATCGCCTCCGTCGTTCTGAACGCGAACATATCGCCCGCCGACGAAGTCTTGGACGAGAGGGGATCGTCAATCGCGATGTGAACTTCGGTGCCTTCCGGAATCTTGATCGAAATTCTGGCGGGAATCGCGGGTGGCGCCGGGGGAGCGAGCGAAACGGCCGGTCGGGTTGGGTTGGCCACACGCGTGACAGTCTGGGCCGCGGAGTATCCCGCCAAGCTCGAGGCGCTCAATGCCAAAAGCAAGGCAACCGGCCGCGCCGATCCACGTATCACCCAATTCATGAGATCATCCCCCGTTAGATTTCCAACGTGCGCCAAGTTCGCCGCGCCCGCAAGCCCGATACGAAGGGTTATGAGTTCTATCGCTCGCTGCCAATCCGCGGGGTCAAGGTTCATCCCGGCATGATCCGCGCCTCACGCGCCGAAGGATCGCTCCCGCCTCACCCCGCTCCCCGATCCCAGATCGACTCGAACTTCCCCTCGCCCATGCGCCGGCGCGCCGGGCTGTCCTTGTCGATGTGGCCGATCAGGCCGCGGTAGACGCCGTAGCCGATCAGTTCCTGGAGGCGTGGCGGGAAGCGGCGGACCAGGCTGGGCGGGAGGCCGAGCTGCTGGTTCTCCTGCTGGCGGATGAAGCCGGCGCAGTAGTTCATGGCGACGCCCGTGCGCCGTTCGTCGGTCGTGTTGGCGCCGCCGCCGTGCCACAGGGCGCCGTCCCAGATCAGCACGCGCCCTCGGCCATCTCGGCGGGGATGGTTTCATAGGCGCCGCCGTACTCGGGATTTTCTCGGCGATGGCTGCCCGGATCCAGCCGGGTGGCGCCGTTGGCGGCGGTGAAGTCGGTGAGCGCCCACATGGAGTTGCAGACGATCGGCGCGTGCGGCTTTTCCAGCGGGATGACCATGTCGTCGGCGTGGATCGGCTGGGCGCTCTCGCCCGGATCGATGGCGATGGAGGACAGCGAGGAGATCAGGCAGCCCGGATCGAGAACCCCCTCGACGATGGGCAGGACGGCGGGATGGACCGGAACCCGCTCGAACGGTTCTCCCCTGGCCAGGAGATTGTAGAGGCGGACGGTCTGGCGCCCCTCGAAACCGTTGTCGGCCGGCCGCGCGCCCAGCACCCGCTCGAGGCGGGTCGGGGCGGCGTTCAGCGCCTCGACGAGGTCCGGCTCGATGGCGTTCTCGACCACCGTGTAGCCCAGGCCGCGAACCCGTTCGATGTGGCCCCGCGTCGTCGCTTCATCCATGTTCCGTCTCCCGCATCGACGGCCAAAATAGCACACCGCGCGTCCGGATGGCGCGGGCCCGCCGCGCCGCATTGCCCCGCCGTTTTGTTTTGCTATAAGCGCGGCGCCCGACGATCGAAGCGGGGCTCGTGCGGCTATAGGGTGTGAGGCGTCGATGGCGGGGGCTGCGGCACGGTTGAAGGACCCGGACTATCGTCCCTCGGAGGACGAGCCGTTCATGAACGAGCGGCAGCTCGAATATTTCAGGCAGAAGCTCATCGACTGGAAGGACGACATATTGCGCGAGGCGCGCGAAACGGTCACCCACCTCCAGTCCGACACCGAAAACCACCCCGATTTCGCCGACCGCGCCTCGTCCGAAACCAACCGGGCGCTGGAGTTGCGCACCCGCGACCGTCAGCGCAAGCTGATCGCCAAGATCGACGACGCCCTGCGCCGCATCGACGAGCGCGCCTATGGCTATTGCGAGGAGACCGGCGAGCCGATCGGCCTGGCCCGCCTGGAAGCCCGCCCCATCGCCGTGCTCGGCCTGGAAGCCCAGGAGCGCCACGAACGCCGTGAGCGGGTGCATCGGGACGATTAGCCGGCGACCCGTGGCCTTCGCGCCGGCCAGACCCTAGAAGGCGCGCCATGACCCGCCGTTTCGTCGTCGCTTCGGTCCAGGCCAATCCCACGGTGGGCGATGTCGCCGGCAATGAGGGCCTGGCGCGCGCGGCGATGGCCGAGGCGACGGCGGCGGGGGCGGATGTCGCCCTCTTCCCTGAGCTTTTCCTGATCGGCTACCCGCCCGAGGACCTGGCGCTCAAGCCGGCGGCGGTGCGCGCCTGCCGCGAGGCGCTGGAGCGTCTGGCGCGGGACACCGCGAAAGGTTGCGACGGCCTCGTCACCCTGCCGTGGGCCGGCGAGGACGGCCGCCCCCGTAACGCCATCGCCCATATCGCCCGGGGCGAGATCCAGGGCGTGTCCTTCAAGATCGACCTGCCCAACTACGGGGTCTTCGACGAAAAGCGCATTTTCGGCCCGGGGACCGAGCCGGGCCTCTACGAGGTGGCCGGTATCAAGATCGGCGCGCCGGTGTGCGAGGACATCTGGGGGCTGGAACCCTGCCGCCGCCTGAAGGCGCGGGGCGCGGAAATGCTGCTGGTTCCCAACGGCTCGCCGTTCCGCCGTGCCGCCGACGACGAGCGCCTGAGCGTGGCGCGCGCCCGCGTGGCCGAAACCGCCCTGCCGCTCATCTACGTCAACCAGGTGGGTGGCCAGGACGAACTGGTGTTCGACGGCGGCTCGTTCGCGCTGCAAGCCGACGGCGGACTGTGCATGAGCCTGCCGATGTTCGAGCCGGCCCTGGCCTGTTCGACCTGGGAAAAGGCGGCGGGCGCCTGGCGCTGCATCGAGGCGCCGCTCGCCGCCTGGCCGCGCGGGCCGGAGGAAATCTACCGCGCCATGGTCCTGGGCCTGGGCGACTATGTGCGCAAATCGGGCTTTCCGGGCGTTCTTCTCGGCCTTTCTGGCGGGGTCGATTCGGCCCTCTGCCTCATCGTCGCCCGCGACGCCCTGGGGGCGGAGAACGTGTGCGCCTTCATGCTCCCCTCACGGTATACCAGCCGGGAAAGCCTGGAGGACGCCGCCGCCTGCGCCCGGGCGGTCGGCGTCCCCCTGGAGGAGATTGCGATAGGCCCGGCGGTGGGGGCCTTCGAGGCCATGCTGGCGCCCGCCTTCGCTGGGCGGCCGCCCGACATCACCGAGGAGAACCTGCAGGCGCGGGTGCGCGGCGTCGCTCTCATGGCGCTTTCCAACAAGCTCGGTCTCATGCTGATGACCACCGGCAACAAGTCGGAGATGGCGGTGGGCTACGCCACCCTCTACGGCGACATGTGCGGCGGCTACAATGTGCTTAAGGACCTCTACAAAGTCGATGTCTACGCCGTCGCCCGCTGGCGCAACGCCTACGCTGTTTACGGCGGCCCGGCCGCGCCCATTCCCGAGCGCATCCTGACCAAGGCGCCGTCGGCGGAGCTGCGCCCCAACCAGACCGACCAGGACAGCCTGCCGCCCTATGAGGAGCTGGACGCCATCCTCTACGCCCTGGTGGAAGAGGAAGCCGGCCTGGATGAGATCGTCACGGCCGGCCACGACGCCGCCACCGTCGAGCGTGTCCAGCGCCTCCTCTATGCCTCCGAATACAAGCGCCGCCAGGCCGCGCCGGGGGTCAAGATCGGCGGCAAGGCCTTCGGGCGCGACCGGCGCTATCCCCTGGTGAACGGGTTTCGCGACACGGTGGGAGGCCCGGGCTAAATCAGCGCCGTCACCCCCGGCGCCGCCATGAACGCCGTCGGCATGGCCTGGAGGGTGGGCAGCATATCGGCGATGTCGTCCACCGCGCGCCAGCAGTCCGCGAACTCCGCCGGCAGCAGCAGCCGCTCGGTGAATTGCCCGAACAGGGCGAACAGCGGGTCCCAGAAGCCGTCCGGATTATAGAAGACGATCGGCTTGGCGTGCAGGCCCAGGCGGCGCCAGGAGAGCAGCTCGATCGTTTCCTCCAGAGTGCCGATGGTGCCGGGCAGGATGGCGAAGGCGTCGGCCGCCTCGAACATGGTCATCTTGCGTTCGTGCATGGAGGCGACGACGAGAGTTTCGACCGTGGGGGGTGGGCTCTCCACCGGCGCGAGAAAGGCGGGGATGACCCCCAGCACCCGGCCGCCGGCCCGGTGGGCCGCCCGCGCGCAGGCGCCCATCAGGCCGATCCCGCCGCCGCCATAGACGAGGCGCACGCCGTCGCGGGCGAGGATTTCCCCGAGCGCCGCGGCGGCGGCGAGCAGGGCGGGCGCGGCGCTTTCGGACGATCCGCAAAAAACGCACACGCTGTCCAGGCGCCGGGGCGGGCTCGACATTATCTTGCGTCTCCGGGACAAGAAGCGCGCCGCCGCGCGCGCCTTTGAAGGCGCGCCTTGCGTTCGGCATAGTCATGGAAAGGGCCGACGATTCAAGTCGCTCGAGGGTTGAACATCGCGGCAGGCGCCGCCCTCGCGGCGGCGAGCCTGGCGGGTTGTGGGCCGGGAGGCCGAACGGGCGGCGCCCAGGCGAGCGCGGCCGATCCCGCGGCCGCCGAGCGCGCCTACCGGCCGCCGCCCGCCATCGAAGCGGCCATGCCTCTGGCCGGCGGCCGGACGCTCCTGATCGGCCGGGCGGATCCGGGGGCACGGGTGCGCCTGGCGACGCCGGCCGGGCGCGCCGTGACGGCGCTCGCCGATAAGGGCGGCCATTGGCGGATCTTGCTGGCGCCGTCGTCGGCGGTTCGCTTGTTCGGCCTTTCCATGATCGAGGGCGGCCGGGCCATGCAGGCCGAGGGTTATCTGGCCGTCACCCCGCGTGGGTCGGCGGCCCAGCTTCGCGCCGGCGCGGCGGCCCGCGTGCTCGCCGCCGGCCCCGGCCTACGCATCCTGGCGGCGGATTTCGACCGCAAGGGCGGGACGGCCGTCTCCGGAACCGCCGCGCCCGGCGCCGATCTGAGCGTGCGGGTCGACGGCGCCGAAAAAGGGCGAACCCGGGCGGACGGCCAAGGCCGCTTCGCCCTGGCTCTCGACGAGCCGTTGAGCCTCGGCGACCACCAACTGGAATTCGCCGGGGCCGGATCGCGCGCCGTGGCCCGCATCGCGATTTCGCCGCCGGCGCCGGGGGCCGGGCCGTTTTCGGCGGCGCTTACCCCATCCGGCTGGCGCATCGACTGGCTGACGCCGGGCGGCGGGACCCAGACCACCCTGCTCATCGGCGTTGCCGAAGGCGCGCGGTGAGAGAGCTCGCCCCGACCGGCGATCGCCGCATGGCCATACCCGGCGCCATCGGGGCGCCGGGGCCGAAGTTCGATTTCTGGAGTTCCATGGGGGACCTTGTCCGCCTGGTCCTGCGCTCCAAGGCGCGGGGCCTGAAGACGCGGCTGGCCGTGGCTCTGGCCCTGGTCCTGATCGGCAAATGGACCGGCATCATCGGCCCCCTGTTCATCCAGAAGGCCATCGATCAGCTCAACCGGGGTCGCCCCACCGATCAGGCGGTGTTCGTCGCCTTCGCCGGCTTCGTCGTCGGCTGGGTGCTGCTGCGCTTTATCGCCGGGACGGCGCCTTATCTACGCGACGCCATCTTCACCTCGGTCTCGCAACAGGCCCTGGCCCGCTCGGCGACCGAGGCCTTCGCCCATTCGCTGGCCCTGTCGGTCAATTTTCACCAGGGCAAGCAGACCGGCGCCCTGGCGCGGCTGATCGACCGCGGGGCGAGGTCGGCCGATTTCCTGCTGCGCAGCGTGGTCTTCAACCTGGGACCGACGGTGCTGGAACTGGCCATGGCCGCCTTTGTCCTGACCAACCGGTTCAGCTGGCGGCTGGCCGGCGTGGCGATAGCCACCATCGTCGTCTACATCGTCTTCACCTTCACCATCTCCGACTGGCGCATCAAGCACCGCCGCGCGCTCAACGACGCCGACTCGGACGCCGCCGGCCTCGCCGTCGACGCGTTGATGAACTTCGAGACCATCAAGACCTTCGGGTCGGAACAAAGAATGGTCGATCGTTATGGCCGGACCCTGGCCGGCTATGTCCGCGCCGCCGTCCAGTCCAACAACTCCCTGCAGCTTCTGAACGGCATCCAGTCGGTGGTGCTGAACCTCGGCCTGGTGATCGTCGCCCTGATGGCCGGCCTGGACGTGCTGCACGGCAGGATGACTCTTGGCGGCATCACCGCCTGCATCCTCATTCTGCAGCAGGTCTATGCGCCCCTCTTCATTCTCGGCTTCAACTACCGCGAAATCCGCCAATCGTTCATCGACATGGAGCAGATGCTGGACCTGCTGGCCGTCGAGCCGGAGATCGTCGACAAGGCGGGGGCCCGGCCACTGCCGCCGGCTTCGGGGGCCGGCGCCGAGCTGGTTTTCGAGGCCGTCTCCTACCGCCACGACGCCCGCTCGGTGGGCCTGGAAGACATCAGCTTCACCACGCCGCCCGGAACCACCACCGCCCTGGTGGGACCCTCCGGGTCGGGCAAGACCACCACCGTCCGCCTCGCCCTGCGCCTCATCGATCCCCAAGGGGGCCGGGTGATCCTCGACGGCATGGACCTGAGGAACGCCAGCCTCGCCTCGCTGCGCCAAGCCGTCGCCCTGGTGCCGCAGGACGTGGCCCTGTTCAACGACACCCTGTGGGCCAACATCGCCTTCGCCGATCCGGGCGCCGACTCGGCGGCGGTGTGGGCGGCGGCCGAGGCGGCCGAGCTGGCCGCCTTCATCGAGACCCTGCCGCACCGCATGGAGACGCGGGTGGGCGAGCGGGGCCTCAAGCTGTCGGGCGGCGAGCGCCAGCGGGTGGGTCTGGCCCGCGCCCTCTTGGCCGGCCCGCGCCTCTTGGTGCTCGACGAGGCCACCAGCGCCCTGGACGGCCGCACCGAGGCGGCGATCCAGGCTACTCTGCGCAAGGTGCGGGCCGGCCGCACCACCCTGGTCGTCGCCCACCGCCTGTCCACCATCGCCGACGCCGACCAGATCCTGGTCATTCGGCGCGGCCGGATCGTCGAGCGCGGCGACCATGCCGCCCTGCTCGCCGCCGGGGGCGAATACGCGGCCCTGTGGCGGCGCCAGACGCGCGGGGAGGGGGCGATTACTCAGCCGCGATCGGCGCCGGCCTGGGCGCGATAGGCTCGCGGGCGCCCGCCGCCTCGGGCCGCCGACTGCCAGAGCGCAGACGGTTCTTCAGGCGGCCGATGCCCTGGCTCAGGGTCTTGGGGGCGGCCAGGGCGACCGGGGTCAGGAACAGGGTGAGCAGGGTGGAGAAGGTCAGGCCGAAGACCACCGTGGCCGACAGCTGCACCCACCATTCGGAGCCGGGCGCCTTGTAGTCGAACCCGCCGGCGCGGAAGTCCGGGTGGAGCTGGAACATCAGGGGCAGCAGGCCGATCACCGTCACCACCGTGGTCAGCATCACCGGGCGGAAGCGCTGGGTGGCGGCGCGCACGGCGGCCTCGTCGGCCTCGTGGCCCTGCCGGCGCAGCTGATAGTAGGTGTCCACCAGCACGATGTTGTGGCCCACCACCACCCCGGCCAGGGCCACGATGCCCGTCCCCATCATGATCGCCGAAATATAGTCGAAGGTGTGGGCGATATCGAGATCGGCGCCGAGAAGCACGCCGACCGTCGACAGCACCACCGCCGAGAGCGTCACGAAGACGCCGTAGAAGCTGTTGAATTGCCACAGCAGGATGGTCGCCATCAGAAAAAGGGTGACCGCCATGGCGGCGATGAAGAACAGGCCGGCGTTCTGGGTTTCCTCGTCGGCCCCGCGGAACTTCCAGCGCACCGAGGGATCGAGGGGGGCCTTCGCCAGCCAGGGCTTGAGCTGGGCGATCTTCTGGTTCGCCGCGATCCCCTTGACGTTGGCCTGGACCACCACCAGCCGCTGGCTGTCGCGCCGCACGATGGAGGTGACCTGCTGGGCCGGCGTCATCTTGACGAAGTAGCCGAGGGGCTCGAGCCCGAGCGGCGTGTCGATCTTCAGGTCGCCGAAGGCGGCTAGATTGCGCGCCTCGGGCGGAAAGCGCACCCGGATATCCAGTTCGTCCTGGGCGTCGACCGGGCGGAATTTGCCGGCCAGAACCCCGTCGGTGACGAACTCGATGGCCTGGCCCACGCTCCCCACATCGACGCCGTAGCGGCCGGCCGCCACCCGGTCGACGGTGAAGTTCCACTCGATGCCGGGCGAGGTCCGGCTGTCCTCGAGTTCGACGATCTGGGGATCGGCGGCCAGCTTGGCGCGGATCAGGTCGGCGGCCCGGTTCAAGGCGTCCGGACCGGGCGCGCGCAGCTCGACCTGGATGTCCTTGCCTTGTGAGGGCCCGTCTTGCGGCAGGCGCAGTTCGGTGAGCACGCCGGGTGTCTCGCCCAGACGGGCGCGGATGGTCTTCACGATATCGCGGCCGGTCAGGCGCAGGGCGCGCTCGACCCGGAAGTCGGCGAATTCGAGCTGGATGCGGCCGATGGCGTCGTTGGGCGGCGCTCCCTGGCCGCCGTCGGTGCTTCGTCCCGAGCGGGTGTAGATCGACTTGACGCCGGGAATGCCAAGGAGCCTGCGCTCGACCTGGGCGACCAGGGTGTCCTGCGCCTCGACCGAAAGATTGCCGCGCGCCTTCACATAGACCGTGGCGTGGTCCGGATCCTCGTCCAGGAAGAATTGCACCGGGTGCGGCTGGGCGGCGAACAGGGCGACGATCCCCACCGCCGCCGCCGCCGCCGCGCCGGTGACGATCCACGGATGCTTGCCGCCGGCGTGGATGGCGCGGGCGTACCAGCCCATGAAGCCGGCCATGGTGCGCGGGTCGCCGTGTTCGGATTTCTCGATCTCGGCCAGGTGTTCGAGATCGGCCCCCTGTTTGCGGCCGACCAGGGAGCCCAGGGCCGGGGTGACGATCAGGGCCACCACGATGGAGGCGCCCAGCACGAAAAAGAGGGTGATCGGCAGGTAGCTCATGAACTTGCCGGCGATGGAATTCCAGAACAGGAACGGCACGAAGGCGCAAAGGGTGGTCAGGGTGCCGTTGACCACCGGCCAGAACATCCGCGCGCCGGCGGCGGCGAAGGCGGCGCGCTTGTCCATCCCCTCGGCCATCTTGCGGTCGGCGTACTCGACCACCACGATGCCGCCGTCCACCAAAATGCCCACCGCCAGGACCAGGCCGAACATCACCATCTGGTTGAGGGTGATCCCCAGCCGCTGCAGCATCAGGAAGGCCAGCATGAAACACACCGGAATGGCCGCCCCGACCATCAGGCCCTGACGGATGCCCAAGGTGGCGATGATGATCAGCATGACCAGCAGGGTCGCGGTGATCAGGCCCGATTCCAGGATGCTCAGGGTCTGGGCGATGAACTCGCTGTCGTCGAAGGTGTAGTCGGCGTGGATGGTGGCCGGCCAATGCCGGCTGTCGGCGTTGACCGCCTTTTTCACCGCCGCCACGGTGTCGAGCACATTGGCCCCCGGCCGCTTGACGACCTCGACGGTGAAGGCCGGCGCCCCGTTGAAGCGGGTGATGTAGGTCGGCTCCTTGAAGGTGCGCCGCACCTGGCCGATGTCGCCCACCGTGACCACCTTGTCGCCGCTGGTCTTGATCGGCAGGCGCAGGATGTCGTCGGGGCTCTGGACCACGCCGGGCAGTTTCACCGCGAAGGCGCCTTGGCGGGTTATCAGGTCGCCGGCCGGAACCAGCTGGTTGTTGCGCCCGATCACATCGGCCAGTTCCGAGGCGCTGACTCCCAATGCCTCCATCCGGGTCGGATCGACCGTGACCTCCAGCATCTCCTCGCGCCCGCCCGAAACATCGGCGCGCAGGACGCCGGGCAGGGTCTCCAGATGCTGCTTCAAAGCTCGCGCGGTGGCGTCGAGGGCGCGCTCGGGCGCCTGGCCGGCCAGGACGATGCCCAGCGACGGCTCGTCGTTGACGTTCTCCTCCTCGATGATCGGCGGCAGGGCGTCGGGCGGAAAGCGGCCGCGGGCCAGGTCGACCTTGGCGCGGACGTCCTCCAGCACCTTGTTCTTGTCGAAATTGACCTCGAACTCCAGCAGGACCACCGCCTCGCCGCCATAGGCGCGGGCGTTCATCTCCTTCAAGCCCTGGATGGTCTTGAGCTCCCGCTCCAGCGGTCGCACCAGCAGGCGCTCGGCGTCCTCCGGGCTCACCCCCGGATAGGGGACGACCACCGAGATGAACGGCACGGTGATGTCCGGCTGGGCTTCGCGCGGCAAGGTCAGATAGGCGTAGAGGCCGAAGAGGCTCAGGACCGCGGTGACGGCCAGCACGACCTTGCGGCGCTTGATGGCCCCCTCGATCAGAGCGGCGATCATGAGCTTCCCGCCGTCGCCGGCCCGGACGCGACCCGCACCCTCTGGCCTTCCGACACATAGGACTGCCCGACGGTGATCAGCCAGACATCGCCCCCGAGGCCCGAGACCCACACCCCGCCCAACGTTTCCTCCAGCACCGTGACCGGCGCGAAGGCGACCTGGCCGCCGGCCAGCACATAGCGCACCCCTTGCCGGCCGCCGGCGTCCAGCACCAGGGCGGAGACCGGAATGAGGTGGGCCGGCCCGACGCCGGCCCCGATCCTGACCTGGGCCGACAGGCCCGACTGCACCGCCGCGGCGGGGTTGGGCGCGGTGACCTCGACCCGGTAGGTGCGGGTGGCCGGATCGGCGTCGCGGGCCACGAAACGCACATGGCCGGCGATCGTTCGGCCGGAGACCAGGGTGGCCAGGGCCGGCGCGCCGACCTTCAGCTTGCCGACTTCCGTCTCGGGCGCGTCGCCCACCACCAGCAGGGGATCGAGTTCGATCACCGTGCCGCACGGCTGGCCGGGCGAAAGATAGGCCCCGACCTCCGCGTCGCGATGATCGAACACCCCGGCGAACGGGGCGACGATGTCCACCTGGCGCAGGGCCACCTCGGCGGCCCGCACGGCGGCCGAGGCGGCGTCCAGATCGGCCTGGTCGGTGAGCACCTGGGTCTTGGAGCGGAACCCCCTGGCGGCCAAGTTGGCCGAGGCCTGCATCTGAAGTTGCTTGGCCCGCATGGCGGCGCGCGCCTGATCCAACGCCGCCGCCCGCGCGTCCACCGCCAAGCGGCACAAGACGGTTCCGGCCCGCACGAACCGCCCCTGCATCACCGGCGTGGCGGCGACGACGCCGGACGTCTCCGAGCGCGCCACCACGGTGCGCGCCGCCTGGGTGCGGCCGCGAAAGCTCACCGCATAGGCGTGCCGCGCCTCCGGCGTCAGGCTCACCCGCACCAGGGGCAGGGATGGCGCGGCGGCGGCCTGGGCCTGACCGGCGGCGCCCTTGGCGCCATGGCTTAGAAACGGCCGGGCCAGCAGATAGGCGAACACCACCGCCACGATCGCGGCCACCACGACATAGGCGGGCTTGACGCGCATTGGGCCTGGTTTTCCCCTTGGAGCCGGATCGAACCCGTGGATTTCTGCGGCGCGCCGCCGGGCATGGACAAATGAATACGCGGAAAGGTTTGCCGCGCCCGCTTGAGCGCCGGGGCGTTTTCGCCCTTGAAATGGGGCGCTTTATCCCCGCTGACATCGGGGGATTAATTCGTGTTAATCCGATCCTCCACGGCCGCGGCGGGCGCGAAAAGAGGAGGAACGGCGATGCGTTATCTTCACACCATGGTCCGGGTGGGCGATCTGGACAGGTCGCTGGATTTCTACTGCGCCAAGCTCGGGCTTGAGGAGGTTTCCCGGATCGACAATCCGGCCGGCCGCTTCACCCTGGTCTTTCTCGCCGCGCCGAAGGACGCCGAGACCGCGAAGGAGAAGCGCGCGCCCATGGTCGAACTGACCCACAACTGGGATCCCGAAACCTACGGCGGGGGCCGCAACTTCGGCCACCTCGCCTATCAGGTGGAGGACATTTATGAGACCTGCCGCCGTCTGGCCGACCGCGGCGTCACCATCAACCGGCCGCCGCGTGACGGCCACATGGCCTTCGTCCGCTCCCCCGACGGCGTCTCCATCGAACTTCTGCAGCAGGGCGCGGCCAAACCCCCGGCCGAGCCGTGGGCCTCGATGCCGAACGTGGGGACATGGTGAGGTCGAACGCCCGCCTCAGAGTTGGCCGCGCAGGGTGTGGTCCTTCACCCATCTCGCCTGGGATTCCTCCTCGACGAAGAAGACCTTGAGGGCGTTCGCATCGCTGCGGTCGGCCCAGAAGAGTTTGGTGGTCGCCCGGAACTTGCCGGCGTAGCACCAGCGAGTATCGCCGAGGGCCTTGGCCCCGCCGCGATCGAGGAAGACCAGGAGGTCGGCGTCACCCGGGTCGGCGACCTCGGCGGCCACCACGTCGGCTTCGTAGGCCTGTTTCACCACGTGGATCTTGGCCATGGGCGCGGAAACCTTTCGAGAGTCGCGACCGGCCCGGCTGTTGGCGGGCGACGATCGGCCGAGCCGTCGGATGGCTCCCCGGG
>JBPCMA010000252.1:0-5961 GCA_051002715.1 Caulobacteraceae bacterium
CGCCCAGGCCACGCCCGGAGCGCCGACCACGCCGGCTCCGCCGCCGGCCCTGACCCAGACTCCCGCCGCGCCCGTGCCTCTGCCGCCCACGCCTCCCGTGGCGCCGCCAGCCCCGCCCACCGACCCGACCGCCATCGGGGTGCTGAATGTGCTCGACACCGTCTGCGTCCCCCTGATCGACGGCGGCGACCTGGGCAAGCTGGCCAAGGCGGCGGGCTTCAAGAAGTCGGGCGAGAACTTCGTGATGAAGCAGAAGACCTATCAGCTCACCGTCCTGGCCCTCGGCTCCAACCCCAATCAGTGCCACGTGGACATCGTCCATCCGATCGATCCGGTGGCCCCGGCCGCGCCGATCGTGGTGGCCCTGCACGACTGGGCGGCGGCCACCCGCGGCTGGAGCCTCTACCGCAACGACAAGAACGTCCTGGGCTCGCAGGAATTCACCACCCGGTCGTGGGAGACCGACCAGAACGGCAAGCATCTGGCCTTGGTGCTGACCACCAAGCGCAAGGCGGACGGCACGCCTTCTCAGCGCAATGCCGACACGTCGCAGATGATCTACGGCATCGGCACCGGGGCGCCGCCGTCCTGAATAGACTTGCCCTGACCGCGCTCGTCCCGCCTTTCTGGGCCGACGTCGCCGGCCTCATCGGCGTCGCCCTGATCCTGGCCGCCTACGCCGGCGCGCAGGTCCGCCGGCTCGACCCGCTGAAGGCGCCGTCTCTGGCCCTCAATCTCGCCGGGGCCGGCCTGATCCTGCTGTCCCTCGCCCGCCATTTCAACCTGGCCGCCTTCCTGATGGAGGCGGCGTGGGCGGCGGTGGCGGCCGGCGGCCTGATCCGCCTGGCCTTCAGCCGCCGCAATGACACACGGCGGACGGCAAGCGACGGACTGGGCGATGGGCGCCGTTCAACCAGCCATCCATCCTCGGCGGCGCGGGCCGTCACCAGCTCCAACGGAGACCGGACATTATGAAGATCACCACCCTCGCCTCCCTGGCCACGGCGGCGTCCCTGCTGGCGCTCGGCGCCGGCGGCGTCCAGGCCAAGATGAGCCCGGCCTGCCAAGCCGACGCCCAGCGGCTGTGCGCGAGCGCCGGGACTGACCGGCGCCAGGCCAGGCAATGCATGAAGTCGCACATGAACGACGTGTCGCCCGATTGCCGCTCCGCCATGGAGGCGGCCAAGGCCAAGCGCCAGCAGCGCAAGGCCGCCAAGGCTTCCGCCGGCCAATCGGGCGGCCAGGCCGGCCCCGACCAGGGCCCGCCGCCGCAATAGGCTCGCCGTTTCGCGCCCACCCCAAGGAGGCGGGCGCGGGCGCCTCCCGCCTTGCGGAGGCGGCGCAAATCGCCGCAAGGTGCCGCCTCTTTGCCCCCAAGAGGTGCGCATGGCTACTCGCCGCTTTCCGCGCCGCCTGATCGCGGCGACCCTCGCCCTGGCCGCCGTCGCGCCGGCGGCCCTCGCCAAGCCAGGCACGGCGCCGACCCCGCTGCCGGGCGACCTCGCCTGGCGTCTCATCGGGCCCTATCGCGGCGGGTGGGGCGAGATGGTCGCCGGCGTGGCGAGCCGACCCGACACCTTCTATTTCGCCGCCGCCGGCGGCGGGGTGTGGGGAACGCAAAACGCCGGGCGCACCTGGACATCCCTCTTCGACCACGGGCCGACCGCGCCGATCGGGGCGATCGCCGTGGCTCCGTCCGATCCCCAAACCCTCTACATCGGGGCCGGCCAGCCGGAGCCGCGCTATGACGTGGCCGGCGGGACCGGGGTGTTCAAGTCCGTTGACGGCGGGGCGACCTGGCGTTCGCTCGGCCTGGAGAAGACCCGCCACATCGGCGCCATCTGGATCGACCCGCGCGATGCGCGCCATGTGCTGGTGGCGGCGGTGGGGGATTTCTTCGGCCCGGGCCCCGAGCGGGGGGTCTTCCGCTCCACCGACGGCGGGGCGACCTGGTCGCAACCCCTGAAGATCGACGACGCCACCGGCGCGGTCGATCTGGCCGCCGACCCGGCCAACCCCGACACCGTCTTCGCCGCCGCCTGGCAGGCGCGGCAATATCCCTGGCAGAGCTATTTCACCCCCATCGCGGGGCCGGGGAGCGGCGTCTACAAATCCGCCGACGGCGGGGCGACCTGGGCGCGGCTGGGCGGAGCCGGCTGGCCGGCCGGGCCGCTGGGGCGCATCAGCCTGGCCGCCACGCGGACGGCTCCCGGCGCCCTTCGCCTCTACGCCGTGGTGGCGGCCGGGAAGGCCGGCGGCCTCTACCGCTCCGACGACGGCGGCTCGTCCTGGGTTCTCGTCAACGGCGACGCGGCGTTCAGCAACTATTACGCCAGCCGGGTCACCGTCGATCCGGGCGACCCGGACGTGGTGTGGCTGGTCGGCCAGTCGCTGCGCCGCTGCGCCGCCGGCGGCAAGACCTGCGAGATCGTCAAGGGGGCGCCGGGCGGCGACGACTATCATCACATATGGATCAATCCGTCCCGCCCCGACCACATGGCCACCGCCAGCGATCAGGGGGTGGTCGTCTCGGTGGACGGCGGCCGGACCTGGTCGAGCTGGTACAACCAGCCGACCGGCCAGTTCTATCATCTGGCCACGGACAATCGCTTTCCCTGGCGCGTCTATTCCGGCCAGCAGGATTCGGGCACGGTGGGTATCGCCAGCCGCTCGGACTATGGGGCCATCGGCTATCGCGACTGGACGCCGGTGGGCGGCGACGAGCGGGACTACGACATTCCGGACCCGGACGATCCGTCGATCGTCTATGGCTCGGGCCTGGGCGGCCGGATCAGCCGGTGGGACGCGGCGACCGGCCAGGTGGCCAATATCACCCCCTTTCCCGTCCCCAACTACGGCGAACGCCAGACGACCACGGCCCACCATTTCACCTGGGTGACGCCCATCGCCGTCTCGCGCGCCGGCCCGACCACCCTCTATCTGGGCGGCGAGGTGGTGTTCGCCTCCACCGACCGCGGCGTCCACTGGTCGGCGATCAGTCCCGACCTCACCGGCAAGGTCGCCGGCGCGCCGCGCTGCGGCGGCGCCGTGGCGGTGGCCGACGCCGAGGCCTGCGGCTACGGCGGCATCTGGACCCTGGCCCCCTCGCCGCGCCACGCCGGCGAGCTGTGGGTGGGAACCGACGACGGCCTGATCCAGCTGACCCGCGACGGCGGCGCGCACTGGGCCAATGTCACCCCGCCGAGCATTCCGCTCTGGGCCAAGGTGGCGGCCATCGATGTCTCGCCGCTTCAGGACGGCGTCGCCTACGCGGCGGCGGACAATCACCGGCAGGCCGATCTCACTCCGCGTATCTTCGCCACCCGCGACTACGGCGCCACCTGGCGCGACGCCACCGGCGACCTGCCGGCCGGCCATTTCGTCGAGACCGTCCGCGCCGACCCGGTGAGGAAGGGCCTGCTCTACGCCGGGACGGAAGTCGGCGCCTTCGTCTCCCTCGACGACGGCGCTCACTGGACCGCCTTGCAAAACGGCCTGCCCACCGCCCAGGTCAACGACCTTCTCGTCCACGGCGACGACCTCATCGCCGCCACTCAGGGAAGGGCCCTCTGGGTGCTGGACGACCTGACGCTCCTGCGCCAGGCGAGCGGCGCCATCGCCGGCGAGCGCGTCCATCTCTTCGCCCCGGCCCCGGCCATCCGCGTCCGTCCCGACAACAATCACGACACTCCCCTGCCGCCGGAGGAACCCGCCGGCCGCAACCCGCCGGAGGGGGCGATCCTCGACTATTGGCTGGGCGCGCCGGCCAAGGGCCCGGTCACCCTGGACATCCGCGACGCCGCCGGCGCCCTGGTCCAGCGCCTGACCAGCGAGCCTAGGCCGACCCCCGATGCCGAACGCTATTTCGCCAAGGAATGGGTTCGCCCGGCCCCGGTTCTGTCGCGCGCCGCCGGCCCGCACCGGGCGGTGTGGAACCTGCGCTACGCCCGCCCCGCCGCCATCGGCTACGACTATTCCATCGCCGCCATCGCCGGGCGCGACACCCCGGTCGTCCCCGGCGGCCCCTTCGCGCCGCCGGGCGACTATCAGCTGACCCTGAGCGTCGATGGCCAGGCCCGACGGGCGAGCCTGCGGCTCGACCAGGACCCGCGCACCCACGTGGCGCCGGCCGACTTCCAGGCCTCCCTGGCGCTCTCGCAAACCATCGGCGCCAGCCTCGCCCTGGCGCGGCGCGGCTTTGGCGAGATGGCGGCGGTCCACGCCGGCGCGGCCGGCCTCACGGCGCCCGACGCCCTGGCCCGGGCCGAGAGGACCGCGCCGCCGGCCGCCGGCCCCAGCTTCGCCGCCGCCAGCGCCACCCTGGCCGCCATCGAGACCGACCTCGAATCCGCCGACCTCGCGCCGACGGCGGCCCAGACCGAGACGGCCCGGCGGGCGGGCGCCCAAATCGAGGCTCTATGGACCGCCTGGGCCGCGACGCGCGACCGCGACCTCGCCGCCGTCAACGCCGCCCGCGCCGCCGCCGGCCAAAAGCCGGTGGTGATCCCGCCGGCGGGCCAACTGGTCGTCAACCCCCCGCCGGGCGGGGCGGAACTGCCGTAGAGCTTCCTTCTCCCCTTGTGGGAGAAGGTGTCGGCAAAGCCGACGGATGAGGGGTCGCGCAACTCTCGCCGTGGAGCGGAGCCGCCCACACGGATAGTGCGTGGAAAAACCCTCATCCGACCCTTCGGGGAAGGTCTTCTCCCGCAAGGGGAGAAGGCGCCGCGCTGGTCAGGGCGCTGCGCAGGTCAGATGGCGCGCGTGCAGGCGGCACCGCGCCGCCACCGCGTCGGTGAGGTCGTGAAAGGTCCCTATCCAGTCGGCCCCCTTCCGCTCGAACAGGAAATAGCCGAAGCGCCCCATGGTGAAGGCCTGGGCGGCCAGGCCGTCGACCTGGACCGCTCCGGCGGCCGGGGGCGGCGTGTCGTTCAGGCTCATCAGGTCGCCGCCGGTGCCGACCACCAGCTGGGGCGGCCGTTCGCCGGCGAAATCGAGGCTGGTGTAATTGTGCACATGGCCGGAGAGGATGAGCTGCACGCCGGCCAGATCCCGCCCCTTGGCGGCGGCGCGCTCGGTGCGGTTGACGATGCCGTCGGCGAGAAAGGGCCCCAGCCGCGCGGCGACCCAGATCGGCCGGTGGGTGACGACCCACGCCGGCGCGCCGGCTGTCCCGCGCACCGGGGCGAGGCGGGCGGCGAAGGTCGCGACCAGGGGCGGCGGGGCGGTGAAATCCTCGGTTTCGCTGCTGTCGACGATGAAGAGCTTGGCGCCCGAAACATCCACCGCGAAGGTGTCGGCCTGGGCGGGACAGGATTTGGCCGGCGTCGCGGCGTCCAGCAGGCGAAACCAGCCCGGGCCGCCGCGCGCGCAATCCTCGTGGTTGCCGCGGGCGAACACCCACGGGGCGGCGGCGAGCAGCGGAGCGGCCGGGTCGAACACCTCGGCCTTCCAGGTCGCCCACCGGTCGCCGAACGGGCTGCCGGCGCACGCCGCGTCGCCGGCCGGGCAGGGGGTCTCGCGGTAGTAGTAGTCGCCCACATGGATCACCAGGTCGGGCTTCTTCGCCGCCGCCAGGGCGGCCACCTTGGCGAAGGGCCAGCCGGAGGGATCGTTGCAGTGCTGGACGATCGGCCCCTTCAGCCGGCATCCCGAATCGCCCAGAACGACCAGCCGCCTGGGCCGCGCCGCGGGGACGGGCAGGGCGAGCGCCCCGATCCTGGCCCGCCGCGCCCCGGCCGGCAGGGCCGCCTCGCACACGCGGTTCGGGAAGGCCCGGCTGGGGCCCGCCCGCTCCGTCATCCGCCGCGCCCGGCCATCGACGACGAGGCGCGGACAGGCGTCCGCGTCGGTGACCGCCCGCGCCTGTGCGCCTCCCGCCACCATCTGCACCCAGGCAGTGGTCGCCGCGCGACCGGGGCCGGCCCCGACGGAGAGGCAGGCGGCGGAGCCGGCGAGAATGAC
>JBPCMA010000253.1:0-17787 GCA_051002715.1 Caulobacteraceae bacterium
TTCATCGAGGCCAATGCCTGGGGGTTCAAGTAGACCATGTGGCCGCTGGGGTAGTAGGCGAAGCGCAGGTTGGCGCGCAGGGTGGGGTCGAGCTGCATGTGGGCCAGGTCGTATTCGGTGCCGAAGAACGGCGTCGCCAAGTCGTAAATCCCGTTCAGGGAATAGACCAGCAGGTGCGGGTTCTGCCGCATGGCGGCGGAGAGATCGAGGGCCACGTCCGCTTCGTTGGTGTTTCCCCCTTCCCGGTCGCCGGGCGCGCGGTGGCGGAAATCCCAGTGCAGGGCGCGGTCATAGTGGGTCGGCCGGTAGGTCATCTCGGTCGTGTAGCCCAGGTCGCGGGCCAGATAGTCGTGGAAGGCGGCGACGAAGGCGCCGGTGATGCCGGTGTCGGAGGGATCGTACTGCGGCGCCTCGCCGGCGGCGTCGACGTCCATGCCGGTGAAGCGGTCGTCGTAGCGGCCCAGGGTCCGGCGCTCATCGCGCAGCAGTTCCTTGCGGAAGCGCGCCGGGGTCACGCGCAGGTCGTTGTCGAGGATGAAGCGTGGCGAGAGGCCGGTGTAGGCCGCCATCTGGGCGGCCGCGGCGCGGCGTTCGACGTCGGAAAGGTCTTCCCCCTTGGCCAGCGCCAGGGCGTAGGGGCCGCGGGCCCAGTCGCGCACCTCGCGCAGATAGGTGGGCAAATCGGCCGGCGGCGCGGCCAGGCGGTGGTGATAGGCGGCGGCGGCGGCGTAGCTCGGCAGGTAGTTGACCAGTTCCTGGTCGAAGCCCGGGTCGCGGCGGCCGTAGTTGAGGATCGAGGAGAGCAGGATCACCCCGTTGAGCTGCACCCCGTCCTCCTGGAGCTTGTAGGAAAGGCCGGCCGAGCGGGTGGTGCCGTAGGATTCGCCGAAGATGAACTTGGGCGAATTCCAGCGGCCGTTGAGCGTCAGATAGCGCTCGATGGCGCGGGCGAAGGCGTCGATATCCGGATCGGTGCCCCAAAAGGCGGAAAGCTTGGTGTCGCCAAGTGGGCGCGAGAAGCCGGCCCCGATGGCGTCGAGGAACACCAGGTCGGACTTGTCGAGCAGGCTGTCGTTGTTGCCCGCCAGATCGAAGGGAGCGTTATGGGTGGCGGCGGGGCTGTCGGTCCGCACCCGCACCGGCCCGAGGGAGCCCATGTGCAGCCAAACCGTCGAGGAGCCCGGCCCACCGTTGTAGAAAAAGGTCACCGGCCGGCGAGCGCCCCGCCCGTCGCCGGCGGTGTAGGCGACGTAGAAGACGCTGGCGGTGGGCTTGCCGTCGTCGTCGCGGATGGTCAGGGTCCCGGCCGTCGCCGTATAGGCCAGGCGCCGGCCGCCGATGACCGCGCTGTGCCGGCTGGCCACCCGCCGCTCGGCGATGGGGGCGGTGGCGATGTCATAATCGGAGAGCTTGGCGGCGCTGGCCCGCTCGGCGCGCCGGTCGGTCCCGGGCCTGGCTTCCTCCCCCGCCGCCGGCTCGTCGGTCGCGCCGCCCTTGACGGCCTGCCGCGGCGATCCCGGCTCGGCCTTGTCGGGCTGGTCCTTCGTCTGGCTGGCGAGGCCGGCGTCGGGGCCGACCGGGGCCGGCTGGGCGAAACCGCCGGCGGGCGCCAGCAGGAGAAGGAGCGGAGCAAGGAAGATCAGGGCGCGGTTCATGATTGGTTGCCTCACGATGGCGGGCGGCGATCGGGAATCATCAATAGCCTTCGCATTCTCGCGGGTCGACGACCACGCGACCCTGCGGTCACTTTAGCCGTCGTCCCCGCCCGCCGTCGGCTAATCCTCGATATCGACCGCGGGGCGGTCGTCGCCGGTCGCCAGTTCGGTATGCCAGCCTCCGGAGGCGTCCTGGTATTGAATGGCCCGCGTCTCGCCGGGAACCCGCTGTTCGGCGGCGACCCGCCGCGCGGCGGCCAGGGCCGCGTCGTGCGTCGGGAAGGTTTCGGAAAACACATCGCCCAGACGGTAGGCCCAACCCCCGTCGTGCTCGACGATCCGGTAATGAATCTCGGTCAAAGGCCTCTCCTCGCGCCGGTGACGGGCGCCGCGCCGCCTTGGCCGCGCCCGATAGCCAAACCCCGCCCCGCGCCGGCGGTTCCAGGACGGGATCAGCGTCGGGCCGTGGCGACCATCGACCCGCGGGTGTGGGTCCCCGCGGCGCCGGCGATCGAGGTGGCGCGCGCATGAACGGAACCTAAACGGGCCGTCCCGCGCTCATTCAGCCAGACGCGCGCACCCTGGCTTCACCTAAATCCGCCCGCCGGTCTTCCCGGCATGGGCGATGAAAAAGCCACAAGGAGGCTTCATGCCCGCAATTCGCTCCGCCACCATCGCCGTGCTGCTCGGCCTCGGCGCCGCCGCCGCCGCGCCCGCCGCCAGCCAGGCGCGAATCGCCGTCGGCATCGGCATCGGCGTCAACGTCGCCCCGCCGCTGTTGCCGGTTTACGCCCAGCCGCCCATTCCCGGCTACGGTTACATCTGGGCCCCCGGCTACTGGGGGTGGAACGCCGGCGTCGGCGACTATTACTGGGTTCCGGGCGACTGGGTGCTTCCGCCCCGCGCCGGCCTGTTATGGACGCCGGGATGGTGGGGCTGGGGCGCCGGCGGCTACGCTTTCAATGAAGGCTACTGGGGCCCGACCGTCGGCTTCTATGGCGGCATCGACTACGGCTTCGGCTACACCGGCTACGGCTACGAGGGCGGCTATTGGCGGGGACGCGATTTCTACTACAACCGAGCCGTCAACAACGTCGCCACCCTTCGCGGTCGCAACGTGTTCAATCGGGCAGTGGTCATCCGCCGGGTCAGCCGGGTGAGCTATAACGGCGGCCGAGGCGGCCTCGCCGTTCGGCCGAACGCCCACCAGTTGGCGGCGGCACGGGCGCCGCACTTGGCGGCCACGGCCTCGCAGCGCCAGCACCGCCAGTTGGCCAGCACCAAGCGCGCCCAGTCGGCCAGGAACAACTCTGCCGCCGCGAAAGGCGGGCGAGCGGGCGCCGGGTCAGCCCCCCATCCGGCGGCGAGGACGCACGTTACTCATCATGTGACCATCCATCGTGCGACCACTCATCATGTGACCACCCATCGTGCGACCCATCACATGACGTCCGTGCGCGGGTATCACCACGCGGCGGGGCGTCCGGGCGGGACGGCTCACAGCCACTATCGGATGAGCGCCCACCACGCCACGCATGCCTACAGCCACGCGGCCTACGCCCGGCCCGCGTCGCACGGCGGCCCCTATCGGTCGAACGCCCAAGGCATGGCGCGCCACCAGAGCTTCGCGCCGTCTCGCGGCGGCGGATCGGCCCACCTTGCCGGGCCAAGCCGCGGCGGCGCCGGCGCAGCCGGCCGGAGTGACGGCCACGGCGGTGGCGATCATCCGCACGGGTAGAGGCATCGGGTGACTTGGCGGCCACGGGGCGCTTAGCTCGTGGCCGCCAGCATCCGCTCCAGCGTCTCCAGCTCGTCGGCCTCCCGCGCCGGCTTGTCCCAGCGGATGCGGTGGATGCGGGGAAAGCGCATGGCCACGCCGCTCTTGTGGCGGGTGGAGCGTTGCAGGCCCTCGAAGGCCACCTCGAGCACCAGGCCGAAGTCCAGGTCGGCCCGCACCGAGCGCACCGGGCCGAAGCGCTCGACGGTGTTTTCGCGCACGAAGGCGTCGAGGCGTTTGAGCTCCTCGTCGGTGAAGCCGAAATAGGCCTTGCCGACCGGGGTCAGGGATCGGCGGCCCTCGGCGTCCTCGCGCCACACCCCGAAGGTGTAGTCGGAGTAAAAGCTGGAGCGTTTGCCGTGGCCGCGTTGGGCGTACATCAGGACGGCGTCGATGAGATGCGGGTCGCGCTTCCACTTGAACCACGGCCCCTTGGGCCGGCCGGCCTGATAGGCCGAATCCCAGCGCTTGAGCATCAGCCCCTCGGCGCGGGCCGGATCGCCCGGCGGCGGGGCGGCGCGCAGAGCCGCAAGCCCGTCCCAGGTCTCGAACGGCTGGAGCGGCGACAGATCGACGCGCGGCGAGGCGAGGGCGCCGACGAAGGCTTCCAGACGGCCGCGGCGTTCGCGGAAGGCGAGACCGCGCAGATCGGTTTCGCCGTCCAGCAGCAGATCGTAGGCGCGGATGGCGGCCGGGTGCGCGGCCATCAGTTTGGCGTCGGCGCTCTTGCGGTTCAGGCGCTGCTGCAGGTCGCCGAACGCCGCGACGGCTCCGTTCCGCATGACCAGAAGTTCGCCGTCGATCACTCCCTCGAAATCGAGGGCCGCCACCACGTCGGGAAAGGCGGCGGAAATCTCGTCGCCGGTGCGGCTATAGAGGCGCCGCTCGCCGCGCTCGCTCGCCGCCTGGACGCGAATGCCGTCCCACTTCCACTCGGCGGCGTAGTCGGCCGGGTCCAGCTTGGCGAAATCCGTTACCGCGTCGATGGCCTGGGCCAGCATCACCGGTCGGAAGCGGCCCGGCGCGTCGGACGACGGCCGCTGGCTTCGGCCCTCTAGCCAGGCGAAGAGATCGCCGTAGGGCGGCGCGAGCGCATGCCACAGCTCCTCCACCTCGCCCACCGGAACCGGGCCCATGTCGGCGGCCGCCTGCTTGGCCAGTCTTGCCGACAGGCCAACCCGCAGCCCGCCGGTGACCAGTTTCAGCAGCGCCCATCGCCCGTCGGCGTCCAGGGCGTCCAACCAGCCCTCGATCAGGCCGGGGACGTCGACCCGCGCCGCGCCGGCCAGGGCGTCGACCACTTCCGAGAGATCCGGTTCGCGATTGGCGCCGGGCCTGGCCGGCCACGCCAGGGCCACCGTCTCGGCCAGATCGCCCACATAATCGTAGGACCAGGCGAACAGCCGGGCGTCCAGCCGCACCTCGATGGCCGCGCGGATGGCGGCCGGCTTGGCGGCGTGAAAGGAAAGCTCGCCGGTGAGGGCCGCCAGCGCCCATCCCCGCTCCGGATCGGGTGTCTGGCGCAGGAAATCGCGGACCAGGGTCAGCTTGGCGTTGCGCGAGGCGGTGAACGACAGGCGGTCGAGAAGGTGGGCGAAGGCGCGCATGGTGTGCTGATATAGGTCGCCGCGATTTTCGGGAGAGTGCCCGCATGGCCGAGGGATCCAAGCGCGTCGTCTTTGTCGCCCTGGCCGGCAATCTGGCCATCGCGGCGATCAAGCTCGTCGCCTTCGCCTTCACCCGCTCAAGCGCCATGCTCACCGAGGCGGTGCATTCCCTGGTCGACACCCTCGACCAGATGTTCCTCCTGGTCGGCATGCGGCGCGCCGCGAGAGCCGCCGACGCGGCGCATCCGTTCGGTCACGGGCTGGAGGCCTATTTCTGGTCGTTCGCGGTGGCCCTGCTGATCTTCGCCCTGGGCGGGGCGGTGTCGGTCTATGAGGGGGTTCGTCGCATCATGGCCCCCGAGGCGATGACGCGGCCGTGGATCAACTATCTGGTTCTGGCTCTTTCGGCCGGCTTCGAGGCCACCTCGTTCGCGGTGAGCTATCGCGAGTTCCGCCACACCGTCCACGGCCGGCCCATCCGCCTGTGGCGGTTCCTTCACCTCAGCAAGGACCCCAGCCTGTTCGCCACCCTGATGGAGGACGCCACCGCCCTGGTCGGCCTGGCCCTGGCCGGCCTGGGGGTCACGGGCGTCGCGGTGTTTCACATGGCCTGGGCCGACGGCGCCGCCTCGGTGGCCATCGGCCTGTTGCTCGGCGCCGTCGCTCTCTTTCTCGCCAACGAGGTGCGCAGCCTGATGGCCGGCGAAGCGGCGGTCCCGCGCGTGGTCGCCGAGGTGCGCCGCATCCTGGAGACTGATCCGGCCGTGGAAGTGGTCGAGGAGGTGCTGACCCTGCACCTGGGCCCGCAATCCATCCTGGTCGGCGTCACCCTGGAATTTTCCGACGGCCTGACTGGCGACGAGATCCAGGAAGCCGCCCAGGACTTGAGCGACCGCGTCCAGGCCTCCGACGCCCGGATCGGCCGGATCTTCCTGCGGCCGATGAAACACCGGCCGGGGTAGTTCCCCGCACCGCCGCGTTGACTCGACCAACCGGCGCGCCCAAACGGCTCGCGATGAAAGACCAAGTTCTCTTCGACGACGCGCACGATCGCCCCGGGCGCATGGGAACCGATCCGCGTCGATCTCGACATCGCCTTTCAAGGTGCCTCGTTCGGGGAGGTTCGTGGCCCGCTGAACGAGGCGGCGGCGAGCTTCGCGGTCGGATGCTCGCAAGGAAAGCCCGCGCGACGCCGAGCGGTTGCTGGGTCGCCACGCCCCCTCTGGTGCAGTTGAAGCTTGTCGGGCTGTTTTTGACCCACATCGCCTCGCGCCGACCGGCTGATCGGGGATTGCGGGCCGGCTTCGACATCTCTTGCCCAGCCTGAGCCGCACGTTTCGGCGG
Source organism: Caulobacteraceae bacterium (assembly GCA_051002715.1). Classification (GTDB taxonomy): domain Bacteria; phylum Pseudomonadota; class Alphaproteobacteria; order Caulobacterales; family Caulobacteraceae; genus Acaudatibacter. The sequence goes on from JBPCMA010000253.1 coordinate 6,384, forward strand.
TTTCTGGAGAATCCTCGGCGCCAACGGCCTTGGTCTGCCGTAGTCGGCGTTAACCTTCCGGCGGGCTGGACTGGTCCGCTCTACGTCGCCGGGGTTTTTTCTCTCTGGAACGTCGCCTTATGATGATCCACACTCCGATGCCGATCACAACAATCCACGGCAATAGAACGGCGAGCACATGCACCATAACGGCCAAGCCGACGACCACCTCTCCCACAAAACTCTTGATTGCGGACGCCAGCGGCGACCAGGTACCTTCGGGCGTGAAGACGCTCGCGGATGAATAATTGATGGTGATCACAGAAGTCACCACGCGTTCGCGCGCCACCGCCAATTCTGAGTTACTGGCGTCGAGTTCACTTTGCACATTCGATAGCGCGGTTTCGACCTCGATCAGATCGGATGTCTTGCCCGGGCGGCTTTGAAGTATCGACTGAAGCCGATCACGGAGCGCGGTCTTGGCCCTGACCGTGGCTTCCTCGTCCACGATCTCGCGGGAGAGATCGTCGGATGAGACCGTGGCGTTGACTACCCGCCCGCCTGCGGATTTTGCGTCCTCGGCAAGGGAGGCCCGGAATTTAGTCACCCACGCCGGCGCGGCGCGTAGCGACAATGTTGCCTCTATTGAATCCTTTCCCGTCGCCTCGATGGTGGAACCCGTCTCTTGGCAAATCGCAGTCCCCGCCGCGACACAGGCACCTTCGTGCTTGGCTATTAGTGGCTTAATCTGGGACGGCGGCGCCTCAATGCCGTAGCCGTATTTATAAGCAAGCATGGGTGCGGAGACCGCGGGTGCAGCGCTTGCAAAATTGGTTCCGGGCTTCGATAGCCTGCCGGGTGCAACTAGCGTGGCGTTAGTCTTTTCGTCCGCGTACGACTGATGGGCGGCCTTGGAGCATCCGGCGACAAGGAGCGATATAAACACCACGGTCCAGCCACGCATCGAAGTTCCTCCGCAACTGGTCGGAGAATATCACGCTTTCGTGATCACAAAAGCACCAAATCCCATGAAGCGAATCGAGCGGATTCGCTGGTCGGTTCTCTATTCTTCCGCCTCGTCCTCATACCCCACCAGATCGAGCGCCCGCGCCGGGATCCCCTGCAAGCCGCACCAGCGGGCCAGGGCGTCTTCGCGGCCGTGGGTGATCCATACCTCGCCGGGGTGAAGCTCGGCGATGGTCGCGGTCAGTTCGTCCCAGTCGGCGTGATCGGAGATGATGAGTGGGAGTTCGACGCCGCGCTGGCGGGCGCGGGCGCGAATGCGCATCCAGCCCGAGGCGAAGGCGTCCACCGGATCGGCGAAGCGCCGCGACCACGGGGTCGCCAGGGCCGACGGCGGGGCGAGGACGATGGCGCCGGCGAAATCCGCTCCCGAATCCGTGGTCGCCGCCTCCAGCGGCCCCAACTCGACCCCGAACCCTTCGTAGAGGGCGTTCAACCGCTCCAGCGCCCCATGCACCGGGATCGGCCGGTCCCAGCCGGCCTCGCGCAGCAGACGGATCACCCGCTGGGCCTTTCCCAGCGCGTAGACGCCGACCACATGGCAGCGGCTCGGGAACTGCGCCACCGAGGCGAGCAGCTTGGCGATTTCTTCGCCGTCGGGCGGATGGCGGAAGACCGGCAGGCCGAAGGTGGCCTCGGTGATGAAGACCTCGCATGGCACGGGCTCGAAGGGCCGGCAGGTCGGATCGCGCCGGCGCTTGTAGTCGCCCGAGACGACCATGGTCAGGCCCTTCCATCGCACGACAACCTGGGCCGAGCCCAGCACATGGCCGGCGGGAACGAGCGTGATCTCCGCGCCGTCGCGATTCAGCGCCTCGCCGTAGCTGAGCGCTTGCGCGCTCCCCGCGAAGTCTTCGCCGTAGCGCGTCGACATGATCGCCAGGGTCTGCGCCGTCGCCACCACCGAGCCATGACCGGCCCGGGCGTGGTCGGCGTGGCCGTGGGTGACTACGGCCCGCTCCACCGACCGCACCGGGTCGATGTAGAAATCGCCAGGCGGGCAATAGAGGCCGGCGGCGCGGGGGCAAAGGAGGGACCGGGGCTTGATCACGCCGCCCATATAGGCGCCGCCCCACTTCTCCTTAATAAGGGCCCCATGAAAGTCGATTTGGAGGCCCTGGCGGCGCTTGGCGCGCGCATGGTGGAGACGACGCCGCACGCGGCGGCGCTCGGCCTGAAGTTCGTCTCGGTCGAGGCCGGCGTCGGGGTGCTGAAGGTCCCATATCGCGCTGATCTGGTCGGCGATCCTCGAACCGGCGTCCTGGCCGGCGGGGTGATCACCGCCCTTCTGGACCACGCCTGCGGCCTTGCGGTGAAGGCCGCCGCCTTCGATACCGACCCCACAGCGACCCTCGACCTGCGCATCGACTACATGCGGCCAGCCACCCCGCGCCGCGACGTGATCGCCCGCGCCCACTGCTACCGGCTGACCCACACCATCGCCTTCGTGCGCGCCGCCGCCTTCGAGGACGATATGGACAATCCCATCGCCACCGCCCAGGCGGCTTTCGTGCGCGCCGGCGCCGCGCCGAAGGCCGCGCCATGACCGCCCAGGCCCGCTCCGATCGCCTCGCGGCGTTGCTGGCCGCCGTACCCTACGCGCGGTTTCTGGGCATGACCGCCGAACTGGCCGGCGACGAGATGACGGCCATCCTGCCCTTCGCGCCGCATCTGGTCGGCAACACCCAGCTTCCGGCCCTGCACGGCGGCGTCCTGGGCGCCTTCATGGAAATGACCGCCCTGATGCAGCTTTCCATCCGCGAGCCACAGCGGCGCCAGCCGCGCACCATCGATGTCACCGTCGAATACCTGCGCCCCGGCCGCGCCCTCACCCTCTACGCCCGCGCCGACGTGCGCAAGCTCGGCCGCCGCATCGCCAACGTCCAGGTGGAAGCCTGGCAGGAAACCCGCGCTTCGCCGGTGGCGGCCTTGCGCGGCCATTTCCTGCTGAGCCCGCCGGAGGTTGGTGGGCGAAGCCTCGCGCCGAGCCGCCATACGGACGCCGAGACCAGCGACCGAATCGATTGACGCCTACCGGCGGGACGCATCAGGGCGTCGGCGCTTTCCACGACGAGGCCACCGGCGCCCGTCGGAGCGCCGCCCGGAATGGCGTCAAAAAAAAGCCTTGCGCCAAAGTTGGTGACGTAGTTGACTATAACACTGACGCCAAGCGCCGGCCGGGAGTTCAGGGTTCCGAGGCGGCTTGCCCTCTGGCGCGGGGACTGTGTGGAACACCGATCATGGACCCTGAGTGGAACGACAGCCAGCCGATCTGGCGCCAGCTTCGGGATCGCGTCGTGGCGATGATCCTCGACGGCGCGCTCGTCGAGGGCGATCCGCTGCCGTCGGTGCGCGCCGTCGCCGCCGAATATAGGGTCAATCCGCTCACCGTCCTCAAAGGCTATCAGCAACTGGTGGACGGCGGCCTGGTCGAGAAGAGGCGGGGCCTGGGCATGTTCGTCACCATCGGGGCGCGCGCGTCCTTGCTCCAAAACGAGCGCCAGAGATTTCTCGACGACCAGTGGCCCGGCGTCCTGGCCACCATCCAACGGCTCGGCCTGGCCCCCGAGGCGCTGCTGCCGGCCCCGCCAACCGACGCCCCCGCGCCCAACCCTATCAAGGAGGCCTGAGCCATGGCCTGCATAGAAGCGCGCGGCCTGCGCAAGGCCTTTGGGACCAACGTGGCCCTGGACGGTGTCGACCTCCGCGTCGAAGAGGGCCGCATCCTGGGGCTGATCGGCCCCAACGGCGCGGGCAAGAGCACGGCGCTGAACGCCATTCTCGGCCTCACCTCCCATCAAGGCGAGCTCGAGGTGCTGGGGCGCGACCCGTGGAAAGAGCGCGACCGGCTGATGGCCGAGGTCTGCTTCATCGCCGATGTCGCGGTGCTGCCGCGCTGGATGCGGGTCTCCCAGGCGCTCGACTATGTCGCCGGCGTGCATCCGAGGTTCGATCGCGCCAAGGCGGAGGGTTTCCTGGCCAAGACCGTCATCAAGCGGCGGAGCAAGGTGCGGGAATTGTCCAAGGGGATGGTGACCCAGCTTCATCTCGCCCTGGTCATGGCCATCGACGCGCGCCTGCTGGTCCTGGACGAGCCACCCTCGGCCTGGACCTCCTCTATCGCAAGCAGTTCTACGACACGCTGCTCAATGACTACTTCGACCGCAGCCGCACCATCGTGGTGACCACCCACCAGGTCGAGGAGGTCCAGCACATCCTCACCGATCTGGCGTTCATCGACCGCGGCCGCATCGTGCTCGATTGCGGCATGGAGGCGTTCGAGGCGCGCTACCAGGAAGTGATGGTGGGTCCGGAGAATATCGCGGCGGCGCGGGCGCTTGGGCCCATTCACGAACGCCAGGTGTTCGGCCGGGGCATCCTCCTTTTCGATTCCGTCGATCGCGACCGGCTCGCTGCCCTCGGCGAAGTGCGCACCCCCAGCATCGCCGACCTGTTCGTCGCCGTGATCGGCGCCCAGACCCCAAAGACGCGAAGAGCCGCCGCATGACCCCGTCGAACGCCGACCGCGACTCTTCGCCGGCCGCCGAGGCCGCCTCCGCCGGCGCCCGCTCGGCGCCCCGGCCTTTCTGCTGGTCGGTGCGGCGGGAATTGTGGGAGAACCGCTCGCTCTATGTCGCGCCGCTGATCGCGGCGGGCGTGGTGCTGTTCGGCTCGGCGATGAGCACAATGTTCGCGGCCGAGCGGATGCGCGCCATCTCCGTCCCCGATCCGGCGCGCCAAGGCGCCATGATCGCCGCCGGTTTCGACTTCGCCGCGTTCGTGATCGTCGTGACGGGCGTGATCGTCGGGGCCTTCTACTGCCTGGGCGCGCTGCACAACGAACGGCGCGACCGGAGCATTCTGTTCTGGAAGTCGCTGCCGGTCTCGGATCCGACGACGGTCCTGGCCAAAGCGAGCGTTCCCATGCTCATCCTGCCGGTCATCGTCTTTGGGGTGGTGGTCGCCATGCAGCTGGTCATGCTGCTGCTCGGCGCGGTCATCCTGCCGATGCATGGGGTGAGCGCCGCGAACCTGTGGGCCCACGCCCCGGTGTTGCGCGATCTGCCGGGTCTCGCCTATGCCCTGATCGCGCTGGCGCTCTGGTATGCGCCGATCTGGGGCTGGCTGCTGCTGGTTTCCGGCTGGGCGCGGCGCGCGCCTTTCCTGTGGGCGGTTTTGCCGCCGCTGGCGCTCTGCATCGTCGAGAAGATCGCCTTCGATACGACAAGCCTTTTTTCTCTGCTGAAGTATCGCCTGGGAGGGTTCACCGAGGCTTTCACGGTCAATGGCCCGGGCGGCGGCCCGTTCGGCGCGCCGCAACCCGATCCGATGGGGTTCCTGGGCACGCCGGGCCTGTGGGAGGGGCTGGCCGTCGCCGCGGCGTTCCTGGCCGCCGCGGTGTGGCAGCGCCGCTATCGTGAACCGACCTGATCCGCTGCGGCCGTCGGTCAACCGGCCACGCGCCCGCAAGCGGCATCGGCCCCGCGGAGGGCTCTGGGGAGAGTATGACATGATCGAACGGATCGCCGGCGCGGCCCCCCGCCTCGAGGCCAGGGTCGCCGGCGCCCTCTACCTGATCACCACGGCGGCGGGCGTATTCGCCCAGTTGGTTCGTTCGTCGGTGATCGTGAGCGGCGACGCGGCGGCGACCGCGCGCCACATCCTGGCGTCCGCGCCGATGTATCGCCAGGGCGTCGCCGCCGATCTCATCGCGGGCGTGTGCTATGTCGGCGTGACCGCCATCCTCTATGGTTTGCTGCGGCCGGTGAGCCGGACCCTCTCCCTGGCCGCGGCCTTCTTCAGCCTCGCCGGCTGCGCGATCGGGGCGGTCGCCACGGTGAGCCTTCTGATCCCTTTGGCCCTTCTGGGAGGCGCGCCGTACGGGGCCGCATTTCGGCCGGATCAGCTTCAGTCGCTGGTGACGATTTCGCTCGAATTGCACGGGCAGGGCTACAATATCGGCATGATTTTCTTCGGGATCTATTGCGCCCTGATTGGCTGCCTCGTCTTTAGGTCGACCTTTTTCCCGCGATTCCTGGGCGTCCTGCTGGCCCTCGCGGGGGCGGCCTGGCTGACCGACAGTTTCGCCACCATTCTCTCGCCGGCCTTCGAAAGCCGGCTGGATCCGTATATCGAGGCGCCCGGCTTCATCGGCGAAACCGCGCTGATGCTGTGGCTCCTCGCCGTCGGCGTAAACGCTCCGAAATGGAAGGAGCGGGTCGGCGCGGCCGGGGAATATCGGTCGTAGCCCGGCCAGGGACGGCCAACCGAAGATCGAGCCCTTTCGCCTCGCGGGCGGCCTTGCCAAGGGCCGCCCCGCCCTCTACCGGCTCGGCCCATGTTGCAGGGCCTCTCCTCCCTCGCCCTCGAGACGCGCGCCTGGCCGTTCGAGCAGGCGCGAATCCTTTTGGCGCGGCTCTCGCGGCTGCGGCTGGAGGACGACGGGGAGCGCGATCTGGCTTCGACCCTGATCGACGCCGGCAAGATCGACGAGGCCCTTCCCGCCCTTCCCGCCCTGGCGCGGCCGGTGGTCTTCCAGACCGGCTATGGCGCCTCGGGCCTGCCGCACATCGGCACCTTCAACGAGGTGGCCCGCACCACCATGGTGCGAAACGCCTTTCGGGCGCTCAGCGAGGACGCCATCCCCACCCGCCTGATCTCGTTTTCCGACGACATGGACGGCCTGCGCAAAGTCCCCGACAATGTGCCGGGCCGCGAGGCGCTGGCGGAGGACCTGGGAAAGCCGCTGACGGCGGTGCGCGACCCGTTCGGGGACCACGACAGTTTCGGCGCCCACAACAACGCCCGGATGCGGGCATTCCTGGACGACCACGGCTTCGACTACGAATTCCTGTCGTCGACCGAATGTTACCGCTCGGGGATGTTCGATGACACCCTGCGCGTGGCGCTGGCCCGCTTCGACGATATTCAGGCGCTGATATTGCCGACCCTGGGCCCCGAACGGCGGGCCACCTATTCGCCCTTCCTGCCCATCAGCCCCACCACCGGCCGGGTGCTGCAGGTTCCGACCCTGGAGCGCCACGTCGAGCGAGGAACCATCGTCTTCGCCGACGAGGACGGGACGCTGGTCGAAACACCGGTCACCGGCGGGGCGGTGAAGCTGCAGTGGAAGCCCGACTGGGCCTGCCGATGGGCGGCGCTGGGGGTGGATTACGAGATGAGCGGCAAGGATCTCATCGATTCGGTGCGAGTCTCCTCCAGGATCTGCCGCATCCTGGGCGCCGAGCCGCCGGAGGGGTTCAATTTCGAACTCTTCCTCGACGAGCACAACCAGAAGATATCCAAGTCCAGGGGCAACGGCCTGACCCTGGAGGAATGGGCCCGTTACGGCGCGCCCGAGAGCCTGGTCTATTATCTCTTTCAGTCCCCAAAGTCGGCCAAGCGGCTCTCCTTCGACGTCATCCCCAAGGCGGCCGACGAGTATCTGCAGCAGCTCGACGCCTATAACCGGCCGCCGGCCCCCGGGGCTAAGCCCCCCAACCCGCTCGACAATCCGGTGTGGAGCGTCCACGGCGGCGCGCCGCCGGCCAAGGCAAGCCCGGTGTCGTTCAGTCTGCTGCTCAATCTGGTCTCGGCGTCGAACGCCTCGGACAGGGCTCTCCTGTGGGGTTTCATCGCCCGCCATTTCCCGGAGGCGACGCCGAAAAGCGAGCCCTTGCTCGATCGCCTCGTGGATTACGCCATCCACTACTACGAAGACTTCGTGCGGCCGGCCAAGCGTTTCCGCGCCCCGGACGCGCGCGAACGGGCCGCCCTCGCCGATCTGGCGGCGCGCTTGCGAGCCTTGCCGGCCGACTGCCAAGATGGCGAAACGATCCAGAACGAAGCCTATGCCGCCGGCAAGGCGGCGGGGTTCGAGCCCCTGCGCGCCTGGTTTTCGGCCCTCTACGAGGTCCTGCTCGGCCAGAGCCAGGGCCCGCGCTTCGGCTCCTTCGCCGCCATCTTCGGCCTTGCCGACACCCTTCGCCTGATCCAACGGGCGTTGGCGGGGGAAGATCTGTCGGCGCCCGTGCTATAGAGGCCGGCGTGGGCGCCGCTGCTTTTTCTACGCCGCGCCGCGCGGGGCCGAGCCGGGCATGAGCGATCCGCCGTTCAGGTTAGAGGGCAAGCCGGCGGCCAAGCTGCCCCTGCGGGCGGCTCCGTGGCTGGCCATCGCCGCCATGGCCGCCCTGTGGCCCCGGCGGAAGAAGGCGCTGGCCGCGCCGGCCGGGGCGGCGTTTTCGACCCCGGAGCAATACGAGGCCGCCGAGCCCGGGCGCGGGCGGCTCGCCTATTTTCCCTGGACCATTCCGCCGCTCGGCTGGAAGGACATCGCCTGGCGCGCCTATCGCGAAATCAGCCGCGACCGCCTGCCGGCGGTGGCTGGCGGCGTCACCTTCTACCTGCTCTTGGCGACCTTCCCGGCCATCGCCGCCTTCGTGTCGCTCTATGGCCTGTTTTCGGATGTCGACACGGTCGAAAAGCAGCTCGGCCAACTGGCCAGCATCTTTCCCAGGGACGCGGTCGGGCTGATCGGCCAGCAGATGCTGCGCCTCGCCACCCAGCGTCACGGGACCTTGGGGGCGGCCTTCGCGGTGAGCACCCTGATATCGGTGTGGAGCGCCAACGCCGGGATGAAGTCCCTCTTCGACGGCCTCAACGTCGCCTATGGCGAGCGGGAGAAACGCCCCTATTTCCAGCGCACCCTCATCACCTACGGCGCCACCCTGGCCGCCCTGGTCTTTCTGACCGGCGTGATGGCGATCACCGTGGCGGCGCCGATCTTCTTCCACGCCCTGGGGCTGCACGGCCTGCGCTACTGGTGGATTCCCCTGCGCTGGGTGGCCGTCTACGCCGTGGCGGCCGGCGTCTTCACTCTGCTCTACCGCTTCGGCCCCAGCCGCGCCCCGGCCCGCTGGCGCTGGGTGTTCTGCGGCGGGTTCGCGGCGGCCCTGGCCTGGATGGCCGGCTCCCTGGGCTTTTCCTGGTACGTCAACAACTTCACCCACTTCGGCGTCACCTATGGCTCGCTGGGCGCGATGATCGCCTTCATGCTATGGGTGTGGGTCTCGGTGATGGTGGTGCTCGTCGGGGCCGAGCTCAACGCCGAGATCGAGCACCAGACCGCCCGCGACAGCACCACCGGAGCGCCGGGGTCCATCGGACGGCGCGGCGCGGCCATGGCCGACACGGTCGGCACAGCCTTCACCGTCTCGCCCCGCGAGGCGCGCCATTACGTGCGCGATTTTCTGAAGCGGCAGGTCGTGACGGTCGCCGGCTTGGCGCGCGGCCTGTTTACCCGCCGTCCGCCTCGAGGCGGGTCAACCGGGCGGTCTCGTCCTCGGCGATCAGGGGAGCGATGACCTCGTCCAGGGCCTCGCCCTCCATGATCTTGGGAAGATTGTAGAGGGTCAGGTTGATGCGGTGGTCGGTGACCCGCCCTTGCGGGAAGTTGTAGGTGCGGATGCGCTCGGAGCGGTCGCCCGAACCGACCTGGCTCTTGCGGGATTCCGAGCGTTCGGCGTCCAGGGCCTCGCGCTTCTGGTCATAGAGCCTGGCTTTCAGCACCTTCATCGCCCGCGCCCGGTTCTGATGCTGCGACTTTTCTGACGAGGTGACGACGATGCCGCTCGGCAGATGGGTGATGCGCACCGCCGAGTCGGTCTTGTTGACGTGCTGGCCGCCGGCCCCGCTGGAGCGATAGGTGTCGATGCGCAGGTCCGCGTCTCTTATTTCTATCTCCACGTCCTCCGGCTGCGGCAGGACGGCGACGGTGGCGGCCGAGGTGTGGACGCGCCCCTGGGCCTCCGTGTCGGGCACCCGCTGCACCCGGTGGACGCCGCTTTCGAACTTGAGGCGCCCGAACACCCCCTCGCCGCCGATCGAGGCGACGATCTCCTTGTAGCCGCCGGCGTCGCCCTCGGAGAGACTTTCGACATCGACGCTCCAGCCGCGCGCCGCGGCGTAACGCTGATACATGCGGAAGAGGTCGCCAGCGAACAGGGCCGCCTCGTCGCCGCCGGTTCCGGCCCGCACTTCCAGGATGGCCGAGGCGTTCTCGTCGGCGTCGCGGGGGGCGAGAAGGAGGGCAACCTCGCGTTCCAACTCCGGCGTCCGGGCATCGAGGGCGGCCAGTTCCTCGCGGGCCAAGTCGCTCATGTCGGGATCGCCCGCGCCGATCATCGCCTCCAGATCGGCCCGCTCGGCCCGCGCCTTGGCCAGGCGCAGGGCGAGGTCGGCCACGGGTTTCAGCTCGGCATACTCCTTGCCCAGCCGGACGATCTCCGCCCCGCCTTCCGCCGCGCCCATCCGCGCCTCCACCTCGCGAAAGCGGTCGAGCACCTGGTCGAGGCGGGCCTGGGGAAGACGCACGAGGAGGATCAGCCTTAAGCGGTGTAGCGGGGAGCCCCTCTAGCGTGGGCGGCGTTTGGCGTCACGCGCCGCCGCCCAAATGGCCGTTTGCTGACGTTGCGGCGCCTGGGGTAAACGTTGTTCACGCACCTCGCCGCGCCCGCCTGGCCCTCTCCAAGGAACACCGTCCCATGGCCGAAGCCTATATTGTCGCCGCCGCCCGCACCGCCGGAGGCCGCAAGGGGGGAAAGCTGGCGCTCTGGCATCCGGCCGACCTCTCCGCCGCCGTCATCGACGCCCTGCTGGAGCGCACCGGGGCCGACCCGGCCGCGATCGAGGACGTGATCATGGGCTGCGTTATGCAGGTGGGCGAACAGGCGACCAATGTCGCCCGGGGCGCGGTGCTGGCCTCGCGCCTGCCCGAAAGCGTGCCGGCGACCAGCGTCGACCGCCAGTGCGGCTCCTCCCAGCAGGCCCTGCATTTCGCCGCCCAGGCGGTGATGAGCGGAACCCAGGACATCGTCATCGCGGCGGGTGTCGAGAGCATGACCCGCGTCCCCATGGGCCTCTCCGTCACTCTGCCGGCCAAGAACGGCTTCGGCATCCCCATGAGCCCCAAGCAGCAGGCGCGCTATCCCAACATTCAGTTCAGCCAGTTCATGGGGGCCGAGATGATGGCCGGCAAATATGGCCTCTCCCGCGACCAGCTCGACGAATTCGGTTATCAGAGCCACCAGAAGGCGATCGCGGCCACCCAAGGCGGCGCCTTCAAGGACGAGATCGTCCCGGTGGAGATCAAGGACGCCGAGGGGAACGCCTCGGCGCACACCGTCGATGAAGGTATCCGCTTCGACGCCAGCCTGGACGGGATCAAGGGCGTCAAGCTGCTGGTGGAAGACGGCAAACTCACCGCCGCCACCTCCAGCCAGATCTGCGACGGCGCGTCGGGGGTGATGGTGGTCAGCGAAGCGGGGCTGAAGGCCCTGGGAGTCGAGCCCCTGGCCCGCATCCACCACCTGACCGTGGTCGGCGGCGATCCGGTGATCATGCT
>JBPCMA010000254.1:0-11159 GCA_051002715.1 Caulobacteraceae bacterium
ATCACCGGCGCCGGCCATCGCGAAAGCCACGTCCACGACGTGATGATCACCCGCGAGGCGCCGAACTATCCAAGCGCGGTGTGACGGGTGCGCGACGGCGGGCGGCTGGCGGCGGCGATCGGGGTGCTGGGTGAGATCGAGGCGCGCCATAGGCCCGCCAAGCTGGCGCTGAAAGGCTGGGGCGAGCGCGCGCGCTACGCCGGGGCGAAGGATCGGGCGTTCGTCTCCGGCCTGATGCTGGACGTCCTGCGGCGGCGCCGGTCGCTGGCCTGGACGATGGGCGGGGAAAGCGATCGGGGGCGAGCGTTGGGCGTGCTGCGGTTCGCGTGGGACTGGCCGGCCGAGCGGATCGCGGCTGCGGCGGGCGACGCGCGCGGGCCCGGGGCGCTCACCGAGACCGAGCGGGCGCGACTGGAAACGCCCCTCGCTCTGGACGGCGCGCCGGATGCGGTGCGCGGCGACTATCCCGATTGGCTGGAGGGGGCCATGGCGCGGGCGTTCGGCGCGGCCCGCGCCGCCGAGGGCGCGGCCCTGGCCACGCGGGCCCCGGTCGACGTGCGCGTCAACACCTTGAAGACCGATGCGGCCCATGTTCTCAAGGCCCTGGCCCCGTTCCACGCCCAGCCTTGCGAGAGCTTGGACACCGCGTTACGCATCGCCGCGCCGGCGGCCAGCGAGCGAGCCGCGCCGGTGGAAGCCACGCCGGCTTTCGCGAAGGGCTGGTTCGAGGTCCAGGATCTGGGCTCGCAGATCGCCGCCGCCCGGGCCGGCCCGATCGCCCACGGACAGGTGTTGGACTTCTGCGCCGGCGGCGGCGGCAAGACCCTGGCCCTGGCGGCCGCCATGGAAAACACCGGTCAGCTCTACGCCTACGATACCGACGCCCGACGCCTGATGGAGACGGTGCGGCGGGCGGGGCGGGCGGGGGTGCGCAACCTCCAGGTCCGCTCGCCCCTCGATCCGGGCGCGCTGAAGGGCCTCGAGGGCCGGATGGACCTGGTGTTCGTCGATTCGCCCTGCACCGGCTCGGGAACCTGGCGGCGCCACCCCGACGCCAAATGGCGCCTCTCCGCCGACCAGTTGGCGCGGCGCATGGCCGAGCAGGACGCGGTGCTGGACGCCGCGGCCCCGTTCGTGAAGAGGGGCGGGCGGCTGATCTACGTCACCTGCTCGCTGTTCGCCGAGGAGAACGAGGACCGGGTGGCGGCATTTGTGGCGCGGACGGAAGGCTTCGCGGCGACCGGCGATGTCCAGCGTTTGACACCGCGCGGCGACGGGACCGATGGTTTCTTTGTTTCCGAGATGGCGCGAACCGGAAGCTGACCGCCATGCCAACCGTTCTCATCGTCCGTGGTTACCGGTTTGCCGGCGACGCGACCGCCAAATTCTGGCTCGACCCCGTCCGGCTTTCCGCCTCCCGCGGATTCCGGTCTCACGACCTGACGCGGATTCGGGCTATGGTGGCCGATCACCGCGTTTTGTTTCAGGGAAGTGGAATGACCACTTTGGCCGTCACCTTGGACCCCGACGCCGTTGACGTGGAGGTGACCGATGTCGTGCTGAGGCTCACCCTCGCCGACGGCCGCGAGCTTTCGGCCCCGGTGGAATGGTTTCCGCGGCTGCGCGACGCCACGGAAGGCCAGCGCCGCAACTGGCGCCTCATCGGCGGCGGCCAAGGCGTTCATTGGCCGGACGTGGATGAGGATATCGCGGTAAGCACGCTTTTGCGTTCCTCCTGACGACATAGGTTTAGGACGGGCCGCGCCACGCCTTTGGGTGACGGCGCGGTGATTTTCGCCTAACCAGCGCCGATGACCACCCCTCGCCACGACCGTGTGCTGATCGTCGATTTCGGCAGCCAGGTGACGCAACTCATCGCCCGGCGGGTGCGCGAAAGCGGGGTCTATTGCGAAATCCATCCCTATGACCGGGTGGGCGCCATGCTGGACGCCTTCGCACCGGCGGCGGTGATCCTGTCGGGCGGCCCGGCCAGCGCCCACGAGGCGGAGAGTCCCGCGGTCCCGGCGGGAATCTTCGACCTGGGCGTGCCGGTGCTGGGTATCTGTTACGGCGAGATGACGATGAGCGCCCAGCTGGGCGGCGCGGTGACGGGCGGCCGGGCCCGCGAGTTCGGGCGCGCGCAGATACGAATCGCGCGGGAATCACCGCTCTTTGAAGGCCTGGGTGAGGCCGGCGAAACCCAGACCGTATGGATGAGCCACGGCGACGAGATCACCGCCATGCCGCAGGGATTCGAGGTCATCGCCACCTCCGAGGGCTCGCCCTTCGCGGCCATCGCCGACGAGGGGCGACGGCTCTATGGCGTGCAGTTCCACCCCGAGGTGGCGCACACCCCGCGCGGGGCCGAAATCCTGCGCAACTTCACCCATCGCATCGCCGGCCTCTCCGGCGACTGGACCATAGCCGCTTTCCGCGCCGAGGCGGTGGCGCGCATCCGCGCCCAGGTGGGAGCGGGGCGGGTGATCTGCGGCCTTTCCGGCGGGGTGGATTCCTCGGTGGCGGCGGTGCTGATCCACGAGGCGATCGGCGAGCAGCTCACCTGTGTCTTCGTGGACACCGGCCTGTTGCGGCTGAACGAGGCGGTCGAGGTGGTGCGCCTGTTCAGAGATCACTACAATATTCCGCTGATCCACGTTGACGCGGCGGATGAATTCCTGAGCGCGCTGGCCGGGATTTCCGAGCCGGAAACCAAGCGCAAGGCCATCGGCCGGGTGTTCATCGATATCTTCGACCGCGAGGCGGGACACATCGAGGGCGCCGCCTTCCTCGCCCAGGGCACCCTCTATCCCGACGTGATCGAGAGCGTCTCGGCGCGCGGCGGCCCCTCGGCGGTGATCAAGAGCCACCACAATGTCGGCGGCCTGCCCGAACTCATGAAGCTGAAGCTGGTCGAGCCCCTGCGCGAGCTGTTCAAGGACGAGGTCCGCGCCCTGGGGGTCGAACTGGGCCTGCCCGCCGCCTTCGTGGGCCGCCATCCTTTCCCCGGGCCGGGCCTGGCCATCCGCATCCCCGGCGAAGTGACCCGCGACAAGGTCGCCACCCTGCAACAGGCCGACGCCATCTATCTGGAGGAAATCCGCAAAGCCGGCCTCTACGACGCCATCTGGCAGGCCTTCGCGGTGCTGCTGCCGGTGAAAAGTGTCGGGGTTATGGGAGACGCGCGCACCTACGAGAACGTGCTCGCCCTGCGCGCCGTCACCACCACCGACGGCATGACCGCCGACGTGTTCGAATTCCCCTGGGACGTCCTCACCCGCGCCGCGACAAGGATCGTCAACGAGGTGCGGGGGGTGAATCGCGTGGTTTATGACGTCACGAGCAAGCCGCCGGGGACGATCGAGTGGGAGTAGGGAGATAAATGATTGAAGGGCAGGGGGGCGCCGTCTGGGTAGGAGCTGACCCCGGCGGAGTTCACGCGTTCGGTTTGGCGATGCTCTCCCCCTCCGGCGAGGTAACGACCCATTGCGTTTCGTTTGCCGACGAAGCGATAGAGTTGATTCCCGCTCGACCGTTCCGTGTCGGGGTCGATGCGCCGCTCTGGTGGTCCTCCGGTCGTTTGGCCGAGCGCGAGGCGGACCGGTGGATTCGCCGCACCCACGGCATTGGGTCCGGAACCGTTCAAACGGCCAACTCATTGCACGGCGCGGCTTTAGTGCAGGGAGTGATGTTCGTTAGCCGGCTTCGGGAGAAGTTTCGGGGCGTTCCCGTTACGGAGGCCCATCCCAAAGCCGTTGCAATCGCGCTGGGCGGTTGGGATGGCGCGGCGGTCGAAGAGTTGGGCTCGGTCGTCGCGGCGAGCGAGCATGAACGCGACGCCATCAATGGCGGCCAGGGCGGCTCGCGAGGGGTTTGAGGGGCGCTGGAAAAGAGATTTGTCATTGAATCGCCATCCGAGTGAGCAGGATCCCAAAACCTATTGGCTCGCCCCTGTCAGCTACTTCTGGCCTGCATGAAGCGTTACTCGCTCGGGGATTTTGCCTCACGCCGTCACCACCGAAATCCGCCCCGACTCCCGTGAACGAGGCTTGTTCTTGATGACGATCTCCACGTCCTGATCGAGGGCGGTCAGGAAGTTTCTCAACTCTCGAATTCCGAATGACCCTCCGAGCCTATTTTCAATCCCAGCGTTTGGCGTTTTTCGGGAAACCGGGACGCTGCACCCTGACGACGCAGAAGCGTTGGCCGGTGGGGGCCTGCATCACCACCCAGCGCTCCAGGCGGTTCGCCACCTCGGCGCCCAATGTCTCCAGGCGCGCCACTTCGGCCGGGATGTCGTCGGTTTCGATGTCGATGTGGACGCGGCTGTCGTGGTTCACGCGCTGAATCTGCACGATGGGCTCATCGGGCGGAGTCTCCAGCATGCGGTAATCGCCGCGACTGCCCGGATGGCTGCGGTCCACGGGGCGACCGAGCGCCTCGCCCCAGAAGCGGGCGGCGGCGTCCAAGTCGGCGGCCTTGCAGTCGATCAGCACGGCGCAGAGGCGAGAATGGTGCATGTCGATGCCTCTCATGCCGACCCGCTGAATTCAAGTCCGGTCCCGGCGGCAAGGCCGCGGGCCTGGAGGTTCTTGATGTCCGGGTTCATCGCCGATATCTACTTGGTTCCTGGATTGTTCCGCTATAGCCGGAGCGCGCCGACCGCATGACCGAGCAACTCACCTTGGCGGGTTTCGACGCCGAACCTCGGGATCGACTACTTTTCGTGATCCTTCCGGATGCGGACGCCGCCGCGCAAATTGCCGGGCTCGCCAGGGAAAAGCGCGGCGAACACCGATTGAGGGGCAGGCCGCTGGCGGCGGAGCGCCTTCATATCACCTTGCATCATCTTGGCGACTACGACGGTCTTCCGCGAGACCGGGTCGCGGCGGCGCGTAGAGCCGCGGAGACCGTCTTCATGCCAACGTTCGATATTGTCCTCGATCGGACGGCAAGCTTCTCTCATGGGGAGCGCAACCGGCCATTCGTCCTGCTGGGAAGCGATGGCGTCGCCGCGCTGATGGCGTTCCAGCACGCCCTCGGCGGGTCGATGACGAGGGCTGGGCTTGGGCGTTGGGTGAAATCGCAATTCACGCCGCATGTGACAATGCTTTACGACGATCAGAATGTCGAGGAGCAGACGGTCGAGCCAGTGAGCTGGACGGCGCGCGAGTTCTTCCTCGTGCACAGCCAACTCGGCCAAACTCGACACATCGTCCTCGGACAGTGGCCGCTGCGCGGGTGACGCTCGCCCGTCGTCGGCGTCGGTCAGCGGTCCATAGCTTGATTTTATGGGAGTTTTTATGACGGACCTTGCCGCCTTTCCGATCACCGCGCGCTGGCCGGCCGAGCATCCCGACCGCCTTCAGCTCTATTCCTTGCCGACCCCCAACGGCGTGAAGGCGTCGATCATGCTCGAGGAGATCGGGCTGCCCTACGAGGCGCACCTGGTCGATATCGGCAGGGACGAAAGCCGAACACCCGAATTCCTGTCGCTGAATCCCAGCGGCAAGATCCCGGCGATCGTCGATCCGAACGGGCCGGGCGGCGCACCGCTGGGACTGTTTGAATCGGGGGCGATCCTGGTCTACCTCGCCGAGAAAAGCGGCCAGCTTCTGCCGGCCGACCCCGCGCGACGTTATGAAACGCTTCAGTGGGTGTTCTTCCAGGCGGCGGCGGTGGGGCCGATGTTCGGCCAGATCGGCTATTTCCACAAGTTCGCCGGCCGCGAGATTGCCGACAAACGCCCGCTCGAACACTATCGCGACGAATCCAAGCGCCTGCTCGGCGTCCTCGAAGCGCGCTTGGCCGCTCGGCAATGGATCATGGAGGACGAATACACCATCGCCGATGTTTCCCTCCTCGGCTGGGTGCGCAATCTCATCGGGTTTTATGAAGCGCGCGAGCTTGTCGCGTTCGACGCCTTGAAGCATGTTCCGGCCTGGCTGGAACGCGGCCTCGCAAGGCCCGCCGTGCAACGCGGGCTGGAGATACCGAAGCGGCCTTGAATTGCCTTGGGAGCCCGTCTTGCCCCATCGTGAAATCCCGTCGCTGGATCGGCGACGCCTGTTGCGGGGCTCGGGCGCCTTCGGGGGGCTGAGCCTGATCGGCCTTGGCGGTTGCGTGACCGCTTCGCGGCCGATCTCCAACTTGGTGGTCCCGGCCACCGCCGGCCCGCCCGTCCAGGGCGCGGTTCCCGCCCTGGCCCCGGTGCGGGCGAGCCTCGATCGCATGTTCGACATCACCGTCTGCCTGCGGCCGTTCCGCGCGGCGGGGCCTCGGCTGGACGTCGAGAGGGTCGGCGACACGCTCGTTGTTCACAACTACGGCCACGGCGGCAGCGGCTGGTCGTTGTCCTGGGGTTCCAGCACGATGGCGGTTCGCAAGGCCATGGCGACGAGCCCGCGCGAGGTGGCGGTTCTCGGCTGCGGCGCCCTGGGCCTGACCTCGGCGATCCTGGCGCAAAGGGCCGGCGCGCGGGTGACCATCTATGCGCGCGAACGCCTGCCGGACACCCGCTCGGCGCGGGCCACCGGAACCTGGACGCCCGATTCCCGCATCGCCCTGGCCGGAGCGACGGCGCCGGGCTTTGCGGCGCTGTGGGAAGAGATGGCCCGCGTCTCGTTCAAGACCTATCGCCAATATCTCGGCCTTCCCGGCCATCCGGTGGAATGGACCGACCGCTACCTCGTCTCGGACGTCTCGCCGGAAGAGGCGAGGGCGCGTCACCGGGCCGAATACCGCGCCGCCGGCGCCCTGGATTTCGCCGGTACGGCGAGCGCATCGCCGATCTGACCCCGCCGTGGCAGGCCCTGCCGCGGGGAAGCACACCCTTCGCCAACCTCTTCGCCCGGCGCAGCTCTTCGATGATGTTCAACATCGCCGACTACGGCCATACCCTGATGAACGACTTTCTGGTCGCTGGCGGCGCCATCGAGACAAGAGAGTTTCACGCCCCCTCCGAGCTGGCGCTTCTGAAGGAGAAGGTGGTGATAAACTGCCCCGGCTACGGCGCCCGCGCTCTATGGAAGGATGAATCCATCGTCCCGGTGCGCGGCCAGAACGCCTGGCTGATCCCGCAGCCGGAGGTGAACTATGGGGTGGTCTACAAGGATGTCGCGGTGCTGCCCCGCCGCGACGGGATCGTCGTTCAGGCCATCGAGGGCGGCGACATGAAGGGCTACAACGACGCCAACGAAACGGTCGACCGCGCCGAAGCCGAACGCGCGGTGGGCGTGGTCGCCGATCTCTATTCGAGGTTCCGCGCGCCGGGCCGGCCTTGATCGCGGGGCGCCGGCGCGGGGCGTTGCCGCCGGCCCCGTCTTCTCGAAACTAGCTTCGGGCCTCGCCGAGAAATCCGGTCGCGAGATCGTCAAAGGCTTGACAGTCGATTTGTAAATTGCAATATGCAATGATTCGTTGATACGAGTGGCTTCGCGCGTCGAAAACGATCCCCAATCGGCGTCGGAGAGAAGAAAAATAAATCATAATATCAATGATTTGTATGCTATCGTTCGCCGACCAGAGCCGCCATTCCCCGCCAATTCCCGCCAATTCCCGCCAATTGGCCGCCTGCCGACCGCCAATCACCGCCCTTGGACCGCCAGAATCCGCCAAAAACCGCCATTCCGTTCGGCTCCGCCGAGGAGGGCCGTCACCGTCGCATCGACGCCGCCGCCGAACATGCTATGGCCGCCGCGTGCCACGGCCGGACATAACCTCCGAGGGGCTCGAGGCCGCGATCGGGTTTCCGGGCGCGGTCATGCTAGTGATGGGCGGCATCGTCGGGGTGGGGATCTTCGTCAATCCGGCGGTGGTGGCCAGGAGCCTGCATTCGCCGGACCTGGTGCTGGCCGCCTGGGCGTTGGGCGGCGGCGTCGCCCTGCTGGGGGCCTTCGTGTACGCCGAGCTGGCGGCCCGCATCCCGGCCACCGGCGGCGAATACGTCTATCTGCGCGACACCTATGGGCCGCTGGCCGGCTTCCTCTACGGCTGGACCACCCTGCTCGTCGTTCAGGCCGGAGGGATGGCCGCGGTGGCCATCGTGTTCGCCCGCAATCTCGATGTGCTGGCCGGCGGCGGCCTTGCCGAGCCGTGGGTGGCGGTCGCGGCCCTGGCCGTCCTGGCGGCGATCAATTGCCTGGGCGTGCGATCGGGCAATGGCGCCCAGGCCGGGCTGGGGGTCCTCAAGGTGGCGGCCATCGTCGCCGTGATCGTCGCCGGGCTGACGGTGGCCGCAGCCGCCCCGCATCCTGCCCACGCCGCGCCGAACGAGGCGCCGGGCGCCCTGAAGGCCTTCGGCGCGGCGATGATCGCGGTAGTGTTCAGCTATGGCGGCTGGCAGACCGCCAACTATGTGGCGGGGGAAATGAAGGACGCCCGACGCAGTCTCGCCCGCGCCCTGGTCGCCGGCGTCGCCGCCGTGATCGCCCTCTATCTGCTGGTCAACGTCGCCGGCCTGCGCGCCCTCGGCGTCGAGGGGCTGGGCGCGACCCTGACGCCGATCTCGGGCGTTCTGGAGCGGGCGGTTGGGCCGCTGGGGGTCAAGCTCGCCGCCGCCGCCGTTGCGCTCTCGGCGATCGCCTTTCTCAGCCAGGCCACGCTGACCGCGCCCAGAGTCACGTTCGCCATGGCCAGGGACGGCCTCTTCTTCCACCGAGTGGCGTGGCTTGGGGAGGCGAGCCGTGCCCCGGCCCTGGCCATCCTGCTACAGGCGGCGTGGGCCGGCGTGCTGGCCGTGACCGGCCGCTACGAGCAAATTCTGGGCTACGTCATCGCCATGAATTTCCTCTTCTTCGGCCTGAGCGCCTCGTGCCTGTTCGTGCTGCGCCGGCGCGACAAGGCCGCCGGCGCCGGGGCGGAAAAGATGGGGTTTCGCGCCCCTTGGCATCCGTGGAGCACGGGCCTGTTCATCGCGGCCTGCGCCGCCGTGGTCGGCGCCTCGTTCTGGGCCTATCCGGTGAACAGCCTCATCGGCTACGCGATCCTGGCGATGGGCGTGCCGGCCTATCTCTATTGGCGGCGCGGATCGCGGCGAGAGGCGCGACCGGCATGAGCGGGGCGGGGCGCACCCTCTCCTCCGACTACATGCGTTTCGCCAAACTGGAGACGGAGGCGCGGTTCAATCTGGCGTCGAGTGGGATCGCCGACCGCGCGCTGGTCGATCTGGGCGTATCCATGGGCGACTTGGCCCTCCACGGCCCCAATGCCTACGGCCATAAGCCCCTCATCGAGATCATCGCGGCGCGCTTTGGCGTCGATCCGGCCTGCGTGGTCGCTGCGGGCGGCGGATGCTCCTTCGCCAATCACCTGGCCCTCGCCGCGTTGGTCGCGCCTGGCGACGAGGTGCTGGTGGAGGAGCCCACCTATGAACTCCTGATCTCGACCCTGGGCTATCTCCAGGCCACGGTTCGCCGGTTCCCGCGCCGGCCGCGGGCGCGGTGGGGGCTGGACCCCGCGGCGGCCGCCGCGGCGCTGACCGATCGCACCCGCCTCGTGGTGCTGACCAATTTGCACAATCCGTCGAGCGCCCTGGCCGAGGAGTCCGCCATCTCGGCGATCGCCACGGCGGCGGCGGCGGTCGGCGCGCGGGTGCTGGTGGACGAGGTCTATCTGGAGCTGACGTTCGGGGCGGACGGCGCGCGCACCGCCTTTGCCGAAGACGGCAATGTCATCGTCACCAGCAGCCTCACCAAGACCTATGGTCTGAGCGGCCTGCGCTGCGGGTGGATTCTCGCGCCGGCGGATCTGGCCGAGCGCATGAGGCGGCTGAACGATCTATTCGCCGTGGCGCCGCCCCATGTGGCCGAGCGGCTGGCCGTGCTCGCCTTCGGCCAGCTGGACGGGCTGCGGGCCAGGGCCAACGCCGTTCTCGCCGAGAACCGGGCGGCCTATCGGCGCATCCTGGGCGCCCATCCGTGCCTCGATCAGGTGGTGTTCGACCAGGGGACGACCGTTTTTCCGCGCCTGGTGAACAGCGACGGTGACGCCTTCTTCGCCCGGCTGAAGGACCGGTTCGAGACCAGCGTCGTTCCCGGCCGCTTCTTCGGCCGGCCAGATCACATCCGCGTCGGCCTGGGCGGCGAGCCGGCGATGACCCGCATAGGGTTGGAACGCCTCGCCGAGGCCCTGGGGATTTGAGTCGCCGCCCTTACCGCGAATTCATTTCGCAATTCGCATCCAAGCGCGCATCCGTGGGCCTCTAGCTTAGTAACCGGGGCGTTCAGACCGACCGCCGTCAGGTCGGAAGAGGAAGGAGAAATACCAATGTGGTACCACGATTTCACCGGCATGGTTCTGGGGGTGGCTTTCTGGGCGTTTCTCGCCGCCGTGGTCATCGTTCCGAGAATATTGAAGTCGCGCGACCGGGCGCGGATGTATGAAACCTTGCGCATCGCCTACGAAAAGGGCCAGCCGGTTCCCCCCGAGGTGATCGCCGCCCTGCAGACCAATGTCGAGCCGCGGATGGAGACGCCCGAGCGCGATCTGCGCCGGGCCATCGTGCTCATCGCGGTGGGCCTGGGCCTGTGTGGCCTGGGCTATGGGCTGTACTATGGCCTTAGCTCGGTCAATGACATCGCGGCCTACACGACGGGCGGATCGGTGGCCGGCGCGGGCGCCATTCCCGGGCTGATCGGCGTGGCCTATCTCATTCTCTGGCTGACCAAGCGCAACACGCCCAAGGCTTGAGGAAGGGCCTGACGGGGGATCGTCATGGCGGACTTGAACGCCCCGGGAGTTTCGGCCCATCGCGCCTCGGCCCACGACCTGGAGCTCGTCGCCCTGGCGGCGGCGGGCGGCCGGGCGGCCTTTGGCGAGTTGGTCCGCCGCCATGGGTCGGCGGTGCGCGGCCTGATGCGCCGGATGGGCGCCGACGGCGCCCTGGCCGACGACTTGGCCCAGGATGCCTTTCTGGCCGCCTTCGAGCAGATCGGCGAGTTCCGCGGCGAGGGGACGTTCCAGGCCTGGGTCAAGCGGATCGCGGCGCGCCTTTACGTCAAGCGCTGGCGCAAGGCGCGGCGCGCCGAACTGGTGGCCGAGCCTGGCGCGTCCGAGGCAGCGGCCGGGTTGGGCGAGGGCGCCGCCGCCGACCGCATCGACCTGGACGAGGCTCTGCGCGCCCTTTCGTCCGCCGAGCGGATGTGCGTTTGCCTGTGCTATGG
>JBPCMA010000255.1:0-5484 GCA_051002715.1 Caulobacteraceae bacterium
CTGGCCCTCAAGGTTTCAACCTGCCGGGGGAGCAGAACGATCGATCGTCCCTGCGTCAGCCTGAAGGCGTCTTCGGCGGTCACGGCCAGCTCCGGGATGTCGTCCAGGGCGGTCTCGACCGGAAGCAGAGCCTCCAGAGGCGCGCCTTTATGGCACAACGCTTCGAGGTTTTCCAGCGTAATCGCGGCCGCCTCGCCGAAGCCCCCGACGCGGGTGCGGCGAAGTTCGCTCACATGGGCATGGGCGCCGAGCGACGCGGCGAGATCGCGGACCAGGGCGCGCACATAGGTTCCCTTGCCGCAGTCGATCTCCAAAGTGACGTGATCGGCGTCTGCCGCGGCCACCAGCCGGGCGTCGTGGATGGTGACGCGGCGCGGCTCGAGGCGCATGGCCACTCCCTCTCGGGCCAGATCGTAGGCGCGAGCGCCGTCCACCTTCACCGCCGAATAGTCCGGCGGAATCTGCTCGATCTCGCCGATGAAGGGCGGCAGGGCGGCGCGCACCGCGTCCGGCGGCGGCCGCGCGGCGCTCGTCGCGATGACCTCGCCTTCCCCATCGAAGGTCGCGGTCTCGACTCCCCAGCGAACCGTGAACCGATAGGTCTTGCCGGCGTCCATCAGGAAGGGGACGGTCTTGGTCGCTTCGCCCAGCGCGATGGGCAGAATGCCGGTGGCCAGGGGATCGAGGGTGCCGGCGTGGCCCGCCTTCTGGGCGTTGAAAGCCCGCCGCACCCGCCCCACCGCCTGCGTCGACCCCAGGCCGGGCGGCTTGTCCAGGCACACCCACCCCGACACCGCCTCCCCCTTGCGGCGGCGCGGCATCAGCTCTCGGCGTCTTCGCCCGCCGCCTCGATGTCCCGCTTGACCCGTGGATCATCCAGAAGGCGGTTCATGTGGGCGGCGGCGTCGAAACTGTCGTCGTGGACGAATTTCAGGGCCGGGGTGAACTTCATCTCGATCGCGTGGCCGAGCTTGCCGCGCATGAACTTGGCGGCCCGGTTTAGGCCGGCGACCACCTCGGCCGAATGAACGCCGCCCAGGGGCTCGACGAAACAGATGGCGTGCTTGAGGTCGGGGCTGACCTTGACTTGGCTCAAAGTCACCGACACGCCGGCCAGGGCCGGATCGGCGAAATCCTCCACCCGCAAGATCTCCACCAAGGCGTGGCGCACCAGTTCGCCGGCCCGCAGCTGACGCTGCGAGGGACCGCCCTTGGGTCGGCGGCCGGGGCGGGAGGGGATCGGCATGGCGGTCTTCTTCGCGCGTCCCGCCCGGCGGATCGAACGCCGGCCAGCGGGAAAGGGCGCGCTTCTAGAGCCGCGCGGGAGGATTGTCCAGGGACGCGCCCGCGCGCCACGCGGGATGTCTTGACCAATTGGTCAAGCCTGCGCATATCTAAAAGAATCGTCCGCCGGGAGTCCATGTCATGTCTTCAACGGTCAGCCTCTACGATGCCAAGACCAAGCTCTCCTCCCTGGTGGAACGGGCGGCTCATGGCGAGGAATTCGTCATCACCAAGAATGGCGTCCCCCAGGCGAAACTTGTCTGCCTTCCGTTCCGGGGCGCGGCGCGCGAACCAGCCCACGCTTTGGGCTTGACCTATATCGCCGACGACTTTGACGCCCCCGATCCAGAGATAGAGGCCTTGTTTTACGGTGCCTGAAGCGTGGACCTCCTCCTCGATACGCACGTTTTCGTGTGGTGGGATTCTCAGGTTGCCCGGCTGGGCGAGGGGGCCAAGGCCTTGATCTCCGGCCCATCGAACCGGGTGTTCGTCAGCGCCGTCTCGATCTGGGAAATCGCCATCAAGCGACGAATCGGGAAACTGGCCTTCGAGGGCTCGCCGGTCGATGCGATCGGCAAAAACGCCTTCTTTGAACTGCCCATATCGGGCCGTGAATGCGAGGCCGCCGGAGCGCTGGACTGGTCCCACGCCGATCCCTTCGACCGGCTGCTCCTGGCCCAGGCTCAGGTGCGCGGCCTGACCCTGATCACCGCCGACACGACGATGCGCGGCTTCATCGGCGTGGCCATCGTCGCCGCGTCTCAATAAGAAGCCTCACGACTCGCCGTGGAACATCGCCTCGATCTCGGCGGCGCCCATGGTGTCGAAGTTGTCGGGGATTTGGATTTGACCCTCCAGAAACCCGAAGCGCTGAGGTGGCTTTGCCGCCCGGGCTTGTATCGCCCGTGACCGTGACCAGCGGCTTTCCCGCCTTGGCGATGATGAAGCTCTCGCCGTTGACGGCTTGGTCCAACAGCCGCGAGAGATGGGTCTTGGCTTCGTGGATGTTAACGGTGCGAATGTTTCGGCTCCTCGGCACAACTTAGTTTATCGGGCTTAGTTTATCAATCGGCATGCGCCATGAGCGAACCCTGACGAATGAGACTGTCATCGCCTCTTCGACGCCGATAGGAACGCGGCGACCAAGCAGAGGCACGCGCAAATGACCAAGACCGCCGACAGGCCCACGAACGCGAGCGGCGCATAGACGAGTCGAACCTGACCTTCGGGAGATTGCAGATACTCCTGGCTCGGCTTCCAGCCACCGGATAGAAGGCAGGCCACAATCCAACACACCAGGGCCGCCGCGAATGCAACCCCGCCTCGGATCGACCACTTGTTCACGGTCTTCGCCTTAACAGCCGAGCCCAAACCTTCACTTCCAAACCGCATTCCCCTCTCACGCCAACCCCAGCCGACCCCACTTCTCGCTCACCGCCGCCACCACCGCCGGGTCCATGGCGATCTTGCGACCCCATTCCCGCTTCGTCTCCGGCGGCCATTTGTTGGTTGCGTCCAGGCCGATCTTCGACCCCAACCCGCTCTCGGGCGAGGCGAAGTCCAGATAGTCGATGGGGGTGTTCTCGATCAGGGTGATGTCGCGGGCCGGGTCCATGCGGGTGGAAAGGGCCCACATCACATCCTTCCAATCGCGGGCGTTTATGTCGTCGTCCACCACGATCACCCACTTGGTGTAGATGAACTGGCGCAGGTAGGACCACACCCCCATCATCACCCGCTTGGCGTGGCCGACGTAGGCCTTGCGAATCGAGACGACGGCGATGCGATAGCTGCACCCCTCCGGCGGCAGCCAGAAGTCGACGATCTCCGGGAACTGCGCTTGCAGGAGCGGCACGAACACCTCGTTCAGCGCTTCGCCCAGCACGCTCGGCTCGTCGGGCGGGCGGCCGGTGTGGGTGGTGAGATAGATGGGGTCGCGCCGCAGGGTGATGGCGGTGACCTGGAAGACCGGGAACTTCTCCACCGAATTGTAATAGCCGGTGTGGTCGCCGTAGGGACCCTCGTCGGCATATTCATCCAGGCGCGCCTCGCCCTCGATGACGATCTCGGCGTGGGCGGGGACCAGCAGCGGCTGGGTCTTGGCGGCGACCAGTTCGACCCGCGCCCCGCGCAGCAGGCCGGCGAACTGGTATTCCGACAAGGTGTCGGGGACGGGGGTGACGGCGGCCAGGATGGTCCCCGGATCGGCCCCGATCACCGCGCAGGCGGGCAGCGCCTCGGGCTTGCCGGCGCCCTTCCAGCGCCGGTGATGCTGGGCGCCGCCGCGGTGGGCCAGCCAGCGCATGATCGTGCGGTCCCGCCCGATAACCTGCATCCGATAGATGCCGAGATTGTAGTCGTCCTCGCGGCTATCCGAAGGTCCCTTGGTCACCACCAGCGGCCAGGTGATCAGCGGCGCCGGCTCCCCCGGCCAACAGGTCTGGATGGGTAGCCTGGCCAGGTCGATGTCGGCCCCGGTCAGCACCACCTCCTGAACGGGCGCGGCCTTCACCGTCTTGGGGCGCATGCCCATGACGGTGCGGGCCAGCGGCAGCAGGTCCCACGCCTCCTTCATGCCGCGCGGCGGCTCGGGGGCGCGCAGGAAGGCGAGCAGCTCGCCCACCTCGCGCAGGTCGGCCCCCGTCTGGCGCGCCTTGTCCCCCAAGGTCACCCCCATGGCCACCCGCTTCACCGTGCCGAACAGGTTGGCCAGGCACGGGATGGCCGAGATCTCGCCGTCGGCGCGGATCGGCCGCTCGAACAGCACCGCCGGGCCGCCCGCCGCCAGCAGGCGGGTGCAGATTTCGGTCATCTCGAGGACGGTGGAAACCGGCTCGCTCACCCGGACCAGTTCACCCTGGCTTTCCAGGGCGGCGATGAACGCCCGCAGGTCGCGATAGGCCATGCTCACGCCTCGCCCGCGTCCCACGCCTTGACCGCCGCCTTGGGGGCGATCTTGCGCCAGCGCCTGTCGAGAAAGGCGCGGAAGGAGCCGGGATGCAGGGAGGCGATGCGGGCCAGGACGCAGGGGTAGTCCTTGTAGTGGGCGGTGAAGTGGAAGGTGGCCGGCTCGGCCTCCATCAGCATCTCGCGCTCGTCGAAGCCGACGCCCATGATGACGACGCTGGCGTCCTCGCGGCGCAGTCGGGTGAAGAACTTCTTGTTCACCAGGAAGGACGGCCGGCCGTAGGATGTCCCCTCGGTGACGCCTGGGAACGACAGGCAGATGTCGCGCAACTCGTCGGGGGTCATCGCGGAGGGTCTTTCAATAGGCCAGGGCCAGGCCGTCCTTGCGCATCTCGCTGGCCGCCGCGTAACGGCCCGGCCAGCGCTCGATGGCCTGATAGCCGCCGAAACTGCCGTCGGATGGGCCGAACCGCCAACCGAGCGCGGCGAGGCCGCGCCGCGTCGCCTCCGGCGCCCCGGATTCCAGGTGCAGGATTCCCAGGCCGTGTTGCGGCTCGCCGGTCGGCTCGGACGAGCCCTCGTGATGCCAGCGCGGCGAATCGCCGGCCTCCTGCAACCCCAGGCCATAGTCGATGCGGTTCACCATGATCTGGGCCTGGCCCTGTGGCTGCATGTCGCCGCCCATGACCCCGAAGGCCATCCATGGCTCGCCGCCGCGCGTGGCGAAGCCCGGGATGATGGTCTGAAACGGCCGCTTGCCCGGCGCATAGGTGTTGGGCCGGCCCTCGGTCAGGTCGAACAGCTCGCCCCGGTCCTGGAACATGAACCCAAGGCCGTCGGGCGACAGGCCCGAACCCATGCCGCGGTAGTTGGATTGGATGATCGAGACCATCATTCCATCGGCTTCGGTGGCGCAGAAATAGTTGGTGTCGCCGTGGCTGGGTGCCTCGCCCGCATGGACCGGTGTCAGGATGCGGTCGGGCCGGATCAGCTTGGCGCGCTCGGCGGCATAGTCTTTCGAGATCAGCCAGTCGATCGGAATCTTGGCGAAATCCGGGTCGGCGAAATAGCGGGCGCGATCCTCGAAGGCCAGGCGCTTGGCCTCGATCTGGGTGTGCAGGCTGGCTGTCGACTGAAAGCCCAGGGCCTTCATGTCGAACAAATCCAGCATGTTGAGGATCTGCAGGGTGGAGAGGCCCTGGCTGTTGGGCGGCAGGGCCCAGACATCGACGCCGCGATAGCTGGCGGAGCGCGGCTCGACCCATTGCGAGTGGTGCGCCGCCAGATCGGCCT
>JBPCMA010000256.1:0-7319 GCA_051002715.1 Caulobacteraceae bacterium
CGCCACCATCGAGAAGTCCGCTCTGGGGCGATTTCCGACAATGGATATTGCCAGCGATTTCTGGACCGCAGCGAGTTGCGGGTCGATGGTCCGCTATCGGGCGCACCTCGAAGGGCAGAAATCCACCGATTGTGTTGAAAAACTCCGAAATCGGAGCGCTCGAAAAATCGGCAAAAACGCCATTCGAGTCAGGATTGGCGTTCGATGGCCTCGCGCTCAAGCTTGGGGGCGCGCCCAGGGCTCTATCGCTTTTTTGTGTGGCCCTCCGCGTCCTCTTTTGATCGTCCCGCCCACGGCCCGGAATTTCTCGGGGCAACGACGAAAATGGAGTTTTTCAACACAATCGGTGGGAAACCGACAGTCCAGGGGTCGCGCCGCGCGGTTCGTCGCGCGCCCATGGTGCTCCGGCCTGGAAAAAAATTCGCGGGCGATGTCGATTTCCAAAATCACCGCTCGTCGCTTCGATGATAGGCCGATGAGGCCGGCTCAAACAAGGAAATGGACAATGCGCGTGATGGTGTTGGTGAAGGCGTCCGAGGACAGCGAAAAGGGCGTTCGCAAGCCCGAGGCGTTCGAGGCGATGGGGAGGTTCAATGAGGAGTTGGTCAACGCCGGCATCGTGCTCGCCGCCGACGGCCTTACGCCCTCCTCGGAGGGCAAGCGTATCGCGTTCGATGGCCCCGGCCGCACCGTCATCGACGGGCCGTTCGCCGAGACCCGCGAGCTGGTCGCGGGTTTCTGGATCTGGGAGGTCAAGGACATGGACGAGGCGGTCGCCTGGGTGAAGCGCTGCCCCAATCCCATGTCGGGACCGAGTGAGATCGAAATCCGGCCGCTGTTCGACATGGCTAGCTTCGCGGAGAGCCTGACGCCGGAGTTCAAGGAAATCCGCGCTCGCGCCCGCGAGAAGCTCAGCGGTAAACTCGGCCCGGCTGGCGCTTTCGGCGGCCTCGGAACCTGAGCCTGTCGGTCGCGGCCTGCTTGCCCGCCTTATGGCCTTGGCCGAAAAGGCGGCATGACCGCGGGCGAAACGCACCCCATAGGCGAGACGCATCGGGCGATCGAAGCGACTTTTCGCATTGAACGAGCTAGGCTCATCGCGAGCCTGGCTCGACTGACGCGCAACATCGACCGCGCGGAGGAACTGGCGCAGGACGCCCTGGTCATCGCCTTTTCCGAATGGCCCAGGACCGGCGTTCCGGCCAATCCCGGCGCCTGGCTGATGACAACCGCCAAACGCCGGGCCATCGACGCAATCCGTCGCGGCCAGATGCGCGAGCGCAAGCACCAGGAGATCGCGCGGGAGCAGGACGGCGCGCTCGACGGCGCGGCTGAAGCGATCGAGGCGTCCATGAACGACGATCTCGGCGACGATCTGTTGGGACTCATCTTCACGGCCTGCCACCCAATCCTTTCGGCCGACGCCCGCGCCGCGCTCACGCTGCGTGTCGTCGGCGGTCTGACGACGGAGGAGATCGCCCGGGCTTTCCTGTCGAGCGAGGCGACGATCGCCCAGCGCATCGTGCGCGCCAAGAAGGCGATCGGAAAGGCCGGATTGAGCTTCGAGGCGCCTCGCCGCGCCGAACGAGCGGCGCGGCTTCCCTCGGTGTTGGAGGTCATCTACCTCATCTTCAACGAAGGCTATGCCGCCACGGCGGGCGACGATCCCGTCCGGCCGAACCTGTGCTTCGAGGCGCAACGGCTGGGCCGCGTGCTGGCGGGGCTGATGTCCGAGAATGCCCCCGAGAATGCCGAAGTGTTCGGCCTGCTGGCCTTGATGGAAATTCAGGCGTCGCGCTTGGCGGCGCGCATTGGGCCGGGTGGCGCGCTCGTACCGTTACCTGAGCAGAATCGCGCCCGCTGGGACCAGCTGCTCATTCGCCGCGGCCTTGGCGCGCTGGCCCGCGCCGAAGCGCTCGGGGGCGATGGCCCCTATGCGTTGCAAGCCGCGCTCGCGGCCTGCCATGCGCGCGCGCGCGGCGTGGCCGATACCGACTGGCCCCGCATCGCCGCGCTCTACGACAGGCTGCGATCGGTGATGCCCTCGCCGGTGGTCGATCTCAATCGAGCCGTCGCCCACGGCATGGCCTTCGGGCCCGAAGCGGGCCTGCGCCTGGTAGACGAGATTGCCGACGATGCCGCCCTGCGAAATTACGCGCCATTGCCGGCGGCGAGGGGGGATTTCCTCTTTCGGGGCCGGCCGACTGGCCGAGGCCCGCTCCCAATTCGAGGCGGCGGCCAAGCTCACCCGCAACGCGCGGGAAGCGGCCTTTCTCCTGGCCCGCGCCGACGCCTGTGGCTGACGGCGTCGATTTCGCGCCTAAGATATATTATCGGAAATCATACGAAGTGGTCGAGCTTACGGACGTCCTAACTTCCGGGTAAACGCAGGCTTCCCGCCGCAATCCGTTGCAATGTTTCGATAAACAGCTTCGGCTCGACCGCCATCACCCGCCGTTCAATCGACTCGGGCGTGTCGCCCGGCAAAACGGGAAACTCCACTCGCGCCAGAACCGCGCCATGATCGTACTGGCCGTCAACCAAATGCACACTGGCGCCAGTGCGTGCGGCGCCGGCGGCGACCACGGCCTCGTGGACGCGCCGGCCATACATGCCCTCCCCGCCAAATTCGGGGAGCAGCGCGGGATGGATATTGAGAATGCGGTTTTGGTAGGCGCGAAGCGTTCGCGGGCCTATCCGCCTCAGATAACCCGACAGCACCACGAGTTCGACGCCCGCGTCCCGCAGCGCTCGAGCCAGGGCCACGTCGGCGAACTCCGCATTCGCGGCGGTGGCGATGACGCGGGTGGGAATGCTGTGTTCACGTGCGAAGACCAGGGCCGGAGCGGCCGCCCGGTTACTGACCACCAGCCGAGCCTCCGCCGCCAGTGCTCCCGATTCGATCGCCCAAATGATGGCTCGCAGGCTCGTGCCGTTGTTGGAGGCAAGAAAACCTAGGGAGATCATCCCCTTAAATCGTCGATTTCGATCCGCGCCCGAAGCCCGTCGTTGGCCGGCGCTACGCCCGGCGGAAGTTGGCGCGCCAGTTTTGCGTAATCGAGATCGATATGCAGGTTGGTCAATAGGGCCCGGCGAGGCTTCACCCGCTCTATCCAACCAAGCGCCTTGGCGACGTGGGCGTGGCTGGGGTGAGGCTCGTACCTCAACGCGTCCACGATCCACAGGTCGAGGCCTTCCAACAGGGCGAACGATTCCTCGGGCAAATCCAAGACATCGCTTGAATAGGCAATCGAACCAAAACGATAGCCCAACGCTTCGATTTCACCGTGACCTTGCGCGAAGGTCGTCACGGGGATGGGGCCGGACGGCCCTTCGATCCGCCAGGGCTCGCCGTGCGCCGGCGTCTGGTGCAAATCTGCGATGGCCGGATAGGCGCCCGACCCCTCGAAGATGTAGCCGAACCGATGCATCATCGAGGCCGCTGTCCGGGTGTTCATCCAGCAGGGAATGCGCTGGCTCTGCCCGATGGCGAAAGCTCGGATGTCGTCGATCCCGTGGCACTGGTCGGCGTGTTCGTGGGTGATCAACAAGGCGTCGAGGCGCCCCACCCCGGCCGCCGCGCACTGCAGGCGAAACTCGGGCGCCGAGTCCACCACGAGGGTCGTTTGAGGCCCGTCGTCGGCCACTGAAAGGCGCCTAACCATCAGAGAGCATCGCGAACGCCAATTGCGCCGATCGCGCCGGTCGCAGGCGCCCCAGGCGCCGTCCGCCCGAGGGACGCCACCGGATGAGCCGCAGCCGAGAATGATGATCTCCAGCGCCGACGTCACGGACGAGGAATCCTGTCGAATAGATTGAAAAAACTGTCGACCGTCCGCGCCTCGGCCTCGGCCAGCGACCAGCCGCGAATCTCGGCGAGCTTGCCTAGAACATGCGGCAGAAAAGCCGGTTCGTTTCTCCGCCCCCGCACGGGGACCGGCGCCAGATAAGGGCAGTCGGTCTCCACGATGATGCGATCCTCCGGCATTTCGGCGATCACCGAACGCACCGCCTCGGCGGCTTTGAAGGTGGCGATTCCGGAGACCGAAAACCACGCTCCGAGCGCCGCCATGCGCCCGGCCAGTTCGGGCCCCGATGTGTAGCAATGCATCAGCAAGCGAAACGGCGACCCGGCGTATTCCTCTTCAAGGACATCGCCCATGGCGGCATCGGCTTCGCGGCTGTGAACCACCAGGGGAAGGCCGCTGCGCCGCGCCGCTTCGATATGAACACGGAAAACGGCGATCTGTGTGTCCCTGGGGCTCAGGTCGTAGTGGAAGTCGAGGCCGGTTTCGCCGATCCCCACCACCCTGGGCCGTCGCGCCAGGAGGGACAAGATGTCGGCGGCAAGCGACGGATTTTCCTTAGCTTCGTGCGGATGGGTTCCCACGGTCGCCCAGATGTCATCGTGCCGGTCGGCGAGCGCGTAGGCGGCCTCGAAGCCGCTGACCTTGTCGCAGATATTGACCATTAGCCCGACGCCCGCCGCGCGGGCCCGCGCGATCACCGCGTCGCGGTCGGCGTCGAATTGAGGCGCGTGCAGATTGACGTGGCTATCGATCAGCATGGGATCTAGGCGATCGCCCGCAGACGGGAAAGCGCGGTAAAGAAAATGTCGGCGCGATCCAGATTCACCGCCTCGGCCGCCCGTGGCAGCCCTGTCAGCATTTCCCAGGCGTCGGCCCACGAGTCGAGCGTCCTCCCTCCCCCAACGTTCATTTCCGTTGATTTTACCGCCTCGGTGCGAACCATGGCGTGAACCTGGTCGGCCAGGCGGTCCATGAGCAGATCGAACCGCGCCGCCCCGGCCGCGGCGCGAAAGCCTTCGGCCAGGGTGACCAAGGCGACTTCGTCGGGGTGTCGAAGTGATTCCAGAATATCTCGCGCGGTCTTCTCGGTCTCGAGCGCCCCGGCGAGCGCCAGCCGCCACGCCCGACCCGGCGCGCCGTCCGCCATGGCCAGAAGCCGCCGGGCCACGACTTCATCGACTCCCGCTTTTTCCACCACCCAGGCGACCGCCACCTCATTGGGCGCGGCGACGAACCGCAGGCGCCTGCACCGCGAGCGCAGGGTCGGCAGCAGGCCGCCCGGCGCATGGGAGACCAGAAACACCAGCCCGCGTTCGGGCGGTTCCTCGAGAATCTTCAGTATCGCATTGGCGGCATTGATGTTCAGGTCGTCGGCGGCATCGACGATGGCGACCCGGTAGGCGGCCATGGCGGGTGTCTTGGCAAAGAACTCCGGCAGAGCGCGGGCGTCGTCCACCGGTATTCCCTTGCGGGACTTGCCGTCCTCGACGTCTCGCGACAGCACGACAAGGTCCGGATGGGCGCGCGCCATGATCTGGCGGCAGACGGGATCGTCCGGCCTGGAACCTAGAAGCCCCAGCGCCGGCTCGGGCGCCGCGCCGAGCAACCGGCGGGCGGCGCGGAAGGCGAAGGTCGCCTTGCCCATCCCCTCGGGGCCGGTGAGCAGCCAAGCGTGATGGAGCCTACCGCGCTGCAGGGCGTCCAGAAATGCCGGTTCGACGGTCTCGCCGCCCTCGAAGGCGAAAGTCTCACGTGGATGAGGAATGTCGCCGCTCATTCAGTCCGACAGGCGTCCCTTCACCGCCGACCATACCGCCTCGGACACTTGCTCGATATCGGCGGTCGCGTCGATCACCGCGCAACGCTCCGGTTCGGCGCGGGCGATGGCGAGAAAGGCCTCGCGCAACCGGCTATGAAATTCCAGTCCCTTGGCCTCGAATCGGGTCTCCGCGTGACCACGCCCGGCCGCGCGCGCCAAGCCCATCTCGGCGGCCAGATCGAGGATCAAAGTGAGGTCCGGCCGAACCGCGCCCAGAACATGAGTTTCGAGCGCCTCGATCAGGCCGCCCGGCGCGCCGCCGGCGGCCCCCTGATAGGCGCGGGTGGAATCGGCGAAGCGGTCGCAGGCCACCACGGCGCCGCGCTCCAAGGCCGGCGCGATGACCCGCTCGATATGGTCGCGCCGGGCGGCGTACATCAGCAGGGTCTCGGTGACCGCCGACCAGCGGTCGGCCTCGCCCTCGACCAGCAGGCGCCGGATCGCCTCGGCGCCGATCGATCCGCCCGGCTCGCGCGTCGTCACGACCTCACGGCCGAGGACCGCGATGCGCGGCGTCAGGCGGGCGATTTGAGTGGATTTGCCAGCCCCCTCCCCGCCCTCGAACGTGATCAGCAAGCCGCGCGCCATGACTAGCACATTGGGCGTATCCTTCGCCTTGTCCAGGAGTCGGAGAAAAGGCGCGTCTGGAATGCCGGGGCGCCGCCCTGCTAGAAGGCGACGCAGGACGGGTGGCCGAGTGGTTGAAGGCAGCGGTCTTGAAAACCGCCGTGGGTTCACGCCCACCGTGGGTTCGAATCCCACCCCGTCCGCCACTTCGGAACAAAGCTGGGCACCGAGCC
Organism: Caulobacteraceae bacterium; assembly: GCA_051002715.1. GTDB lineage: Bacteria > Pseudomonadota > Alphaproteobacteria > Caulobacterales > Caulobacteraceae > Acaudatibacter. Next base: position 6,429 of record JBPCMA010000256.1, read on the forward strand.
CGGCAGCGTTCCCGCCCCGCCTGCGGCAGCAAGCGTGCGCAGCAGGTCGGACTTCGATCCCATTATGCGAACTTCGCCGTCGTTGACCTCAACGCGCTGGGCGAGCGCGCGGAGATGATCGCGACGGTAGCCGCCGCCGGGGACGCGCATCCGCTTGCGTGCGGTCTGCGCGAACTTTGCGAGCATCGGCGCGGTGATTGCCTTCTGGCCCGCGCTCTCCAGCATCGCCGATGCGCGGTCAGCATCGACACGGGACTGATCGCGGACGGCCTTGAGGCTGGCGATGCGGTCCTTGAGGTCGGGGTCGTCGAGGTCTGCGACGCCGCTCTCGATCGCGTCATACAGCCGCTTGAGGCGAAGGTCGGTTTCGGTCGCGCGCTTGTTCAGCTCAACGATGTGGGCATGGCGACGCTCGGTACGCTCCTGCCGCCGGTCGAGAACCGTCGCCAGCACTTCTTCGAGTCTGGCTGGGTCCAGCAGCCGCTCCTCAAGATGCCCTGTGACCAGCGCGTCCAGCTTCTCCATCGGGACGGTCATGCCGCTGCAAGCTGTCGGTCCCTGCCGGGCCTTGGTCGAACAGGTGTAGTAGCGGTAGCGCCCGCCTTTGCCGGTGCGGATGGTCATCGCTCCGCCGCACTTGGCGCAATGGATCAGGCCGGTAAGGAGCGTAGGACCGCCGACGACCTGCGGCGGCGTCACCTTCGGGTTGCGGGCCTTCATGTGGGCCTGCACGGCGTCGAATATGTGCTGGTCGATGATCGGAGGCACGGCGACGGGGATCACCTCCTCGTCGGGCTTGTTGTCACCGTCCTTGGTGCGGCGGTTGAACTCGTTGCGACCGATATAGGTTTTGCGCGTCAGCATCCGGTGGACGGTGCCGATCCCCCAACG
>JBPCMA010000257.1:0-9023 GCA_051002715.1 Caulobacteraceae bacterium
CGCCACCATCGAGAAGTCCGCTCTGGGGCGATTTCCGACAATGGATATTGCCAGCGATTTCTGGACCGCAGCGAGTTGCGGGTCGATGGTCCGCTATCGGGCGCACCTCGAAGGGCAGAAATCCACCCGACGCCGCCATTCGCAATCTCCGCTCGCCCGCCTAGCGACCAACAGCCGGATTCTCCCCCTACCGCGTCGGCACTGGGTGCTCGCCCCTATAGTCGTAGAATCCCCGTCCGGCCTTTCTCCCCAGCCAGCCCGCCTCGACGTATTTCACCAGCAGCGGGCAGGGGCGATATTTGGAGTCGGCCAAGCCCTCGTAGAGCACGTTCATGATCGACAGCACCGTGTCCAGGCCGATGAAGTCGCCCAGTTCCAGCGGCCCCATGGGGTGGTTGGCGCCCAGTTTCATGGCGGTGTCGATGGCGTCCACCGTGCCGACGCCTTCGTAGAGGGTGTAGATCGCTTCGTTGATCATCGGGACCAGCACCCGGTTGACGATGAAGGCGGGGAAGTCCTCGGCGTTGGCGGTGATCTTGCCCAGCGACTTGGCGAAGGCGACGGCCGTCTCATAGGTGGCCGCGTCGGTGGCGATGCCGCGGATGATCTCCACCAGCTTCATCTTCGGCGCGGGATTCATGAAGTGCAGGCCGATGAAGCGCTCGGGTCGGTCGGTGGACGAGGCCAGGCGGGTTATCGAGATGGAGGAGGTGTTGGAGGCCAGCAGGGTGGCGGGCGAAAGGTGCGGATGAAGGGCCTTGAAGATCGCCTTCTTGATCTCCTCGTCCTCGGTGGCCGCCTCGATGGCCAGATCGGCGGCGCCGATGTCCGCCAGGCTCTCGGCCGGCTTGATGCGGGCCAGGGCGGCGGCGCGGTCGGCGTCGGCGATGATTGCCTTCTCGACCTGGCGCGCCATGTGCTTGTCGATTTGGGCCAGGCACTCGCCGATCCGCTCGGCCGTCACGTCGTTGAGCCGCACCTCGTAGCCGGCCAGGGCGCAGACATGGGCGATGCCGCCGCCCATCTGCCCCGCCCCGATGATGCCGACCGTCCTAATGTCCGTCATGCCCGGATTCGCCTCGCGCCACGCCTGTGACAGCTTTCTAACACAAGGTAGCGCGCCGTCTTCAAGCTTTTGCTGCGATGCAGCGAACGCTTATTTTCCCGCCGCTGTCAGGGCAGCCATCAGCTCGGGCACGGCGGTCTTGTAATCGGCCACCAATCCATAGTCGGCGATTTGGAAGATCGGCGCGTCGGCGTCCTTGTTGATCGCCACGATGACCTTGGAATCCTTCATCCCGGCCAGGTGCTGGATGGCGCCGGAAATGCCGATGGCGATGTAGAGCTGCGGGGCCACCACCTTGCCGGTCTGGCCGACCTGATAGTCGTTGGGCGCATAGCCGGCGTCCACCGCCGCCCGCGAGGCGCCGACCGCCGCGCCGAGCTTGTCGGCCAGCGGTTCGATCACCTTGTGGAATTCCTCGGCCGAACCCATGGCCCGCCCGCCGGAGACCACGATCTTGGCGGCGGCCAGTTCCGGCCGGTCGGATTTGACGATCTCGTCGGAGACGAACCGCGTCTTCGGCGCGCCGGGGCCCGGATCGACCGCCTCGATGGGGGCCGCGCCGCCCTCCTCGGCCGCCTTGAAGGCGGTGGCCCGCACCGTGATCACCTTCTTGGCGTCCGACGACTTGATCGTCTCCATGGCGTTGCCGGCGTAGATCGGCCGCGCGAAGGTATCGGCGGCGACCACGGCGGAAATCTCGGAGATCGGGGCCACGTCCAGCAGGGCCGCCACGCGCGGCGCGAAGTTCTTGCCCACCGAGGTGGCGGGAACCAGCAGGGCGTCGTAATTCGCCATCAGTGGCAGGGCGCAGGCGCTCAGCGCCTCGGCGATCTGCCGGCCCAGTGCCTCGCTCTCGGCGGTGAGCACCTTGCGGACGCCGGCGATTTTCGAGCCTTGCGCCGCCACCGCCGCCACGTTCTGGCCGGCCACCAGCACGTCGACATCGGCCGACAGGGCCAGGGCCGCCGTCACCGTCTTGTGGGTGTTGTCCTTGAGGGTGGCGTTGTCGTGATCGGCGACGACGAGAACGGCCATCAGATCACCCCCGCTTCGGTCTTCAGCCTGGCCACCAGGTCGGCGGCGTTTTCCACCTTCACCCCGGCCGTGCGCCGGGCCGGTTCGGTGACCTTGATGACCTCGAGGTGGCCGGCGCCGGCCCCGCCGTAGTCATCGACCGTCTTGATATCGATGGTCTTCTTCTTGGCCTTCATGATGTTGGGCAGGGAGGCGTAGCGCGGCTCGTTGAGGCGCAGGTCGGCGGTGACCACGGCGGGCAAGTCGAGCTCCAGGGTTTGCAGCCCGCCGTCCACCTCGCGCGTCACCCGCACCGTGTCGGCGGAAAGCTCGACCTTGTAGGCGAAGGTGGCCTGCGGCCAGTCCAGCAGGGCCGACAGCATCTGGCCCACCGCGTTGTTGTCGCCGTCGATGGCCTGCTTGCCCATCAGGATCAGCCTGGGCGCCTCGGCCACGGCCACGTTTTTAAGCAGCTTGGCGACTTCCAGGGGTTCGGGGTCGGCGTCGGTCTGGATCAGGAGGCCGCGGTCGGCCCCCATGGCCAGGGCGGTGCGCAGGGTCTCCTGCGCCTGGATCGGGCCGATGGAGACGGCCACGATCTCCTCGGCCAGCCCCTTCTCCTTCAGCCGGATCGCCTCCTCGACGGCGATCTCGCAGAACGGATTCATCGACATCTTCACATTGGCCAGATCGACCCCGCTCTCATCGGACTTGACCCGCGCCTTGACGTTGGAATCGATCGCCCGCTTGACCGGAACCAGAATCTTCATCGCGTTTCACCGCCCGCCTCGCGCCGCCTGCGGGGCGCGGACTTGGGGAATAGCGGCTTGGCGGCGCAATGCAAGGTGGGGGACGGGGGCTGAGCGGTGAGTTGGAATTCGGCGCGCGTTGGAGACCATGGTCAACGGTTTGAAAGAACATTTTGGGCAGGTAAACACCGTCCTAAGGACGAACCGCGGTCTCCACCCGGGTCTGTTCGGCCCAGAACCTGTCGTGCATCTCATCGCGGCGCAGGCCGCCGATCGCCGCGGCGACGCAGGCGGTGAAGGCGCTGAGCAGCAGGCCGACCGCCAGGAAGAAGGAGAACTGCGCGGCTATATTCGCCTCTCGCTCCGCCCGCCGTTGCAAAGCCGCGGGATCGGCCGGGGCGCCGGGGTTGGAGACATCGCCCGCCGCCAAGGCCGGCGCATCGCCTTGGACGGTGGCCGAGGCGACAACCGCCGCCGGCGTCCGCGCCGCGAGGGGAGCCAGAACCGTCGCCGCCAGGACCACGCCCACCAGCGTGCTCACCGCCCAGACGAGGAGGCCGTGGGCGGTGTCGCGGAAATGAGCCTCATGGCCATGCGCCTGGGTCCATTTGGTCCTCAGCCGTCCGGCCAGATAGCCGCCAAGGGCGCCGCACAGCACCTGGACCACGATCATCGACGATCCCAAGATCGGCGTGAAGTGGGCGAGATCGTTTCGCGCGCCGGGCCACGGTGAGGCGAGTTTCAGGCCGAACCCCGCCGCCAGCGCCACGAGCACGAACGACAAAGCCAGCGCCGCCGCGGCGCCGGCGATCACCGCGCTCCATGACACGGCCGACTGACTCTCGACGGGGATCGCCGCCACTTGGCCGGGAGCGGGCGTCGCTAGATCGCGTTCCAATCTGGCCTCCTCTTTGCGGGTTCAAAAATGATGCGTGCAGAGCGCCAGAAGAAGAATAATCGGCAGGGGTATGCCCAGAAACATCAGCAGAATGGATCGCATGGAATCCTCACTTCATGGCGCCGGCGAAAACCGCCGCGCAAGGTTGTCTTCGACCACCTCGACGGCCCGAGAATTGGAATATCCCAAACGCCACATTCGCGCCATGGTTCCCAAGCGGGAAGAGACCTTTTGATCTCCCCGACGCAGCATTCATGAGGCCGCCGATGGACCGCTGGATCACCTGTGCGAAGCTGATGTGGTGGCCAGCCATCCCTTCCGCCTTCGAACCTTCGCCATCAAGATCAAGCCGATAGGCGCGGATCACGGGACCGGCAGGGCGGTGACCTGGGTGTAGACCACGACCCACCGCCCGCCCCGCCGCGCGAAGACGTCTGAGTATCGGAACCGATCGACGAACGCCTTGCCATTTTGCGCACCGCACGATTGCGTCGCCGCTGGCGACCCCGCCGTCGGGCCCCAATGGCAGGACGCTATGGTCCGCGACCACGAAGGGCCGCAGAGTCTCGCCCGGCGTTGTGGTGTTGGCGATGAAAGCGTCCCGCCTCAGCAGCCGCCCATTGCGGGTGACGTATTGAAAATCCGGCGCCAGGAAGCGGTCGATCAGCGCGCGGTCGTGATGGAGTTGCGCGTTGTCGAAGGCCTTGGCGGCTGTTTGCAAGGAGTCCCGCTGAGGGTCGAGCACGGCGGCGGCCATGAGCGCTATGACAAGAGACATGGTGTCCATCCTGCTCTGAAGATTTGCGCCGACGCGGTCACGCTCGCCGTGGCCTCTCTCGCGGCGGCCAGGAGATGGAAAAAAGCGTAGCCCCGCCATGGGCGCCAGGCCTCGGCCCGTTCTCCAAGGGCGACGGCGTTCACCGATGGCCCCCTGCCGCACGGACGGAGGCGCGAATATTCCCACGGAAAAGCGTCCGGTTCGCCATAGCCGCGCAGTCCGACCCATTGCGCGCGCGATCTGTCGAATCCGGGAATGTCGCCAAGCTTATGCATCACCCGTTCGGCCGCGTCGTTCAGGTCCAGCGTTCCATCCAAGACCGCGCGCGCGACACCCCGCAATGTTTCCGACCGCGCGCCGTCGAGGCCCATGGCTTCGAGGTCGGCAAAGGCCAATTCCTCGGGACGGGGAAACAGGCGCGTGAGCCCGCTTCCTTCGCCATCGACCCGGGCGCCGAAGCGCTCGGCCAGGAGACCTGAGATGTGGCGGAAACCGCCTGGCGCTCTGGGTCGGGGCGCGGGATGATCCTCGAGGACAACGCGAACCATGGCCTCGAACCCGCTCCAGACACCCAGGAGCCGCAGACCGGGTCTGGCGCGAACCAGGGGCCCCAGAAAGATGTCGTCCTGGAAGGCCGAAGTGATGCGCGGTGGGTCGGCGGCGAGGTCGAAGACGCGACGGGCGGCCGTGGCGAGCGCGGAGAGGTCGGCCGCGCCGGCGGCCCGCACGTGCATCGCCAGGGCGTGTGATGCGGGGCAGTCGGTGATCTCGACCAGCATCGGGCCAGTCGCGCCCTGCACGGCGCGCGCGTAGGAGCCCGCGGCGACGCGTTCGACCCCAGGAACGGCCTCGCGCGCCAGGAAGGCCAGGGCTTCGGCCCAGTCGAAGGGCGGCCGGTACGCGAGGCGAAGCACGATCCGATTGGCCGCTTCGCCGTTCGGCGGGACGCGGCGGCGGATTTCCCCCGGCGCGCGCTTATAGCTGGCCTTGAAGGCGTCGTTGAACCGGCGGACGCTGCCGTAGCCGGAGGCGAGCGCGATGTCGGTCATGGACATGGCGGTGTCGCTCAGCAGCATCTTGGCGAAATGCAGGCGGCGTGTCTGGGCGATGGCCAGGGGCGGCGCGCCCACCTGCTTCGTCACGAGGCGGTTCAGATGCCGCGCGCCGATGCCGACGCGGGCGGCGAGCGTCGCCACCGATCCTCGGTCCAGCGCGCCTTCGTCGATGAGCCGCAACGCCCGGGACACCGTGGCCGAGGTGCCGCGCCAAGCCGGCGAGCCCGGGGCCGCTTCGGGCCGGCAGCGCAGGCAGGGGCGGTATCCCGCGCAGGCCGCTTCCGCCGCCGTTGCGTAGTAGCGCACGGTCGAAGCGAACGGCACCGGGCAGATCGGGCGGCAGTAGATATGGGTCGAGAGCACCGCGACCACGAACTTGCCGTCGAAACGCGGATCGCGCGAAAAGCGCGCCCGCTCCAGCGCTTCCAGCGAAAAATCGAAACCGCCGCCCATGGGCATGAATCTAGCGAAGCCCATGCCCTGGGCCTAGCTGCTTTCGGACTCCTATCCCGATTGGAGTCCGATTCCTGCCAGCGCGGGGCGGGGGTCCGCGCCTAGCGTCCGGTCTTCAACATTGTGGAGGCTAGACATGAAATCGCATCTGTTTCGCTCCGCCGCGCTCGCGGCGCTGGCCATCGGCCCGGCCTGTGCCGCCCTGGCTGGTTCAGCCCGGGCGGCGGACTTTCCAAGCTACACTGTCTACAATCTCGGCACGCTCGGCGGCACGCAGAGTTCCGGCAACGCGATCGCGCCGGCCGGCATGGTGCTCGGCAATTCAAACCCGTCGGGCGACCAGACGACGCTGGCGACCATCTGGGCGGATGGGCAGCAGACCTCGCTGGGCACGCTGGGCGGGCCCGACAGCGCGATCGAGTGGCCGCAGCACAACAACACCGTCCTCGCCGGCATCAGCGAAACCGGCCAGGCGGATCCGCTGAACGAGGCGTGGAGCTGCTCGGCCTTCTTTCCCTCGGTGACGAACCAGATCTGCCTCGCCTTCCGCTACGCGGGCGGCGTGATGATCGCCCTGCCGACCCTGGGCGGTGTCAACGGCTACGGATCGGGCGTCAACCGGCGCGGCGAAATCGTCGGCTGGGCTGAGACGACCCTGCACGATGCGACATGCAACGCGCCCCAGGTCCTGCAGTTCGAGGCGGTCCGCTACGCATCCGACGGCAAGCCCCACGTTCTCGCCCCGCTGCCTGGCGATCCCGACAGCTCGGCGACGGCCATCAACAACCTGGGGGCATCGGTCGGTATTTCCGGCCGGTGCGACAACGCCGTCGGCGCCTATACCGCCCGCCACGCCGTTGTCTGGCTGCACGACACGCCGAGCCGGATACAGATGTTCGGCGGCCATGGCTGGAACACGCCGACCGACATCAACGACCGCTTCGAGATCACCGGCTTCGCTAACTTCCCGGGCGATGTCGTGGGCGGTCAACTCCAGTTCAATCCGGTCGCGTTCATCTCCCGCGCGGGTGGAAAGGCCCGCCAGATCGCGCCGCTCGCGGACAACAGCGGCGACGACACCAACAGCATCGGGTATGCGATCAACGGTTCGGGCGAGGTGGTGGGCCAATCCTTCGGCGGCGCGGAGGGTAGCCGCGCCTTCGTCTGGCGGGACGGCGCGTCCGCCGATCTGAATGGCCTCGTGTCGGGGACGCCCTCGCTCTACCTGCTCTACGCCGAGGGGATCGACGACGCCGGCGCGGTCACCGGCCAGGCCTGCGTGGTCAGCAACGGCGCCTGCACCGGCACGCATGTGGCCTTTCTGGCGGTCCCCGGCCGTGGCCATGCCACCGGCGCCGCCCCCGCCGTCCGGATTCCGGCGGCCCTCTATCAGCAAGCATGGCGCCGGTGGGGTTTTCGACCGGGCGTGACGTCGCTCATCCCACATAGACCCTGACGCGGCGCTGGACCCTTGGGCGGCGCGCGCGCCAAGCTACCCGCGCGGCGCGGCCCGCCCCTGGCCTCTCTCGCCCGCCCTCTATATGAACCCCGCCGATGGATCGCTGGATCACCTCCGCCAAGCTGATCGTGCTGGCCGGCTTCCTTGTCGTGAGCGCCGGGACGGCCTGGTACGAGTGGGCCTATGTGTGGCCGGTGAAGCGCTGCGACGCGCGGGGCGACTGGTGGGATTTCCGCGACCGCCAGTGCCTCACTCCTCTGCCGATCTGGCGGATCACCGGGCGGGGCCTGGTCCCCGCCGCGGGGGCGCCCGCGACCGTCGCTCAGCGCGTGGCGCCGGGCGTCCAGAGCACGTCGGCGGCGCCCTTGTCGTTGGCGAAGCGGGCGGCGACGAACAGCAGGTCGGAGACCCGGTTGAGATAGCGCAGGGCCTCGCCGTGCGTCGCCGCGCCGTCGGCCCTTGCGCCCTCTTGCTCGGCGAACCCCACCGCGCCACGCTCGGCGCGCCGGCAGACGGTGCGGGCCAGATGGAGCGCCGCCGAGGCGGCCGAGCCGCCCGGCAGGACGAAGGAGGTGAGGGGCGCGAGGCTGTGGTTGAGGGCGTCGATCTCCCGCTCCAGCCGCTCCACCTGGGCCGCCACGATGCGCAGGGGCGCCGGCCGCCCGGCGTGGGGCGGCGGGGTGGCGAGGTCGGCCCCCAGGTCGAAGAGGTCGTTCTGGACGCGGGCCAGGATCGGGTCGAGGCTGGCGTCCTCCCGCGTGTGCAGCCGCGCCAGGCCGATCGCCGCGTTCAGTTCATCGACACCGCCGTAGGCCTCGACCCGGCTGCTGGCCTTGCTCACCTTCTCGCCGGACGCGAGCCGGGTTTTGCCGCCGTCGCCGGCGCGGGTGTAGATGCGGTTGAGGGTGACCATCGCCCGCCCCCCTAATGGCGCCCCCGCCACATGATGGCGGCGACCAGGATGAGGATGGCGCAGGCTTGCAGAGCCACGCGCAGGCGCATCAGCTTGTTGGACCACTTGAAGCCGAACTCGCCACCTCTAAACAGGGTGTAGATGCCGAACCCCAGGGTGACGGCCACGGCGGCCAGCGCCAGGGGGACCAGCAGGTCGAAGACGTCGCGCATGGCCGCGACCCTAGCCCCTCGCGGCCCCGCCCGCTACAGATCGCGCGCCGTCGCCCCCTCAAGGAGATACCGATGATCGTCGTCCATCACCTGAACAATTCGCGCTCGCAGCGCATCCTATGGCTCCTGGAGGAGCTGGGTGTCCCCTATGAGATCAAGTTCTACCAGCGCGACGCCACGACCAACCTCGCGCCGCCCGAGCTGAAGGCGGCCCATCCCCTGGGCAAATCGCCGGTGATCGTCGACGGGGAGCGCACCCTCGCCGAGTCGGGGGCCATCGTGGACTACCTGATCCGCACCTACGGCCACGGGCGCCTGGCGCCGGCGCCGGACCCGCCCGACCACGAGAACTACCTGGACTGGCTGCATTACGGCGCGGGCTCGGCAATGTTGCAGCTGATGCTGCTATTCTACCCCCCGCGCCTG
>JBPCMA010000258.1:0-8456 GCA_051002715.1 Caulobacteraceae bacterium
GAAAGCGCGGCGGGGGAGGACGGGCGGATCGCCCCCTTCGCCGGCGAGACGGCGATCTTCATCACTCCCGGCTACGGCTTCCGCGCGGCCGACGGTCTGATGACCAATTTCCACCTGCCGAGGTCCACCCTGTTCATGCTGGTCGCCGCGTTCAGCGGCCTTGATGCGATGCGCCGCGCCTACGCCCACGCCATAGGCGCCGGCTACCGCTTCTATTCCTACGGCGACGCCTGCCTGTTGTGGCGCGCCGCCTGATGGCGGCTTTTCCGTTTCTCATCGAAGCCGCGGATGGCGCGGCGCGGACGGGGCGCCTGGAAACGCCGCGTGGGGCGATCGACACGCCGGCCTTCATGCCGTTGGCGACGGCCGGGACGGTCAAGGCGCTCACCCTCGACAAGGTACGTGGGACGGGCGCGCAGATCGTCCTTGGCAACACCTATCACCTGATGCTGCGGCCGACCGCCGAGCGGGTGGCGCGGCTGGGCGGCTTGCACCGCTTCATGGGCTGGGACGGGCCCATCCTCACCGACTCCGGCGGCTTCCAGGTGATGTCGCTTTCCAAGATCAACACCGTGAGCGAGGAGGCGGCGACCTTTCAGAGCCATATCGACGGCTCGCGCCATGTCCTTTCCCCCGAACGCGCCGTCGCCATCCAGGCCGACCTGCTGGGCGCCGACATCGCCATGCAGCTCGACGAATGCGTGACCTGGCCGGCCGAGGCGGGGCGGGCCGGCGAGGCCATGCGGCTTTCGGCCCGCTGGGGGGCAAGGTGCAGGGCGGCGTTCGGGGCGCGCGAGACCCAGGCCCTGTTCGGCATCCAGCAGGGCTCGACTTTTCCAGCCCTGCGCCGCGAGTCCTCCGAGCGCCTGATCGAGACCGGTTTCGACGGCTACGCCATCGGCGGCCTCGCCGTGGGGGAGGGGCACGGCGCCATGTGCAAGGCGCTCGACTATGCGCCGGGCCTGCTCCCCGCCGACCGGCCGCGCTATCTGATGGGCGTCGGCAAGCCGGTCGATATCGTCGAAGCGGTGACGCGCGGCGTCGATCTGTTCGACTGCGTCCTGCCCACCCGCTCGGGGCGCCACGGCCAGGCCTGGACCTGGGAGGGCTCGATCAATCTGAAAGCCGCCCGCTTCGCCGACGACGCGGCGCCGCTCGATCCAGACATCGATTGCCCCGCCAGCCGCGACTACTCCAAGGCCTATCTGCACCATCTGGTGAAATCGGGCGAGATTCTCGGCCAAGTCCTGGTCTCCTGGCATAACCTCTCCTTCTATCAGGCCCTCATGGCCTGTCTGCGCGCCGCGATCGTGGATGGCCGGCTGGCGGCGTTCCGCGCCGAGTTTTGTGGTCGGCAGACGCCTTAATGGATCGGATACTCCGGCCGGCGCCGTTCCTGGACCGGCGGCGCGGCATAGGCCAAGTGGCGAGGCATGGCGGGGGTGGGACAGTTGTGCGCCTCGCCAAGGCCCTTCAGGTAGCCGCGCCGTACGCTGCCGGCGGTGATCACCTCGATCACCAGTTGATCGTGCTTCTGGGCCCCCGACAGGGTCCTCACGAAGCCGGCGAAGGGCAGCAAGCTCTCGGCCGCGCCGTGCGCCAGGGTGAGGGCGACGCCGCGCCGGGTGGTCAGGCTGGGATTCTGCGGATTGTCGGGTTCGTCGAAATCGCCGCCCAGGGCGTCGGTCAAGGCGCGAACCTCGCCGGCCAGCTCGCGACACGAGGGGACCTTGGGGCGGGCGTAGGGATCGGCCAGGGCGGCCAGCAGGATGGGCGGAATCTTCTGGCGCACCAGATTGAGATCGTGCAGCGGCGCCTCGGCGGCGTTCTGCATATTGGCGCTGGCGGCGCGATCGGGACTTTCCAGTTCGGCTGGAGGCGGGCTGGCCGCCGGCTGGGCCGATCGAGTTTGTCCGGCCGATAGGCTGGCGGCGCCGACGAGAGCGCCAGCGAGCAGGGCGGTGCGCATGGACGCCCTTTTAACGTGGCGGCGCCGCCGGCGCCAAGCGATACGGGCTGGCGCTTGCGGCCCGCGAGCCCCGGCGTCTATGGTCCGCGCCGCCTGGGGCCGGTAGCTCAGTGGTAGAGCCCTCGACTTTTAATCGAGTGGTCGTGGGTTCGAGTCCCACCCGGCCTACCAAGGCGCGTCGGCTAGAGCCGGATGGCTTCGTATACGAAGCCTGAATCCGGCTCTACACTTTGAGTTTGGTTAGGCGCCGCGCCAACCCGCGCGACGGGTGACAGTGGCGGCGCGCGTCACTACAGGACAGTCCCGGGGCGGCGGGAAAGGTGTCGTGAGTCGGACCGGTTGCGCCTTGGCCGCCTCATGGGCGGTGATGTTCGGTCTTTCGGCCCCGGCGGCCTGGGCGGCCGAGCCCAAGGCGGCGGTGACCGGCGAGATCGACCGCTCGCTTCGCAAGGAGATCGAGATCGCCGTCGGCGTGGCCAAGAGCCCGCCGGCCAGCCGCGTCGAGGCGCGGCGTCGGGCCCGCGAGGCGGCCGGCGACGGCATCGCCCTGCTCCGCTCGGAAGGCTACTACGAAGCAATCGCCGAACCGGACGTCGGCGAGGGCGAACCGCCGAAAGCCACCGTCCGCGTCATGCCAGGGCGCCGCTTTCATTTCCAGGGCGCGACAGTGGAGTGGCAGGGCGCCGCGCCGCCGGCCGAGGTGGCCAAGGCCGGCGTCGAGGCCGCCCATCTCGCCCCCGGCGCACCCGGCCGCGCCGCCGACGTCCTGGCCGCCGAGGGGCGGATTGTCGCAGCCCTGCAGCAACGCGGCTACGCCGACGCCGCGATCCGCCCGCGCGAGGTGGTCGTGGATTACGCCGACCAGTCGGTCAGGGCTACCTTCAAGATCGCCGCCGGCGACTTGGTGCGGCTGGACGGGATCAAGCTCCTCGCCAAGGGCCGCACCCGTCCGGCCTGGGTGCGAGGCCTGGCGCCATGGAAGCGCGGCGACACCTATAAGCCGGGCGACGTCGCCAAGCTCGAACGGCGGCTGACCGACGCCGCCGTCTATGATTCCATCACCGTTTCATTGGCGCCCAAGGACCAGGCGGTGGGCGGCGAGCGCCCGGTTCTGGTCAGCCTGTCGGATCGGCCGCCCAAGACGATCGAACTGGGGGCCGGCTATTCCACCACCGAAGGCTCGGGCGTCGACGCCAAATGGTTCAACTACAATCGCCTCGGCCGGGCCGACACCCTGACCCTGACCGCCATCCTCTACGACATCCAGCAGAAGCTCGATCTCGAACTGGATCTCCCCGGCTGGCGGCGGCCCGACCAGACCTTGAGAGTGGGCGGCGGCCCGGTGGCCGATCGCACCGCGGCCTACGACGACGCCGGCGGCGGCGTGCGCCTGGACGTGGATCGGCACTTCACCAAGACCACTTTCATCACCGTCGGCGGCGCCTTCGACTATGCCGCCACCCAGGAAAAGCTGGCGGTCAATCCCCAGGCGACGCCGGTCGGCGTCGACTTGAAGCTGTTCATCACCAGCACCCTCGCCGCCTTCGCCCTCGACCGCTCCAACGACCCGCTCGATCCGACCCGCGGCTGGCGGCTGGAGGCGCGGGCCGAGCCGACCTGGATCGCCGGCGACCGCGACCTCGTCTATTTGAAGACCCAGACCCAGGCGAGCGGCTACCTGCCGCTCGATTCCGGCGCCGGCACGGTGATCGCCGGCCGCGTGAAGCTCGGAGCCATTCTGGGCGGCCAGATTCCGGACGTGCCGGCCGACCGGCGCTTCTACGCCGGCGGCGGCGGATCGGTGCGCGGCTACGGCTATCAAGCGGTGGGACCACGCTTGATCGACAACACCCCGCAAGGCGGCCTTTCCCTGGTCGAGGCCTCCCTGGAGGTGCGCCAGAGGCTCTCCCGGCAATGGGGCGCGGTCGCCTTTGTGGACGCCGGGACGGTGGGAACCGGCACGACCCCGGATTTCAGGGATTTCAGCGCCGGGGTGGGGCTGGGCGTGCGCTACAACCTGGGTTTCGCCCCCCTGCGCCTGGACATCGCCACCCCGCTCAACCCGCGCCTGGGCGACGGCCCCATCCAGGTCTACATCAGCATCGGGCAGAGCTTCTGATGGCGGCGGATCCGGACCGTCGGCGTTTTCCAGTGGTGGGCGCCCTGGCGGTCGCCTTGGCGGCGCTGGCCGTGCTTATCGGCGGCCTGTTCGTCGCCGTCCGCTATGGGCCGATGACCACCGCCGGGCGGCGGATGATCGAAAATCAAGTCAGCGGCATGAAGGTCGGGCGCTTCGGGCGTCTCGAAATCGAGGGCCTGCGCGGCGATGTCTGGCGCGCCTTCACCGTTCGCCGCCTGACCGTCGCCGATCGCCGGGGCGTCTGGCTGGACGCGCGCGATCTGGCCGTGCGGTGGGACGTCGGCGCGCTCCTGGATCGCCGCCTTCGCATCGCCTCCCTCGCCGCGAAAAGCGTGGCCGTCGAGCGCCGCCCCGAGCTGACACCCCCAACCAAGCCCGCCCCCCTGCCGGTGTCGGTGGATGTCGATCTGGCGACGACCCGGCTGGAAACGGCCCCCGAATTTTCAAATCGGCGGGGCCTCTTCGATCTGCGCACCGCCTTTTCCGTGCAAAGAAGCGGCGGCGCGCGGGGCTGGCTGGCCGCCGCCAGCGCCCTCCATGCGGGCGACTTCCTGAAGGTGGCGTTCGACCTGGAGCGCGGCGATGGATTCTCCGTGGACGTCGACGCGAGAGAGGCGCGCGGCGGCGCCCTGGCCGGAATGGCCGGGCTGTCCGCCGACCAGCCTTTTCTGCTCACCGCCCACGCCAAGGGCGCGCTCAGCGCCGGGCGCTTCGCCGTGATCACCCGGGTCGGCGCGGCCACGCCCCTTGAAGCGCGCGGTCAATGGGCCAAGGCCGGCGGATCGGCCGATGGCCATATCGACCTCGCCGCCTCCAGGTTGCTCGCGCCCTACCGGGCGATGGTGGGGCGCGAGGCGCGCTTCCGCCTCACCGGCGCCAAGGCCGCCGATGGATTCTACGCTCTGACTCTGGCGGCCGACAGCGACAACATCGCGGTCACGGCGCGGGGGGAAGCCGACGTCGGCCGGCGCGCCACGGGACCGCGCGGCATCGCCCTGGTCGCCCGCGTCACCGACCCCAACCGGATCGTCGCGGTGCCGAAGATGGGGCCGGCCTTCCTATCGGGCGGCCTGGGCGGCGACGCCAAGCATTGGGTGTTCAACGGCGCGGCCAGCGTGGCGCGGGTGGCGATCGGGAATTACGCCTTGGCGCGCTTGGCCGGCCCGATTCGGGTGGAGCGCCGGGGCCAGGAGACGACGATCGACTCCTCGCCCGCTGGCCAGGGCGGGTCGGGCCGCGGCCTGGCGGCGGCCCTGATGGGCGCCGGCCCGCGCGGCGCGGCGCGGCTCACCGTCTTTGGGGACGGGCGCCTGCTGGTCCGCTCGCTCGACATCGAAGGCGCGGGCCTCAAGGTGACGGCGGCCGGCGAGCGGACGTTCCTGGGCGGCCTGTCGTTCAAGGGCGCCGCCACGGTGAGCAATCTCGCCGCCGCCCTGGCCGGCGCGCGCGGCGTGGTTCGGGGCGGCTGGACGGCCAGTCAGGCCTCGGCGTCCAAGCCGTGGTCGTTCAGCTTCGACGCCCGGGGCGAGCGTCTCGCCACCGGTCTTGCCGAGGCGGACCGGCTGCTTGGTTCGGTCCCCAGGCTGCGCGTCCAGGCGAATTACCAGAGCGGGGCGGTGGCGATCGGCCGCGCGACCCTGGACGGCGCGGCCGGCTCGCTCGTCTCGGCCGGGCTGATCGGCCCGGCCGGCGCCTTGAAGCTCAGACCCGATTGGCGTGCCGCCGGCCCGCTGGACATCGGCCCGCTGGAAATCGACGGCGCGGCCAAGGGCTCGGGAGCGTTGAGCGGGACCTTCGCCAGGCCCCGGGCCGACCTGATGGCCGACTTCGGCGCCATCAACCTGCCGGTCATCCCGTTGCGGGGCGCCCATCTGATCGTGAGCTTCCTGAGCGAGCCGGGCGGCGCCAACGGCCGCTTTTCCCTGGCCGGGGCCAGCGAATACGGGCCGGCGAGGGGGTCGGCGAACTTCCGCTTCATGCGAGGCGGCCTCGACCTGTCGGACGTAGATGTGAACGGCGGCGGCGTGACGGCGAGAGGATCGGTGTCCGCCTTGGCCGGCGAGCCCTCCAAGGCCGACCTGGTTCTGGCGGTCGGCCCGGGCGCCCTGCTCTCCGAGGGCCACGCCGGCGGGCGGGTCAGGATCGTCGATGCGCCGGGCGGGGCCGGCGCCACCCTCGACCTGGCGGCGAGCGACGCGGTGCTCAAGCAGGGCGGGGCGGCGATCCAGTCGCTGAAGCTCACCGCCGGCGGGCCGCTCAGCCGGCTGCCCTATCGGGTGAGCGCCGCCGGCGCGATGGCCGGCGGACCGTGGCGACTCGCCGGGGCCGGAACCATGGCTGAAGTGGCGAAGGCGCATGTGCTGAGCTTCGCCGGAACGGGGCGGCTGGCGCGGGCCGATTTCCGCACCCTCGCCCCCGCCGAGATTCGCTTCGGCCCCGGCCGGTCGAGCGCGCGCTTGGCCCTCGCCGTGGGGGGCGGGCGGGCGGACATCGACGCCCGGCTGAGCGGCGACGCGCTCACCGCCAAGGCGGCGATGTCCAACCTAAGTCTCGGCCTGGTCAACGAAGACCTGGTCGGGCGTTTCGACGGCGCCCTCACCCTGGCCGGGGAGGGCGCGCGGCTGACCGGCGCCCTGGAAGCCAAGCTCTCCGGCGCGGGCGGCCGGGACATGAAGGGCGCGCCGCCGGTGGACGGCCTCGTCACGGCGCGCCTCCAGCCCGACGCGATCGTCGTGCGGGCCACCCTCGGCAGTGCGCGGGGCCTCGAGGCGCGCGCCGACGTGACCCTGCCCGCCGAGGCGTCCGCCGCCCCGTTCCGCATCGCCATCGACCGTCGCCGCCCGCTCAAGGGCGACTTCTCCATCGCCGGCGAACTCAAGCCGATCTGGGACCTGACCATGGGCGCGGCGCAGTCGCTGTCGGGCCGGGTGATCGCGGCCGGAACCCTGGGCGGCTCCCTGGCCGACCCGCGCGCGCGGGGAACCGCCTCGCTCGAAGGCGGCCGTTTCCAGGACGTGGGAACCGGGTTGAAGCTGGACGGCGTGACCCTCCACGCGACCCTCGCCGACGACGCGGTCGACATCAGCCGATTTTCCGGATCGGACGGGGCCAAGGGAACCCTGACCGGGTCCGGCCGTCTCAGCCTCGCCCGCGAGGGCGCGTCGAGCTTCCGGCTCGATCTCGATCGCTTCCGCCTCATCGACAACGACCTCGCCCAGGCCTCCGCGTCGGGAAAGGTTGCCGTGACGCGGGCCGCCGACGGCAAGGTGAAGCTGAGCGGCGCCCTCACCGTCGACCGCGCCCAGATCGCCCCCAATCCGCCCGTCGCCACCGGCGTCATTCCCATGGACGTGGTCGAGATCCACAAGCCCTTCGACGCCGGCGAACGGTTCGCCCCGGCCCCGGCGCGGGCCGCCCCGATCGCTCTGGACGTGGGCCTCAGGGCGCCGGGCGGCATTTTCGTCAAGGGGCGCGGGCTCGATGTCGAACTGTCGCTGGACGCCCATGTGGGCGGGACCACCACCCAGCCCGTCCTCGGCGGCGTCGCGCGCGTGGTTCGCGGCGACTACAACTTCGCCGGCCAGCGCTTTTTGATCGACGACCGCGGCGTCGTCTATCTCGGCTCTTCGCCCGAGACGATCCGACTGGACCTGACCGCGACGCGGGACAACCCGACCCTCACCGCCGTGATCCGCATTCAGGGGACCGCCGCCAAGCCGACGATCACCCTGACCTCCACGCCCGTGCTGCCGCAGGACGAGGTGCTCTCCCAGGTGCTGTTCGGCGCCTCGGCCTCCCAGCTCTCAGCCCTGCAGGCCGCCCAGCTTGCGTCGGCGGTGTCGGGCCTGGCCGGCGGCGGCGGCTTCGACATCATGGGGGGCCTGCGCAACTTCGCCCACCTCGACCGGCTGGCGATCGGCGGAACCGCCGCCACCGGGACCACGGTCTCCGGCGGCAAGTATCTGAGCGACAAGGTCTATCTGGAATTGACCGGCGGCGGCCGGGAAGGCCCGGGAGCGCAGGTGGAATGGCGGGTGAAGAAGCACCTGTCGGTGGTCTCCCGCCTCACCGGCCAGGGCGATTCCCAACTCTCGGTGCGCTGGCGCAAGGACTATTGAGGGGGGCCCGAGGTATTGCGCCAGAAGTAGGATGCGCGGTTGGAGGGGGCGGTGATGCCGTATTGGGTGTCGGTCACGGTGCAGGTGTAGCTGGCCGAGCTGGGTTACGGTGACACTGCACTAAATTTCTGCTATCGCGTCCGCTGAACAGTGGCCGACGAGGCAGTGGCGGGTGACGCGTCTGGAGCGAGTGTGGAAAACGGTGACCTGATATCTTTCGCCCACGAGC
>JBPCMA010000259.1:0-19907 GCA_051002715.1 Caulobacteraceae bacterium
ACGGCACCCACACCCCCCACATCGGGTTGGCCGGCGACTACACCTTTTCGACCTTTGTTGCGTCCAGCGACGGTGCCGGTGGGGGGACGACCCGCGACCCGGCGGCGCCCCACCGGTTCATCGCCGCGGCGGCGGCACTGGGCGCCGGCGGGGGCGCCGTGGTGGGCGTGGCGCAAGAGGCTTGGCGCGCGCCGACGCCCATGCTGGCGCGGCCGGGGGTGATGACGGCCTGAGGGGTCGGCTCTGGACAGGCGCGCCGGCGGCGCGCGAAAAGCGCGGGATGGACCCCCTCATCGAAGGCTATCGCCGGTTCCGCTCTCAGGTCTGGCCCGCCGACCGCGCCCGCTACGAAGCGCTGGCGGCCCACGGCCAGAGGCCCGCGGCCCTGGTGGTGGCCTGTTCCGATTCGCGGGTCGATCCGCAAGCGGTGTTCGGGGCCGGTCCGGGCGAGATGTTCGTCGTTCGCAACATCGCCGGCCTGGTGCCGCCCTACCAGCCGGACGGCCCAGATCGCGGGACCGGCGCGGCTCTGGAATACGGGGTGCGGGTGCTAGGGGTGTCGCGGCTTATCGTCCTTGGCCACGCCCAATGCGGCGGGGTCAGGGCCATGGTCGAGGGGGCGCCGCCGGAGGCGCGCGACTTCATCGCCTCATGGATGGAGATCGCCCGCCCGGCCGCCACGCCCGCCGCCGACGGCTTGGCCGAAGCGGAAGTGCTGACCCACTACGAGGAGGAGGTGGTGCGCATCTCCCTGGCCAACTGCCTGACCTTCCCGTGGATCGCCTCGGCGGTGGCGCAAGGGCGGCTGGAACTGGCCGGCTTTCGCTTCGACATCGCCGACGGGGCGCTCTATCGGCTGGAGGGGGAGCGGTTCGTCGCGGTGGAATGATGGCGCCCCTTCCCTCCCCTTCGATCGCGGCCGAACCGTTGGCCCTGCGCGCGGCGCCGTGGGCGGATTATGAGCTGATCGACAGCGGCGGGGGGCGCAAGCTGGAACGCTATGGGCCCTACAGGGTTGTCCGGCCGGAAGCGCAATGCCTCTGGGCGCCGGGGCTGAGCGCGGCGGAATGGGAGGCGGCCGACGCGGTGTTCGAGGGCGGTGACGAGGAGGAGGCCGGGCGGTGGCGATTCGCCCGGCCCTTGCCGGAGACCTTTCCCCTGGCTTGGCGAGGGGCGCGTTTTCATGGCCGGTTCACCGCCTTTCGCCACCTGGGTGTTTTCCCCGAACAGGCGGCCAACTGGGAATGGCTCGATGCGCGCCTTTCCGCGTCAGGAATCGCCACTAATCTATTGAACTTGTTTGGTTATACCGGAGTTTCCACCCTGGTGGCGGCGGCGCGGGGCGCCAAGGTCACTCATGTGGACGCTTCGAAGAAGGCGGTGGGCTGGGCGCGGGACAACGCCGCCTTGACCGAGCTGTCGTCGGCGCCGGTGCGCTGGATCTGCGAGGATGCCCGCAAATACGTCCAGCGGGAGGTTCGCCGCGGCGCGCGCTACGACGGCATCATCCTCGATCCGCCGAAATACGGCCGGGGGCCGGCCGGCGAGGTGTGGCGCCTGCACGAGGACCTTCCGGCCCTGATCGCCGGCTGCGCCGCCCTTCTCTCCGACCACGCCTCTTTCCTTCTCCTCAACGCCTATTCGGAGCGGCTCTCCGGCCTGGCGCTGGCCGGCCTCCTCGCCGATGCGCTCGAAAGGCGGGGCGGGCGCATCGACTGGGGCGAACTGGCCCTGATGGAGGCGGGCCGCGAGCGAGGAGCCGGCCTTTCCTTCTTCGCCCGCTGGAGCGCCCCATGAGCGCACGGGCGATCACCTCGCTCACCAATCCCGCCGTCAAGGGGGCGCGGACCCTGCATTCGCGCAAGGGGCGCGATGAGAGCGGGCTTTTTCTCGCCGAGGGCCTGAAGATCGTCGCCGAGGCGGTGGAACTCGGCCGCGCGCCCCGCCTGTTGCTGCATGGCTCGTCGATCGCCGATCATCCGCTGTTTCGGCGGGCCGCCGCCGTGGCGGGCGAGACCATCGAGGTGACGCCAGCCATCCTCGCCAAGATCTCCCGCCGCGACAATCCGCAGACGGTGCTGGGGGTGTTTGAGCAGAGCTTCACGCCGCTGACAGGCCTTGATCCGGCGTCGGCGCGGTGCTGGGTGGCGCTGGAGGCGGTGCGCGACCCCGGCAACCTCGGGACCATCGTGCGGACGGCCGACGCGGCGGGCTGCGGCGCGGTGATCCTGGTCGGCGACTGCTGCGATCCCGATTCGGTGGAGGCGGTGCGCGCCACCATGGGCTCGATCTTCGCGGTCAGGATCGCCCGCTGCGGCGTGGAGGATTTCATCGCTTGGCGCGAGAGCTGGCCGGGTGGCGTGGTCGGCGCCCTGCTCACCGCGGCGGCGGATTTCCGCGCCATCCAGTATCGCGCGCCGACCCTGATCCTGATGGGCGCCGAACAGGCCGGCCTGTCGCCCGAACTCGAAGCGATCTGCGACCTCGCGGTCAAAATCCCCATGCGCGGCCGCGCCGACAGCCTGAATCTGGCGGTGGCCACTGGGCTGATGATCTACGCGGCGATGGGATAGAAAGAGATTGAGAGAAGGACCGCCATGCCCGCCATTCCCGTCGCTGCACCCGCCGTTTCCCCGCCGCCTCTGGTCCGCCAGTACCGCGATCTCGCCCTGTCGCCGGCGGGGGACCAGGTCGCTGCGGTGGAATATTCGGCCACCGGGGAAGAAGCCAAGGAGCCGCGCCGGACGGTGGTGATCCGCCGGGCGAGCGATGGCGGGATTGTCCAGTAATTGGACCCCTGCCCTTCTTGCGAATACGATGGGCCGGCTTGGTCGCCCGACGGCGGCAAGCTGGCTTTTCTGGCCATCGACCCGGCGACCCTGACCGCCACTCTGGAGATCGCCCAACAGGGCCAAGTGCGCCTTGCCGCCACGATCAAAGGCCTGGCGGCGACGCCGCGCTGGTCGCCGGACGGGACCGCTATCGCCCTCTTGGCCACGGTCGGCGCCCGCAAGCGGACCGGGGCGGTGGAGGCGGGCGCGCCGCAGGTCGGCGAGATCGGCGAGGTCAACGACGAACAGCGCATCGCCGTGGTCCCCGCCGCAGGTGGCGCGGCGCGCCTCGTCTCGCCGGCCGACACCTTCGTTTATGAATACGACTGGACGCCCGACGGGCGGGGTTTCGTCGCCACGGCGGCGAAGGGCAACGGCGACAACAACTGGTGGATCGCCAGGCTGGTGGCCGTTGATCTGGCCGGCGGCCCGGTGCGGACGATCGCCGCGCCCAAGATCCAAATTGATTATCCGCGTGTCTCTCCGGACGGCAAGACGGTGATGTTCGTCGGCGGATTAATGAGCGATTTCGGGCCGGTGGGCGGCGATCTTTACACCGCCCCCTTCGCCGGCGGCGAGGCGAAGGACCTGACGCCTGGCTGGAAGGGAACGTTTACCTCGCTCGCCTGGCGGACCCGGCGGCCCCTGGCGACCGCTCTGGTCGGCGGCCAGACGGTTCTGGCTTCGGTCGATCCCGACACCGGCAGGGTCGCGACCCTATGGTCCGCCCCGGTGCGCCTGAGCGGCGCGGCGTTCAACGGCGAGGTCGTCCTGGATGCCCGGGCCGCGCGCGGCGCGGCGGTCAGGGAAGACTTCGAGCACGCCCCGGCCATCGTCGCCGGCCCGCTCGCCGCCATGGCGCCGATCACCCACGACAACGACGGCCTCGCCCCCCAGGTGGCGGCCCGCGAGGTGACCTGGAAGAATGGCGGCTTCGATCTGCAAGGCTGGCTGCTCGCGCCGCGCCAAGCGGCGTCGGGCCGCGAATACCCGATGATCACCGTCGTCCATGGCGGCCCCAGTTCGGCGGCCCAGCCGAGCTACGTCTCGCATGGCACGGTGCGCGATCTGGTGGCGCGGGGCTATTTCGTCTTCGAACCCAATCCGCGCGGCAGCTATGGCGAAGGCGAAGCCTTCACCCGCGCCAATATCCGCGATTTTGGCGGCGGCGATTTTTCCGACATCCTGGCCGGCGTCGACGCGGCGGAAAAAGTGGCGCCCATCGACGATGCGCGGCTGGGTATCTACGGCCACAGCTACGGCGGCTTCATGACCATGTGGGCGGTGACCCACACGCACCGCTTCCGCGCCGCCGTGGCCGGGGCGGGCCTGGCCAACTGGATCAGCTACTACGGCGAGAACGGCATCGATGAGTGGATGCTCCCCTTCTTCGGCGCCTCGGCCTATGACGATCCGGCCATCTACAACGCCGCCTCGCCGATCAACTTCATCAGACAAGCCCGGACGCCGACCTTCATCTATGTCGGCGAGCGCGACCTCGAGTGCCCCGCGCCCCAGTCCATGGAATTCTGGCGCGGCCTCTTGGCCATGCGCGTGCCGACATCCCTGGTCATCTACCCCGGCGAAGGCCACGCCCTGCGCCGGCCCGAACACGTTCACGACCTGCGCGACCGCATCGTCGGCTGGTTCGACCGGTATCTGGGCGGGTGAATACGGAGCGCGGGCTTACAGCCCGCGTCTTCTTTATATCGTGTTGCGGGCGAGACGCCCGCGCTCCGGATCCTCCTCTCCCACCAACCCCTGCAATCGCTCCGCCGCCTCCAGGAATTCCGCCTTGAAGTCCTGGACCACTTGGCCGGCCGAGCGGACGCTATCGATCAGGCCGACGCCCTGGCCGACGAAATAGGTGACCATGTCGCGCGCCGCCGCATTGCCGGCCGCCGCGGCCTTATCGACGCAACGCAGGGCGTTCTCGCTGACCAAGCTCTGTAGGGGCATGGGCAGGGCGCCCGGGCTCATCGGATCGTTCTCCCAGGCTTGCGTCCAGGTGGAGCGGAGTTGGCGGGCCGGCTTGCCGGTGCGGCTCTTGGAGCGCACCGCGTCGCGCGAGGTGGCCGCGATCATCTTCTCGCGGAAGATTTCACTCGTTTCCGACTCCGCCGTGGCCAGCCACACCGAGCCAGTCCAGGCGCCGGCCGCCCCCATGGCCATGCAGGCGGCCATCTGGGGCCCGTTGACGATCCCCCCGGCGGCCAGCACCGGCACCTCGCGGATGGGCGCGACCGCCTTGATGACCTCGGGGACCAGAACCAGAGTAGTGACCTCGCCGCAGTGGCCGCCGGCCTCCGTCCCTTGCACGACCAGGATATCCACCCCGGCGGCGACTTGGCGCAGGGCGTGCTCCCTGGCCCCGACCAGGGCGGCGACCGATACGCCATGGGCGCGGCCCATCTCGATCATGGCTGGCGGCGGGACGCCTAGCGCATTGGCGATCAGGCGGATGGGATGCTGGAAGGCCGCTTCCAGAACCCGCATGGCCTCGTCCGGATCGAAGGGCTGGGGCCGGTCGTCGGCGATGGCGGGGTCGGGCGCCTCCACCCCGACCTTGGCGAGCAGACTCTGGGCGAAGGCGCGGTGGGCGGCCGGCACGCGGGCCTTGAGGCTGTTGTAGGTGACGCCGATCTCCCCGGCGGTGGCCATGTTCTCCGGGATCAGGACGTCCAGGCCATAGGGCTTGCCGCCGACGTGGTCGTCGATCCAGGCCAGCTCGCGGTGGATGGAGGCGGGCGAATGGGCGGTGGCTCCCAGCACCCCAAAGCCCCCCGCCCGGCTGACGGCGGCCACCACGTCGCGGCAATGGCTGAACGCCAGGAGGGGAAACTCGATCCCCAGCATCTCGCAGATGGGCGATCTCACGGCTGGCGGCCGAGCACCAGCACCTCGAATGTCCCGGGCTTCGGCGCGGGGCGCTTGCCAGCGACGGCGGGCAGGAACCGCGCGGTCGGCAAGTAGATATTGCCGGTCTGGGGATCGACGGCGCCGGTGCGCGCGCCGGTCTGGGTCGGAACCGTGTCGATGATGGTGTTGTCGGCCTTGCCCGAAAGGGCGATCACCGCCAGCGTACCGGTGAGCGCCGAGGGGATGTAGGCCAGGCGCCGGCCGGCGTCATAGAGCACCGCGTCGGGGCGCCCGCCGATCTTCAGGCTGGCGACCTCGCGCCCGCTCGCCGCGTCGAGGATCTTGGCGACACCGTTGGCGCAGGCCGAGATAAGGCGGTCGCTGGCCACCAGGGCGAGGCCCGTGGGCCCCTGGCATCCCGGCATGGGGTAGCGGGCGAGCACCTTGCGGGCGCCAATATCCACCTTCGCGATCTCGTTCCTGTCCTCGACGTTGATGTAGAGGCGCCCCTTGCCGTCGGCCACGGCGAATTCCAGGCCGCCGGCCACAGCGATCGAGCCGACCGCCTTGCCGGCCTTGGAATCGACCACGGTCACCTGGCCGGCGTCGCCGTCGATGACCATGACCTTGCCGCTCCAGGGATCGTAGGCCGCCGCGTCCGGACCCTTGCCGGCGGCGATGGACGCGATGAGCTTGCCGCTGTCGGCGGAAAGCACGCGGGCGGTGTCGTCGCCGCTGTTGGTGGTGACGATGAGGCCGGTTCCCGGCACGGGAACGACGGCGTGCAGGTGGGCGCCGGCCGCGAAATTCGCGGTCACCTTGCCGGTGTCGGCGTCGATCGCCATGACGCTGGAGCCATGGGCCACATAGACGCGCCGGCGGCCCGGGTCGAAGCTGGCGTAGTCCCAACCGCCGTCCGGGCCGGTGATGCGCGCGATCACCTTCAGCCCCGATGGGCCGTCGCCGGGCGCGGCGGTCGCCGCCGCCCCGGCCAGCAGGCAGGCGGCGGCCAAAATGGCGGTGGCGGAAATTCCGGTCATGATGAGAGCCCCTTGTGAATAGGAAAGCTAAGCCGACCATGCGGCTTGGCGCGCCGCCCGGCAAGCCGGCCGTTTGCAGAAGGCGGGCCGGCGGGCATAGAACAAGCGATGCTCGGTCTCGCCCAGGCCGCCCCCGTTGCCGGGGCCGCCTTCATCGCCTCCAGCGTCGAGGTGGTGGAGGCCTTCACCATCGTCCTGGCGGTGAGCGTGGTGCGCGGGCCACGCCCGGCGGCGCTGGGAACGGGGGCGGCCCTGGCGGTGCTGGCGGCGGTGGTGGCCGCCTTCGGCCCCCTGCTGGCGAGCGTTTCCGTGCATGGGCTTCAGCTGGTGGTGGGCGTCTTGCTGCTGGTGTTCGGCCTGGGCTGGCTGCGCAAGGCGGTCTTGCGAGTCGGCGGGGTGCTGGCCCTGCACGACGAGGATGAAGCCTTCGCCGCCGAGACGCGGGCCCTGCGCGACCAGGCCGGCGCGCACGAGGCGGCGACCGATTGGCTGGCCGCGACGGTGGCCTTCAAGGCGGTGCTTCTGGAGGGAACCGAGGTGGTGTTTATTGTCCTGGCGGTGGGCGCGCGGCCGGGCCTGCTGGCCCCCGCCGCCATCGGCGCCGTGGCGGCCTGCGTCGCGGTCCTCGGGTTAGGGCTGGCGGTTCGCAAGCCGCTGGCGAAAATCCCCGAGAACAGCCTGAAATTCCTGGTCGGCGGCATGTTGACCGGCTTTGGGGTGTTCTGGTGCTGCGAAGGGTTGGGCGCGCCGTGGCCGGGCGGCGACTGGGCCATCCTGGGCTTGGTCGCCCTCTATCTTTCGACCGGGGCGACCCTCGGCGCGATTCTTCGCCAGACCGCCCCAAAAGTCGCGTGATGGATATTCTGCGGGCGCTCGCGGCGACGCTCGGCAAGATGTTCGCCGCCGACCTCTGGCTCACCGCGACCGCCCTGGCCGCCGTCGGCCTGTGCGCGGCCGGCCTGCGCGGCCATGTCATCCCCCCATCGGTCCTTCCCTTCGCCTTGGCGGCGGGCGTCCTGATCGCCCTGGCGATCGGCGTGATTCGAGGGGCGCGGCGGTAGGGAGTGAGACCATTGGAGATGCAACCATGAACGATCGCGTCACGATAACTGTCGAGGGCGGCGTCGCTGACGTGCGGTTGACCCGGGCCGACAAGATGAACGCGTTGGACGATCGGATGTTCGAGGCGCTGATCGCCGCCGGCGAGCGGCTCAAGAGCGAGAGCGGCCTGCGGGCCGTGGTGCTTTCCGGCGAAGGGCGGGCCTTCTGCGCCGGCCTGGACATGGGCGCCTTCGGGCGCATGGCCGATGGCTCGCGCAAGATCGATCCGGCCCGCGACGGCGGCCTCGCCTCGCGCACCCACGGCATCGCCAATCGCGCTCAATACGCGGTGTGGGTGTGGCGGGAAGTTGCCGTGCCGGTGATCGCGGCGGTGCACGGGGTGGCCTTCGGCGGCGGCTTCCAGCTTTGCCTGGGGGCCGACATGCGGTTCGTGACGCCAGACGCCCGCCTGGCCGTCCTGGAGATCAAATGGGGTCTCGTCCCCGACATGGCCGGCACTCAGCTCATGCGCCACCTGGCGCGCGAGGATATCGTCCGTGAACTGACCTACACCGGCCGGATTTTTTCCGGCGAAGAAGCTCTGGCCATGGGGTTCGCCACCCGGGTCAGCGCCGATCCGCGCGCCGAGGCCCTGGCGGTGGCGAGGGAGATCGCCGGCAAGAGCCCCGACGCGGTGCGCGCCGCCAAGCGGCTCTTGAACCAGGCGGTGACCGTCGATCCGGCGGGGGGCTTCATTCACGAGACCGCCGAGCAGATGGCTCTGATCGGCAGCCCCAACCAGGCCGAGACGGTGATGGCCAACCTGCAAAAGCGGGCGCCGGTGTTCAGCGACCCGAAAGCCTAACGGCCGACCAGCTTCACTGTGTAATTTTCCTGCACGAAGCTGATCGGCCGACCGCCGGCGCCGACAAGCAGCGCCCTCTGGCGAAGGACGTAGGGAACGGCGGCTCTGCCAACGATGGGCGCGCCGACTGGTTTGCGATGGAAGCGCAGCGGCCGGGCGACGACACCAAAGGGGACGTCGCCGTGGTCCAGCTCTTGGTTCATTTTCCGAGTCAACCGATCCGGCAGATACCAGTTGTCCGCCTCGGACAGCAGGCGGCCACCGCAGGTCAGTTTCACGCGGCGATAGGCTACTTTTTCACCGGGCGCCGCATCGAGCCGGCGCCGAATTTCCGGTGTGGCCGGCTTGGCCGCGCCGGCTTCGCGCATGGCAAGGACAATCGGCGGGTTGGCCCAGCGGCGCCGCGCGCACCAGCGACCGAGAACCTCGGTGGCGCTGTCATGTGTCGCCAGATCGGCGGCCAACCGGCTCGCGATCGGGGGCGGCGGGGGTGTCAGGGCCATTGTCGTTGCCTTACCTTGGCGGTGAAATCGCCGCCAGGCCGAAGGAGCAGTCCATGATTTACGCGCCGCGCCCAGACACCTATCACGCCCCGGCCGCCGCTCGCCGCAAGGTGGCGGCGACATGACCGACGGCGAGGCGGATCGCCCTGGCCTGGACGTCCTGCGCAACGCGGTGGTCTTTCTGGCGGTGGTGGTCGCCCTGGCCCTCGTCCGCTTCTTTCACGCCATCCTGACCCCGCTGGTGGTGGCGACCCTTCTGCTCCTCCTCATCGACGCGGTGACGCGGGTGATGCGGCGGCGGCTGCCGGGCTCGCCCGAGTGGGTGAGGGCGGGCCTCGCCGGCACGGCGATCCTGACCGCCTTCGCCGCCATCGGCGGCCTGCTGGCCATCGAGGCGCCCCCCTTCGCTTCCGAACTACATGGCCTCGCGCCCAAGCTCGACGCCGTCCTCGCCCGCGCCCTTACTCTGGTCGGCGCCGCGCCGATCACCCTGCGGCAGATGTTCAGCGGGGTCGATCCGGCCCACCTGCTGGCGCGGGTTTTCCAGGCCGCGCGCAGTCTTGTCTCCTACGGCGTTCTGGTCATCATCTATTTCGGCTTCCTGCTTGCCTCGCGGGTGGCGTTCGGCCGCAAGTTCGACCGGCTCTTTTTGAGCGAACGACGGCGCGCCGGCGCGCACCGGGTGGGGGCCAGCGTCCGCGACGCGGTGGAGCGCTACGTGCGCCTGCAGACCCTCAAGGCCCTGATGATCGCCGTCGTCGCCTTCGTCCTGATGGTGGCGATGGGCATCCATGACGGCCTCTTCATCGCCTTCCTGGTCTTTCTGGCCGCCTATGTGCCCATCGTGGGGCCGGTGGCCGGGGCGATCTTTCCGGGCCTGATGGCCCTGGCCCAATACGACGATCCGTTTCACCCGATTCTTCTGGTGGCGGTCCTGGGGAGCGCCGCCTTCCTCATCGACAATGTGCTGATGCCCAAGCTGCAGAGCGACGAACTCAACATCGATCCCCTGCTGGTGCTCATTTCCATCGGCTTTTGGGGGATCATATTGGGCGGGCCAGGCGTGCTGCTTTCCACCCCCCTCACCGTCACCGTCATGGCCATCGCCGCCGAGTTCGAAAGCACCCGTTGGCTGGCCGTCCTGCTCTCGCGCGATGGGCGCCCACCGGGGCGCGAAGAGGCCGCGTAACGCTCAGTCGTCCAGGCTCTCCAACGCCCGTTCCAGGTCGGCGATCAGATCCTTGGGGGCTTCGACGCCGATGGAAAGGCGGATCATCCCCTCCTCTATGCCGATGGCCGCCCGCTCGTTGGCCGAGACGCCCGAATGGGTGGTGCTGCCGGGATGGCAGGCCAGGGACTCGGTGCCGCCCAGGCTCACCGCCAGCTTGATCACCTGCAGACGGTCGAGCACCTTGAACGCCGCCGCGCGACCGCCCTTCACCACGAAGGAGAAGGTCGCGCCCCTGGCTCCGCACTGGCGCCCGATCACCTCCGCCTCCGGCGAGCCGGGCGTCACCGAACCCAGATAGGCCACCCGCTCCACCTTGGGCTGGACGGCCAGCCAGTCGGCCACCTCGCGGGCGTTGGCGAAGGCCTTGTCCATGCGCAGGCGCAGGGTTTCCAGCGAACGGGTCAGCATCCAGCAGCTGTGCACGTCGAGCTGGTTGCCGATGAGATTGCGCAGGGAGCGCACCTTCTTCATCAGGGCGGCCGAGCCGGCCGCCGATCCGGCCACCAGGTCACTGTGGCCGCCGACGTATTTGGTCAGGGAATAGACGACCAGATCGGCCCCGTGATCGAGCGGCGACTGGTAGAGCGGCCCCAGCAGGGTGTTGTCGACGATGACGACCGGCTTGTCGCCCTGGCGCCCCCTTATCTCCTCGGCGACGGCCGCCACCAGATCCAGATCGACCACCGAATTGGTGGGGTTGGCCGGGGTTTCCACATAGATCGCCGCCAGCGGCCCCAGCTTCATCGCCTCGTCGGCGGCGGCTCGAATCGCGGTGGGATCGACCCCGTCGACAAAGGTCGCGCTTTTGACGCCCAGCCTCGCCAGCAGGGTGTCGAACAGGGTCTCGGTGCCGCCGTAGAGGGGCCGGCTGCGCAGGACCGACTGCCCCGGCTCGGCGACAGCCAGCAGGGCGGTCAGGATCGCCGCCATGCCGCTGGAGAACACCGAACAGGCGTCCGCCCGCTCCAGCACCGCCAGCCGCTCCTCGACCACCTGGAGGTTGGGGTTGTTGAAGCGGGTGTAGATCAGGCCCGCGTCCGCCCCCTCGGGCGAAGCGCCCCGGCCGCTCATATAGTCGAAAAGCAGCTTGCCTTCCTCGCAGGTCTTGTAGGCGAAGGTCGAGGTGAGGAAGATGGGGATCTTCACCGCCCCTTCCGACAGCTCCGGATCGAAACCGAAACCCAACATCAGGGTCTCCGGTTCGAGCTGGTGTTCGCCCACCCGCGACTTGCGAAAATCCCGCTTGGTCATGTCTGGTCCTCGATCAACAGGTTTGAACCCGACCTTAGCGGCGTCGTCGCTGCTTGTCTTGACCGGGCGCCGCGCCATCTAGGCTGACAAATCACCCTTCGGAGATCCCCCATGCCGCGCAACGTCGCCGTCGTCGTCGGAAGCCTTCGCCGCGAATCCTTCAGCCGCAGGACAGCCCTGGCTCTGGCGGCCGTGGCGCCGGAAGCCCTGACGCTGAAGATCGCCGAGATCGGCGCCCTGGCCCTTTATGACGAGGACGCCGAGGCGGCGGCGCCGGAGGCCTGGCGGGCCTTTCGCGACGAAGTCCGGCCCGCCGACGCGGTGCTGTTCGTCACCCCCGAATATAACCGCTCCGTCCCCGGCGTCCTGAAGAACGCCCTCGACGTCGGCTCGCGCCCCTATGGCAAGAGCGTGTGGAACGGCAAGCCCGGCGCGATCGTGAGCGTCTCGCCCGGCGCCATCGGCGGCTTTGGGGCCAACCACCACCTGCGCCAGTCGATGGTCTTCCTGAACGTGCCGATGATGCAAATGCCCGAAGCCTACATCGGCGGCGCGGCGAGCCTGTTCGACGCTAACGGCCGTCTGGCCAAGGACGACACCCGCGAATTCCTGCGCAAATTCATGGCCTCGTTCGCGGCCTGGATCGAGTTGTGCCTGAAGGCGTGAGCCCGCCGCCCATCCGCCGCCGGGCTTGACCCCCCGCCGGCCGGAGGGTTCTAGAGTGGCCGCTCCATGACCCGCCACCATCACGCCCCGGCTGCGTTCGGCCGCGCTTTCGCCGTCGGCATCGCGCTCAACGCCGCCTACGTGACCGTCGAGGCGATCTACGGGGTGCTGGCCAATTCCTTGGCCCTGCTGGCCGACGCCGGGCACAATTTCGGCGATGTGCTGAGCTTGGCGGTGGCCTGGCTGGCGGCGTGGCTGGCCCGCAAGGCGCCCAGCGCCCGCTACACCTACGGCCTGCGCGGCTCATCCATCTTGGCGGCGCTCAGCAACGCGGTGGTGCTGCTGGTGGTCACCGGCGGCATCGCCTGGGCGGCGATCCTGCGCCTGGCCCATCCAGCCCCGGCGGCGGGAACGACGATGATGGTGGTCGCCGCCATCGGGGCGGCGGTGAACGGCCTGACCGCCTGGTTGTTCGCGGCCGGGCGCAAGGGCGATCTCAACATCCGCGCGGCCTTCCTGCACATGGCCTCCGACGCCCTGGTGGCGCTGGGCGTGGTGGTGGCTGGCGGCCTCATCCTGCTCACCGGCCAGACCTGGCTCGACCCGGCGGTGAGCCTCGCCATCGGGGCGATCATCGTCATGGGAACTTGGTCGCTGATGCGCGAATCCCTGGACTTGGCGCTCCAGGCGGTCCCCACCGGCGTCGACCGGGCCGCCGTGCTCGGCTACCTCGCCGGACTGCCGGGCGTCGCCGAGGTGCACGACCTGCACATCTGGGGCATGAGCACCACCGAGACGGCGCTGACCGCCCATCTGGTCAGGCCCGGCGGCGCCATCGACGACGGCCTGATCGTCCAGGCTTGCGCGGACCTCAAGACGCGGTTTTCCGTTCATCACGCCACCTTGCAGATCGAGAACGGGGCCGGCGCCCATGCCTGCGATCTGGCGCCGCGAGAGGTCGTGTAGGCGGCGCTGGCCAAGGCGACCGCGGAAGGCTAGGAACCGAATGTGACGCGGACGGCCCACACCGACACCTTCGTGCGCGACAACCTGCCGCCGGCCGGCGACCTGCCGGACTTCCTGTTTCACTTGCCGGAACTGAACTATCCGCCCCGGCTCAACGCCTCGGCCCTCTTGGACCGCGCCATCGCCCAGGGCCTGGCCGACAAACCCGCCGTGGTCTGGGGCGCCTCCAGCCTGAGCTATGGCGAGTTGCTGGCCGCCGCCTGCAAGATCGCCCACATCCTCACCGAAGACATGGGGCTCGAGCCGGGCAATCGCGTGTTGCTCCACCTGGCCAATCGGCCGCTCGCCATCGCCGCCTGGTTCGCGGTTCTGCGCGCCGGCGGGGTGGCGGTCGCCACCATGCCGATGCTGCGGGCCGAGGAACTGGCGACCATCGTCCGCAAGGCCAAGATCGGCCACGCCATCGTCGAGAGCGCGCTGAGGCCGGCCGTCGAGGGCTGCCAGGCGGTCGCGCCGGAGCTGCGGCGGGTGGTCTGGTTCGGCCCCGGCGGCGACCTGGAAGGGCGCATGGCCCCCAAGCCGGCCGTCTTCGCACCCGTGGATACCGCCGCCGACGATCCGGCCCTGATCGCCTTCACCTCCGGCACCACCGGCGTTCCCAAGGGCTGCGTCCATTTCCACCGCGACATCCTGGCCATGGTCGACACCTTCGCGCGCCATATTCTGCGCCCCTCGCCGGACGATGTGTTCTGCGGCACCCCGCCTCTGGCCTTCACCTTCGGCCTGGGCGGCTGCGTGGTCTTCCCGCTGGCCTTCGGCGCGACCACGGCGCTCTGCGAGGCGCCCGGCTACGAGGTCCTTTGCGCGGCCATCCAGCGCCACCGCGTCACCACCCTCTTCACTGCCCCGACCACCTACCGCGCCCTGCTCAAGACCGGCTCGGCGGGCCTGCTTTCGACCCTGAAGACCTGCGTATCGGCCGGCGAAGCCCTGCCCAAGGCGACCTCGGACGCCTGGTTGGGCGCCACCGGCGTGCGGATCATCGACGGCATCGGCTCGACGGAGATGATCCACATCTTTCTCTCCGCCGCGGGGGCCGACATCCGTCCCGGATCGACCGGCAAGGCGACGCCGGGCTACGAGGCGGCGCTGCTCGATCCCGACGATCGGCCCATCGCCGGCCCCGGCCAGGGCCGCCTGGCGGTGCGCGGCCCGACCGGCTGCCGCTACCTCGCCGACGAACGGCAGAAGGCCTATGTGGTGCGCGGCTGGAACGTCACCGGCGACATCTACCGGCGCGACGCGGACGGCTACTACTGGTATGTAGCGCGCGGCGACGACATGATCGTCTCCTCGGGCTACAACATCGGCGCGCCGGAAGTGGAGCACGCCATCCTCTCCCATCCGAAGGTCGCCGAGGCGGCGGTGGTCGGCGCGCCCGACGTGGATCGCGGCCAGATATGCAAGGCTTTCGTGGTCCTCCAGCAAGGCGCCGACGCCAGCGACGCCCTGGCCCGCGATATCCAGGACCATGTCAAACGCGCCATCGCCCCCTACAAATACCCCCGGTCCGTGGTGTTCATCGCCGACCTCCCCAAGACGGCCTCCGGCAAGCTGCAGAGGTTCAAGCTGAGGAACCTGCCCTTCACCCCGTCTCGCCGCCGCTGACCGAGAGAGCGCCGCCGTTGACCGCGCCGGCTTCGGCGGAGGCCAGCCAGACGACGGCGGCGGCCACCTCGGCGGGGGTGACCAGGCGGCCTTGCGGATTGGCGGCGGTGAAAAAGGCCTCGCCGGCCGCCCGGTCGCCGCCCGGGCGCGCCGCCATGCGGTCGATGGCGCCCTCGATCATCGCGGTGCGGGTGTAGCCGGGGCAGACGGCGTTCACCGTCACCCCGGTCCTGGCCAGCTCGAGGGCGAGGGCGCGGGTGAAGCCGACCAGGGCGTGCTTGGCGGCCACATAGGGGCTGACGTTGACGTAGGGTTTCAGCCCGGCCGTGCTGGCGACATTGACGATACGCGCCCAGGCATGGGTCCCGAGGCTGGGCAGGGCCGCTCGGATCATGCGCACCGCGCCCAACAGGTTCACGTCGAGGCAGGCGGTCCAGGCGTCGAGCCCGATGTTCTCGAACCGCCCGGCGGCGACCGCGCCGGCATTGTTGATGAGGATCTGGACCGGGCCGCGCGCCGCCTCGGCGGCGGCCAGGGCGGCGGCGACGGCTGCCTCGTCGGTGACATCGCAGATCTCGAAGCCCGCGCCCCCCAGCGTCCGAGCGGCGGTCGCGAGGCTGCCCGGCGAGCGTCCCATGAGGGTGACCGCATGACCCTTGGCGGCCAGAGTCTCGGCGATCGCCAGCCCGATGTCGCCGGCGGCGCCGGTGACCACCGCGTGTCCAAGTCCGGTATCGGCCGTCATGGCGGGCGCTCCACGCATTGAAATATCCCCACCGCGCGCCTAGCGTCCAGCCATTCCACTGCCGGAGCCGCCGCCGATATGACCAAGGACGCCGACGCGCCGACCCGGCTGGAATGGACCCTCGACGCCGGCGTCGCCAGCGTTCGCCTCGTGCGACCGGCGCGGAAGAACCCGTTGACCTTCGAGGTCTACG
The DNA here is from genome assembly GCA_051002715.1 of Caulobacteraceae bacterium. Lineage (GTDB taxonomy): Bacteria > Pseudomonadota > Alphaproteobacteria > Caulobacterales > Caulobacteraceae > Acaudatibacter. The sequence goes on from JBPCMA010000259.1 coordinate 15,860, forward strand.
CCGAGCTGCGCGACCGCTTCCGCGCCCTGGCCACGGACCGCTCGGCCAAGGCGGTGGTGCTGAGCGGGTCGGGCGATAACTTCTGCTCGGGCGGCGATGTGCACGACATCATCGGGCCCCTGATCGGCATGGACATGCCGGGCCTCTTGGCCTTCACGCGGATGACCGGCGATGTGGTCAAGGCCATGCGCGCCTGCCCCCAGCCGATCATCGCCGCGGTGGACGGGGTGTGCGCCGGGGCGGGGGCGATTCTGGCCATGGCCAGCGACCTGCGCCTGGCGACGCCCGAGGCCCAGACGGCCTTCCTGTTCAACAAGGTGGGGCTGGCCGGCTGCGACATGGGGGCCTGCGCCATGCTGCCGCGCCTCATCGGCCAGGGCCGCGCCGCCGAGCTGCTGTATTTCGGCCGTTCGATGAGCGCCGAGGAAGGCGAGCGTTGGGGGTTCTACAACAGGCTGGTGGCTCGCGAGCAGCTCATGGGGGAGGCCCTGACCTGGGCGGCGCGCATCGCGGCCGGCCCCAGCTTCGCCAACGGGGTCACCAAGACCCAGCTTCACCAGGAATGGAGCATGGGGCTGGACCAGGCCATCGAGGCCGAGGCGCAGGCGCAAGCCATCTGCATGCAAACCCGCGATTTCGAGCGCGCCTTCCGCGCCTTTTCCGACAAGCGAACGCCGGTGTTCGAGGGCGACTGACGTGGCCGGTCCCCAGACATTGCTGCCGGCCGGCTGGCCCAGGCCCAAGGGCTACGCCAATGGCGTGGCCGCCGCCGGCAGGATGGTGTTCGTGGCCGGCCAGATCGGCTGGGACGAGCGCGAGCGGCTGGTCGAGGGCGGTTTCGCCGAGCAGTTCCGCCAGGTGCTGGTCAACACCCTGGCGGTGCTCGCCGAAGCGGGCGCCGGGCCCGAGCACATCGGCCGCATGACCTGGTTCATCACCAGCCGTGACGAATACCTGGCCGCCCTCCCCGCCCTCGGCGCGCATTGGAAGGAACTGATGGGGCGCAACTATCCGGCCATGGCGGTGGTGGTGGTCGCCGGCCTGATCGAGGCGGGGGCCAAGGTCGAGATCGAAACGACGGCGGTCGTTCCCCTCGAGGACGGAGCGGCGTGAAGATCGCGGTGGTGGGCGGCGGTCCCGGCGGCCTCTATTTCGCCCTCCTGACCAAGAAGGCCAAGCCGGACTGGGAGATCGTCGTCTTCGAACAGAACCGGGCCGACGACACCTTCGGCTTCGGGGTGGTGTTCTCCGACGATACCCTTGACGAGTTCCTCAGCCGCGATCGGCCGTCCTTCGACGCGCTCGAGGGGGCCTTCGCCTACTGGGACGACATTATCATCCGCTACAAGGGCGCGGAGGCGCGGTGCGGCGGCAACGGTTTCGCTGGCTGCTCTCGCATCGCCCTGCTCAACATTCTCCAGGCGAGGTGCCGCGCCCTCGGCGTCGAACTCCGGTTCCAGACCGTGGTCGACGATCCCGCCTCCCTCGCGGATTATGACCTGGTGGTCGCCGCCGACGGGGCGGCCAGCCGCATCCGCGAACACCTGAAAGACCGTTTCCACCCGGAGATCGCGGTGAACCGCAACAAGTTCGCCTGGATGGGCTCGACCCGGCCTCTCGACGCCTTCACCTATTTTTTCAAGCAGACGCCGGTCGGGCCGCTCTGCGCCCACACCTATCAATACCAGGTGGGCATGGGGACCTGGGTGATCGAAATGGGCCCGCAAACCTGGGCCGCCCTGGGTTTCGCCGGCATGGATGAAACGCAAAGCGCCCGGGCGCTGGAAGCGATCTTCGCCGAGGAACTTCAGGGCCATCCGCTGATCGTCAACCGCTCGGTGTGGCGCAACTTCCAGCGCATCGCCTGCCGGCGCTGGTGGGACGGCAATGTGGTTCTGCTGGGTGACGCCAAAGCCACCGCCCATTTCTCCATCGGCTCGGGAACCAAGCTGGCCATGGAATGCGCCATCGCTCTGGCCGACGCGGTGACCGCCCTGGGCGAAGCCAGCCTGCCGGCGGCGTTCGAGGCCTATGAGGCGGCCCGGCGCACGCCCGTCGAGGTCACCCAGCACAACGCCGATGTCTCCATGGCCTGGTTCGAACACATGGAGCGCAGCTTCGACATGAAGCTTCGCCAGTTCGCCATGGTTGTGATGTGTCGTTCTAAATCAATTACTTGGGATAATCTCCTCATCCGAGACCCGGAATTTGTCCGCGCCTTCGAGGACGAATGGTACGAAACCTATTTCCAGGAAAGCGGTTTCGACTGCCGCGCCGAGCGGCCCGGCCCGATGTTCACGCCGTTCAAGTTGCGAGGGCTAACCTTGCTCAACCGGGTGGTCGTCTCGCCGATGGCCCAGTACCGGGCCACAGACGGCGTTCCGAACGATTGGCACTTCGCCCATTACGCCGCCCGCGCCCTGGGCGGGGCGGGCCTCCTCTTCACCGAGATGACCTGCCCCTCGCCCGACGCCCGGATCAGCCTCGGCTGCACCGGCCTGTGGAATGACGCGCAGGAGGCGGCGTGGAAGCGCATCGTCGATTTCGTCCACGCCGAGAGCGCCGCGGCGATCTGCCTGCAGCTCGGCCATTCGGGACCCAAGGGCTCGACCCAGCTCGGCTGGGAGGCCATGGATCACCCCATCGAGAGCGAGGCCGACAATTGGCCCCTCGTCGCCGCCTCTCCCGCGCCCTACGCGGAGGGCCGCAACGCGGTTCCGGCCGAACTCACCCGGGCCGGCATGGACGCCATCGTCGCCGATTTCGTCCAGGCCGCCGAGCGGGGGCGGCGGGCCGGCTTCGACATGCTCGAACTGCATTGCGGCCACGGCTACCTGCTGGCGAGCTTCCTCTCGCCGCTCACCAACCGCCGCGCCGATGAGTACGGCGGGCCGGTGGAGAACCGCGCCCGCTTCCCGCTGGAGGTGTTCGCCGCCCTGCGCGCCGTCTGGTCTAAGCAAAGGCCCATGTCGATGCGCCTGTCGGCCTGCGACTGGGCGCCCGGCGGAATTTCCGAGGCGGACGTCATCGCCATCGCCCGCGCCTTCGCCGCCGCTGGCTGCGATCTCATCGACGTTTCCGCCGGCCAGACGGTGCCGCACCAGAAGCCGGTCTATGGCCGGATGTTTCAAACCGGTTTCGCCGAAGCGGTGCGCAACGTCACCGGCCTCGCCACCCTGGCCGTCGGCGCGATCACCGAACCGGCTCAGGTCAACACCCTGATCGCCTGCCGGCGCGCCGATCTGGTGGCGCTGGGCCGCGCCCACCTCACCGACCCCTTCTTCACCCGCCGCGCCGAGGCCTGGTACGGCGTGGCCGACCGGAACTGGCAGAAGCCCTATATTCCCGGCCTCTCCCAATTTCATCGCGAGGCGGCGCGCGAGCGCGAACGTCTCACCGGCCTGCAACGCAAGGCCAAGCCCGGGCGAGGAACCGCGGCCGGCTGAACGCCGCTAGAACCTGTTCCGATCGGGTTGAACCAACCCGATCGGAAAAACAGGCTCTAACTCAGACACTTGAGCGCTTTCTGATCGCAAAACCAGTTCCCACTTTTGCGGAAAGCGCTCTAGCGGTTCACCACGCAATGATGGCCGAAGCGCCCGACATGCGTGCCGTCGGGGCAGACGTCGGGGCCGGAGGCGCAGGCGGCGAGCGACAGCAGGGTGAAGGCGGCGAGGAGGGACTTCATTGCGAGGGACATGACACAAGCCTTGAAAAGAACCGAGACAGGGGCGTCGAGGCTCGCACGATCGGATGGAACGGCGCAAGGCCCGACGCGTTCGACGCTCCAACAAGGAGAGTCGCCATGAACGAGACAGAGGCCGAGGGCGCCGAGAAAGTCGTCCTGGGCAAGTTCGAGACCGCCGCCGGCGAGGTCCTGGGCGATACGGGCATGCGGGTTCGCGGCGAGGCGCGCCAGGTCGGCGGCCACATCCAGGAGGCGGCCGGCGCCGTGCAGGAAACCCTGGAACATGCGGCCGAGCGGGCCAAGGCGGCCCTCGCCACGGCGGGCGACGCCTATGGCCGGGTTTCGGGCGCGGCCCGCGGC
>JBPCMA010000260.1:0-4753 GCA_051002715.1 Caulobacteraceae bacterium
GCCCAAGCTGCTGGCCGCCGCATGACAACAAGCCGCCCCCCAGCCTCCACGCGACATCCGCACGGCTCCCAGGATCGCCGCACGGCAAACGCCAGAACGCGAAACGACCCTATCAAACCCATCCCGGGAAAGAATAACCTCCCGCGTGAGACTTCTTCCTCAGCCTGTTAAAGGTTGCGGGCTGGAAGCCCGCGCTCCGCCGGTGCATTGTCGGTGACGCCGGCGAGCCGGTGCGCTGGCAGGTAGGGGGCATCCATGAAAATCTTGGCGGGGTTGGCGGTGATGTTGTTGATGACCGGCGCGGCCCACGCCCAGCGGCTGACCCCCGAGCGGGTGTTCGCCGATCCGGACCTTTCCGGCCCGCGCGCCCGCCTGGTCAAGATGGCGCCCGACGGCTCGGCGGTGACCTGGCTGCGGGCCAGGGCGGACGACCAGCGCCTCACCGACCTGTGGATCGCCGACGTGGCGGGCGGGGCGCCGCGCCTGCTCATCGACGGGCGCGCGTTGACCCCCAAGGGCGCGACCCTGTCGGCGACCGAGAAGAGCCGCCGCGAACGCCAGGGGGTCCAGACCCACGGGGTGGTCGACTACAGTTGGGACGAGCAGGGCCGGTTCATCCTCGCTCCCGTCGAGGGCGACCTGTGGCTCTATGAGCGGGCGAGCGGCCAGCTCACCCGCCTCACCGCCCGCCCGGCCGACGACACCGACGCCAAGGTCTCGCCGCTGGGCCGTTTCGTCTCCTTCGTGCGCGGCGACAATCTCTATGTGATGCCCACCGGGGGCGGCCCGGAAAAGGCTCTCACCAAGGGCGGCGACGGCGTGCGGAGCTGGGCCACCGCCGAGTTCATCGCGCAGGAGGAGATGGCGCGCGAGACCGGCTACTGGTGGTCGCCGGACGACACCCGCATCGCCCTCACCCACGTGGACGAAAGCGGCGTCGACATCGTGCCGCGCTTCGACATCGGCGCGGCCGGGGCCACGGTGGTCGACCAGCGCTATCCCCGCGCCGGGCGGCCCAACGCCCGGGTCGAGCTTTATGTCGAAACCGTTTCTACCGGACGGCGGGTGAAGATCGACCTCGGGGCCGATCCCGACATCTACCTGGCCCGCGTCGACTGGGCCCGCGACGGGCGCACCCTCTATGTCCAGCGCCAGTCGCGCGACCAGCGCCGCCTCGACCTTCTGGCCGCCGACCCCGCGAGCGGGCGCTCGAAGGTCATCCTCAGCCAGGTGAGCCCCCACTGGGTCGAACTCACCGACGACTTCAAGCCGCTGAAGGATGGAAACTTTCTGTGGTCGTCCGAGGAGTCGGGCTGGCGTCACCTCTATCTCTACCGCGCCGACGGGACGCCGGTCCGCCAGGTGACCCATGGCGCGTGGCCGGTCTCCGAGCTGCTGGGGGTCGACGAGGCGGCCGGCCGGGCCATCTTCGCGGCCAGCAAAGATTCGCCCGTCGAGCGGCGCCTCTATTTCGTCTCCTATCCGGCCCCCGGCGAGCCGATGCCCCTGACGGGCGCCGGCGGCTGGTGGACCGGCGCCGTGGCCAAGTCCGGCGGGACTTTCGCCGCCACCTATCAGGACCCCTCGACGCCGCCGCGCACCGCCCTCTATGCCGCCGACGGCCGGCGCGTCCGCTGGATCGAGGAGAACGCGCTCGTCGCCGGCCATCCGTATTTTCCCTACCTGCCGCGCCTGCGCGCGCCCCGTTTTGGTGTCATCAAGGCGGCCGACGGCCAGGATTTGTGGTGGTCGATGCGCACGCCCCCCGGCTTCGATCCGGCGAAAAAGTATCCGGCGGTCGTCGAGGTCTACGGCGGCCCGGCGGGCGCCCTGGTGACAAGGGGCTGGGCCAACCCCGCCGACCAGCTCTACCTGGAGGCCGGCTACATCCTCTTCAGCCTGGACAATCGCGGCACCCCGAACCGCTCGGTCGCCTTCAAGACCGCCATCGACCGGCGGATGGGCCAGCTCGAGGTGGCCGACCAGCTCGCCGGGGTAGGTTATCTGAAGTCCCTGCCTTACGTGGACGCCGCGCGGATCGGGGTGACCGGCTGGTCCAACGGCGGCTACATGACCCTGATGCTGCTCACCGCCCCCGCCTCGCCCCTCGCCGCCGGCGTGGCCGGCGCGCCGCCCACCGACTGGTCGCTCTACGACACCCACTACACCGAGCGCTTCCTGGGGACCCCGGCGGGCAACCCCGCCGGCTACGCCGCCTCCGAGGTCACCGCGCGCCTCGCCGCCCTCAAGCCCGGGACCCTCATGCTGGTCCACGGCATGGCCGACGACAACGTCATCTTCGAGAACACCACCCGGGTCATGGCCGCCCTGCAGGCCCGCGCCGTCGCCTTCGAGACCATGCTCTATCCGGGCCTGCGCCACCGCGCCGGCTGGACCCAGGCCGACCTTCTGCACCGCACACGCGCCACCCTTGACTTCTTCGCCCGCAAGCTGACGCCGACCGCCGCGCCTTGAAGCGGCGCGCGCCCGTTGCCCCCTTCGCGCCCGCTCGGCTAGGGTGGGCCATGACCGACGCCGCCGACATCGCCGCCCTTTCCTTCGAAGCGGCCCTGGCCGAGCTCGAAAAGATCGTGGCCGAGCTCGAATCCGGCCAGGCCGAGCTGGAGCGCTCCATCGCCGTCTATGAGCGCGGCGCCGCCCTCAAGGCCCACTGCGAGGCCAAGCTCAAGGCGGCGCAACTGCGGGTGGAGAAGATCGTCCTGGGCCCCGCCGGCCCGGTGGGCGTCGAGCCGGCCGAGTTCCCGTGAGCGCCGACGCCGCCCCGGCCCTCGCTAAGCGCGTCGCCGAAGCGGCCGATCTGGTCACCGTCGCCCTCGACGAACTGCTGCCCAGAGCCGAGGGGCCCGAAGCGCGGCTCACCGAGGCCATGCGCTACGCCGCCCTGGGGCCGGGCAAGCGGCTGCGCCCCTTCTTCGCCCTGGAGACCGGCGCCCTCTTCGGCCTGGCCGAGCGCTCGGTTCTGCGCGCCGCCTGCGCCCTGGAATGCATCCACGCCTACAGCCTGGTCCACGACGACCTGCCGTGCATGGACGACGACGACTTGAGGCGCGGCCGGCCCACCGTCCACAAGGCCTATGACGAGGCCACCGCCGTGCTGGCCGGCGACGCCCTGCAGACCGTCGCCTTCGAGATCATGGCCCATCCCGACACCCACGAGGACGGCGATGTGCGGGCCGAGCTGGTGCGCCTCCTGGCCGTGGCGACCGGGGCGCGGGGCATGGCCGGTGGCCAGATGATCGACCTGCTGGGGGTGCGCGGCGACCTGGGCGCGGTGGCCCGGATGCAGCGGATGAAGACCGGCGCCCTCATCGTCTGCGCCTTCGAGCTGCCCCTGGCCATGGCGCCCGCCAAGGAGGCCGAGCGCGCCGCCCTCATGGCCTTCGGCCGCGACATCGGCCTGGCCTATCAGATCGTCGACGACGTGCTGGACGCCGAGGGCGACGAGGCCGCTCTGGGCAAGGCGGCGGGCGGCAAGGACGCGGCGCGCGGCAAGGCCAACTACGTCACCCTGCTGGGCGTGGAGGCGGCCAGGGAGCGCATCGCCCTGCTCACCGCCCAGACCAAGGCCCATCTCACCCCTTTCGGAGCGCGCGGCCGGTTCATGGCCTCGGCGGTGGACCTGGTGCTCGGCCGGCGCGGCTAGGCGTCAATTTAGTAGAAGAGGCCGTACTGAGCCTGAATCACCTCGCCGGTGCGGCGATCGACCAGCACCGCGTCGGACCCGTCGCGCACCCACACGTAGCCGTAGGGCGGCGCCTGGAGGCCGTAGAGGCCGAAATTCGGCAGGAAGAAGCTGGCGGCCAGAAGGGCGGTGGGAACCCGCTGGCCCAGGCCGTAGCGGCGATAGGCGTAGCCGCGCGGCGCTATCCAGGGCCGGGCGATCCGATAGCGGCGCGGCGCCTGGACCACCCGGCGGTAGGGGGTGACGTCGACCTTGCGGACGACGGTCACCTTGCGCCGGACGGTCGTCACCGGGCGCGGGCGGTGCGTGACAGGCCGCGTCGCCTTGCGGGCCTCGGCCCGGCGAACCGGCCGCTTGGCCGCCTGACGCGCCGCCTTGTTGGCGGCGTGTTGCGCGGTCTGGTTGGCCGGATTGGCCGCGCCGTTGTCGCTCTGGGCCAGGGCGGCCGGGGCGGCCAGTATCAATCCGATCGCCGCGGCGCTCACGGGCAGTCTGTTCATATGAGTCTCAGGCCGGCGCGAAGCCGCCGGGCGTCAAGATGAACGGCGGAGCGCGGCCTCGGGTTCCCTCGCCCGGCCCGGCGCCCGGGGCGGTCAGGCGAGAAACGGGCGAGGCGTCATCAAGCTCGGCGGCCCGTGAATCCGCCAAGCGGCGCCCCATTCCAGCCTACCCGCCGCGGCGGCCCCCGTTCCCGCCATCGCCGCGATGAACGGGTGCGGGGAGGGGAGGGCGGTGGCCTTGGCCGGGTCGTGGACGATCGTCCCGCCGTGGCCGTCGCTGGCGGCGACGAAGGTGGACGACCGGTAGTCGCCGGCAAGGGCGATCGTGGCCGTGTGTTTGCCGTCGCTGACGGTGAGCGTGCCACCGCTCTTGGTTCCGGCATAGGTGGCGGTGGTCGCCTTGCCAAAGGCGATGTCGGCCAAATCCAGGAACGTTCCCCCGCTCTTGGAGAAGCCGGTTATGGTCCCGCCGTAGCTTTGCGACTTGGCCAGCTCCAGGGTCCCGGCGGTTCCGATGAAGGTGACGTGCTGGTTGAAGGCCCCGGTGAAA
>JBPCMA010000261.1:0-3782 GCA_051002715.1 Caulobacteraceae bacterium
CTGCAGCACCTCGCCGATGGCGTCGCTCGGGGGGGCCGGCTCGGCGGGCGCGCCGCCCGGAATGGGCTGGGCGGCCAGGCGGGGCAGGGCGGCGGCCATGAAATTTCGCCAGATCTCGGCCGGCGCGCCGCCGCCGGTCACCCGGCGCATGGGGGTGTCGTTGTCCTTGCCCACCCAAACCGCGGCGGTGAAGCCGCCGGTGTAGCCGACGAACCAGGCGTCCTTGTAGTCGCTGGTGGTGCCGGTCTTGCCGGCCAGGTCGTAGCCGCCGACCCGCGCCCGCGCCCCGGTTCCCGAAACGATCACCTGGCGCATCATCTGGATCATGTAGCCCAGCGCCGGGTTGCCGATCACCCGCTCCCGCGCCCCCGCGCCGACCCCATGATCGTAGAGCGCCTGGCCGGCGGCGGTGCGGATGCGCTCGATGCCGAAGGCCTGGACCCGTTCGCCGCCGTTGGAAAAGGCGTCATAGGCCTGGGCCATCTCCAGAGGGCTGACCTCGACCGCGCCCAGGGCCATGGAGGGGTCGGTCTGGATCTTGGAGGTGATGCCCAGGCGATGGGCCGTCTCGGCCACCCGCCCCGTGCCCACCTCGTTGGCCAGCCGCGCGGCCACCGTGTTGATCGACTGGACCAGGGCCGTCTGCAGGGTCATCGGCCCCAGGTAGCGGCCGTTGTAGTTGCGCGGCGACCAGTTTCCGATGGTCAGAGGCTCGTCGACCACCGTTTCGGAGGGAGTGTGGCCCGCTTCCATGGCGGTGAGGTAGACGAAGGGCTTGAACGCCGAGCCGGCCTGGCGCCGCGCGGCGGTGGCGCGGTCGAACTGGCTGTCGGCATAGATCGCGCCGCCGACGTAGGCGCGCACCCGGCCCTCGCCGTCCAGGGCGACCAGGGCGCCCTGCTGGACGCCTTCCTTGGCGTGCGCCGCCACGCCGGCCCGCACCGCCTGCTCGGCGGCGGCCTGGATGGGCAGATCCAGGGTGGTCTCCACCACCAGGTCCTGGGTCGGCTCGCCCACCTGCGAGCGCACCTGGGTGTCCAGCCAGTCGATGAAATACTGGGCCCGCTGGTTGGCCAGGGTGGCCGAGACGTGGACCGGCTGGCGAAAGGCGGCGTCGCGCTCGGCGTCGGTGATGAAGCCGAGCTTGGCCATCTCGTCGAGGACCACGGTCGCCCTGGCGGCGGCGCGGACGGAGTTGGCGGCCGGGTTGTAGCGCGACGGCCCCTTCATGGCCCCGGCCAGCAGGGCCGCCTCGCCCAGGGTGAGGCCGGCCGCCGGCTTGTTGAAATAGCGCTGGGAGGCGGCCTCGATGCCATAGGCCCCGCCGCCGAAATTCACCCGGTTCAAATAGAGGGCGAGGATCTGCTTCTTGCTGAAATGCATCTCCAGCCACACCGCCAGAACCAGCTCCTGCGCCTTGCGGCGATAGGTCTGGGCGGGGGTGAGGAAGAGGTTGCGGGCCAGCTGCTGGGTGATGGTCGAGCCGCCGCGCAGGGGGCCGCGCGGATGGGCGAGGTTCCATGCCTCGGAGGTCAGCATCCCCCACGGGTTGAAGCCGAAATGGTGGTAGAACTGGTGGTCCTCGATGGCCACGAAGGCGGCCGGCACATAAGGGGGCAGGGCGTCGAGGTCGGCCGGCGGCGCGTACTGGCTGCCGCGCACCGCGACCACCGCCCCGGAGCGGTCGAGATAGGTGATCGAGGGCTGGCGACTGACATCGTAGAGCTTGGAGGTGTCGGGCAGGCCGGTGGCGAAGATGGCCAGGAAGCCGCCGACGAAAATCAGTCCCCAGACGGAAAGGACCAGCGCCCAATAGAGAAAGGCGCGCGCCGGCGTGCGCCGGGGCCGGGGCGGCGGAGCGGCCGGCGGGCGACCGCCGTAAGCATTCGCCATGGAAGGGTTCCTAAAACCGAGGGCCGCCCGCCGCCTCTTAGCCGACCCGCACGAGGCGCGCGAGAGGATTGACGCGGGCTTAAGGGCGCGGCGCCGAGCGGGGCCGACGCCCCCTCCACCGCCTTCGGCGGTCCCTCTCCCCCGCTTCGCGAGGCAGGAGATGGGCAAGGCTGGCCTTTTTCACTCCTCCCCCGTGAAACGGGGGAGGTGGCGCGCGACGCCCTCTTGCATCGCGTGACGGAGGGGGCGTCGGCCGCTCGATCGCCCGCCCTTCCGCCCCCCGCGCCGCCCTGCCATAAGGCCACGATGCCCCCCACCCTCGATGAGGCCCGCGCGGTGCTGCGGCGCACCTTCGGTCATGCCGAGTTTCGGGGGCTGCAGGCGGGCGTGATCGCCGAGATCCTGGCCGGGCGCAACGCCGTCGCGGTGCTGCCGACCGGCGGCGGCAAGAGCGTGTGCTATCAGATTCCCGCCCTGCTCCGCCCCGGCGTCGGCTTGGTGGTCTCGCCCCTCATCGCCCTGATGAGCGACCAGGTCGAGGCGCTCAAGCAGGCGGGCGTGGCGGCGGCGCGGATGGATTCGGGCCTCACCGAGGCCGAGCGCGAGGAGACTTGGCGGCGCCTGGCGGCCGGAGACCTCGACCTCATCTATCTCTCGCCCGAGGGGCTGATGGCCCCCGCCGCCCTGCGCCGCCTGACCGCCGTCCCGATCGCCGTGATCGCCGTGGACGAGGCCCACTGTGTCAGCCAGTGGGGCCACGACTTCCGCCCCGAATACCGCGCCCTGGGGCGCCTCGCCGAGCGGTTCCCCGGGGTTCCGCGCCTGGCCCTCACCGCCACGGCCGATGCGCGCACCCGCGCCGACATCCGCGATGAGTTGGGCCTGGCCGGCGCGGCCGAATTCGTGGCCAGCTTCGCGCGGCCGGAGTTGAGCCTCGCCGCCGAGCGCAAGCGCGGCGCGGCCGGCGCCCGGGTCGCCGCCCTGGTCAAGGCCCGCGCCGGCGCCTGCGGCATCGTCTATTGCGGTTCGCGCGAGGGATGCGAGCGATTGGCGGAGACTCTGGCGGCGCGGGGCGCGGCGGCGCTCCCCTATCACGCCGGCCTCGACAAAGACGTGCGGCAGGGCCGCCTCGCCTGGTTCCTCGGCCAGGACGGGGCGGTGATGGTGGCGACCATCGCCTTTGGCATGGGGATCGACAAGCCGGACGTCCGCTTCGTCATCCACGCCGACCCGCCGGCCTCCATCGAGGCCTATTGGCAGGAGATCGGCCGGGCCGGCCGCGACGGGGCGGGCGCCGAGGGGATCACCCTCTACGGCCCCTCGGACCTCGCCTGGGCCCTGGAGCGCATCCGCCGGCGCGGCCTTCCCGAGGCGGTGGCCCAGGTCCAGACGCGCAAGGCGCGCCAGCTCTACGCCATGCTGGACGGAACCACCTGCCGCGCCGCCGCGGTGCGCCGCTACTTCGGCGAGGCCGAAGCGGAGGCGTGCGGCCAATGCGACCTCTGCCTCGCCCCGCCGGCGGGTGTCGACGCCACGGAGGCGGCCCGGAAGGCGCTGTCGGCCGTCCATCGGTTGGGCGGTCGGTTCGGGCGGGGTCGGCTCATCGACCATCTGCTCGGCAAGACCCGCGATGTCGGCCCCGCCGAGGCGGCCCTCTCCACCTTCGGGATCGGCGGCGACCTCTCCGCCGCCGGCTGGCGGGGCCTGATCGACCAGCTCCTGTTCGAGGGCATGCTCGTCGAGCGCCCCAACGACGGGCGCCCCCTGATCGGCCTGGGCGAGGCGGCGGCGGTCCGCGCCGTCTATCGCGGCGAACGGGCGGTGACGGCGCGGGCGGCCGGCCCCGGCGCCTCCGGGCGGACGCGCCGACGGCGGGGCGAGCCGGCGAC
>JBPCMA010000262.1:0-34426 GCA_051002715.1 Caulobacteraceae bacterium
GAAGACGCTCAGCATGTCGGCGCCGCCCAGGATGGCAAGGGCGATGATCGACAGCCACAGGAACCTGGAAAGGCCGAACGCCACCGTCGCGACGCCGAACACGGCGACCCCGGCGAACATGATCGCGCCGGCGCGGCGCCGGATGGGATGGGCCGCGAGCCACAAGCCCACCACCGTCGCGCCGACCGCCGGGCCGGCCTGCAGCAGGCCAAATCCTTGCGGCCCGACATGCAGCACGTCGCGGGCGAAGGCGGGGAAGAGGGCCCTGGCCCCGCCCAGGATCACCGCCGCCAGATCGAGCGAAATCGCCCCGAAGACCACCTTGTGGCCCCACACATAGGCCAGGCCCTCCTTGACCAGAGCCAAGCGCGAGCCGGGCTGGGCCTGGGGGCGGGTATTGCGCCGGATCAGGAGCAGCGAGACGGCGGCGGTCAGATAGAGGCCGAGCGTGACGCAATAGGCGGCCCCGGTGGAGACGGCGATCAGCAGGCCCGCCGCCGCCGGCCCCGCCACCGCGGCCGACTGCCAAGCCAGGGAATTCCAGGCGATGGCGCGCGGCAAGAGTTGGCGCGGCACCATCATCGGCCCCAGCGCCGACATGGCCGGGGAAAAGAACGACCGCGACGCCCCGAAGAGGACCGCCACGCCAAGCAGCAAGGGTACGGTGGCGAAATGCATCAGCGCCGCCAAAACCAGGATCGCCACCGCGCAGCTCTCTCCCGCGTAGCAAATGAGCAGCACACGGCGACGGTCATGGCGGTCGGCGGTCTCCCCCGCCGGCAACGCCAGGAAGAACAGCGGCGCGAAGGTGATCAGCCCGATCAGGCTGACGTTGAAGGCCGACTGGCCGACGCCCAGGGTGCGCCGGGAGATTTCATAGACCTGCCAGCCCATGGTGACGCTCTGAATCTGCGAGCCCAGGCTGCCCATCCACCGCGACGCCCAGAACCGCATGTAGTCGCCCTCGCGCAGCAGCGCGCGGGTCGAGGGCAGGGCGCTGGCCGGGCCGGACATGATGGGCCATAGCGCGCGCCGCGCGCTTTTCGCAACCGGGGCCGTTGACCCCGCGATGGCCCTGACCGATCGTCGGCGGAATCGGGGCAGCCAATTCATGGGAAGGACAATGGTGGCTCGTGGCCGGCGCGATCACCTCGCCGCTTGCGCCTGCGCCGCGATCGGAGCGCTCGGGCCGCTCGGGGCTTCAGCGGCGACGGACGACCCGTACGCGCCGCTGAAGCTCTATGATGGCGCCTGGACCGTGGTCTCCAGCGACGGCAAGACCACGCGGCTGACAAACCATTGCGCGCGACCCGGCCTCTTCTTTGCCTGCGAGCAGGTGGTGAACGGCAAGGCCGAGGATCTGGTGGTGTTCCTGCCGCAAGGCAAGACCGCCGAAGGCTGGGCCTACCTCACCCAGGCGCTGGGGGCGGACGCCGGCCCGCCGCACCCCTGGTATCGCCTCACCATCGACGGCGACCGTTGGGTCTATGCCGGACCACGCGGCCAGCGAACCCTCAACCAGTTCTTCGGCTCCGACCATATCCGCTTCGAGGTCCAGACCTCCAAGGACGGGCGCGCCTGGGCTACTACGCTAAGCGGTGAGGAGCGGCGCGCGCCGTGACTTGAGCGCCGCCCTCGTCCGGCTTACCTCTTAAGGCCATGGACGATGGTGGCTTGGAAGGGATGATCGCGGCGGCCGGGCGGGCGCTGCCGCCGGTTCATCTATGGAATCCGGCCCAATGCGGGGCGATCGACATCGTCATCAAGAAGAGCGGCCTTTGGCTGCACGAAGGAACGCCGATCGGCCGCGAGGCGCTGGTGCGATTGTTTTCCACGGTGTTGCGTAAAGACCCGGACGGTTTCGTGCTGGTGACGCCGGCGGAAAAGCTGGCCATCACGGTGGAGGACGCGCCGTTTGTCGTGGTGCGCGTGGACAAGGTCGGCGGGACGCTCAGATTCCTTACCAATGTCGGCGATATAGTGGAGGCGGGGCCGGGCAACGCCATCCGGGTGACTGTCGATCCGGTCAGGGGCGAGCCGCGGCCCTATGTGCATGTGCGCGCCGGCCTGGAAGCCCTGATCGCGCGGCCGGTGTTCTATGATCTGGCCGAAATGGCGCGAGAGCGTAACACGCCAGAAGGGCCGACTCCCTGCGTCATCTCCAACGGCGCGTGGTTTCCCATCGGCGCGCCCCAGGCAGCCTTTGCGTGAAGGATCTGCGCGCCTGGATCGCCGAACATCTCGACCCCATCGAGCCGGCCCCGGCGACCGTCCATGACGGCGGCTCGGTCGCCGCCGCGGTCCTGATCGCCCTGGTCGAACATCCGGCGGGCCTTTCGGTGATTCTCACCCGCCGCGCCGATACCTTGCGCAGCCACACCGGCCAGATCGCCCTTCCCGGCGGCCGTTGCGACGGCGGCGAGGCGTCCTGGCGGACCGCCCTGCGGGAGGCGCAAGAAGAAATCGGCCTCGATCCCGGGCAGGTCCGCTTGGCCGGTCAGTCGAGCCACTACCGCACCGGCCCCTACGCCAATGGCGGTGGCTATGAGGTGACGCCGGTGGTGGGTTTCGTCTCGCCCGGTTTCACCCTTACCCCCAATCCGGCCGAGGTCGCCGACATCTTCGAGACGCCATTCGGATTCCTGATGGACCCGGCCAACCACGAGGAGCACGAGCGGGAGTTTCCGGCCATAGGAAGGCGCCGCTTCCACGCCATGACCTGGGAGGATCGGTTTATCTGGGGCGCGACCGCCGGAATTCTGCGCGCTCTCTATGACCGACTCTATGGAGCCGCCGTTGCCTGAACATTTCGAACATCTGGCCCCCCAGCCGTGGATGACCGACCCGGCCACCGCCGAGGTGATGGCCGCACTGGCCGCCGCCGGCGGCGAGGATGGGGCGCGGTTCGTCGGCGGCTGCGTTCGCAATGCGGTGATGAAACGCCCGGTGGGCGACATCGACATAGCAACCACCCTAACCCCGGGCGAGGTTACCGCCGCCCTGAAGGCGGCGCGCCTCAAGGCGGTTCCCACCGGCGCGGCGCATGGGACCATAACCGCGGTGGCGCGGGGCAGGGCGTTTGAGATCACCACCCTGCGCTTGGACGTGGAGACCGACGGGCGGCACGCCAAGGTCGCCTTCACCGATAGCTGGGCCGAAGACGCCGCGCGGCGCGATTTTCGCCTCAACGCCCTCTATGCCGATACGCGGGGACGCCTGTTCGATCCCACCGGCGAAGGCGTGGCCGACGCCCTGGCCGGCCGGATCGTGTTCATGGGCGACGCCCGCGCCCGCATCGCCGAGGACGCCCTGCGCATCCCGCGGTTCTTCCGTTTCGTGGCCTGGTACGGGCGCGGCGAGCCGGACGGCGCCGCCCTGGCGGCCTGCGAGGACCTGCGCGATCTGGTGTCCGGCCTTTCCGCCGAGCGGGTGGCCAAGGAGCTCTTAACCCTTCTGGCCGCCGAGGACCCGCGCCGCGCCGTCTCCATGATGGCCGGGAACGGGGTGCTGGGTCTCATTCTCCCGGAAGCCCAAGGTCTGGGCCGGTTCGATGCTTTGGTCGCCATCGAGAGTGGGGTGCTGTTCACCGAGGACGCCATCCTGCGCCTGGCCGCCCTCCTCCCGCCCGATCCGGCGGCGGGGAAGGCGGTCGCGGCGCGGCTGCGCCTTTCCAACGCCCAGCGCGACCGCCTAGCCGCGGCGCTGGGCGGCGAGACGCCGCTGGTCTCCTGGATGAGCCCGCGCCAAGTGCGCCAGGCGGTCTACCGGCTGGGCGCGGAAACCTTTTGCGACCGGGCCACCCTGGCCTGGGCGGCGTCGGATCGGCCGGCCGCGGCAATCCAGTGGCGCGCCCTGCTGCCCATGGCGCTGGGTTGGCCGAGGCCCACCTTGCCCCTCACCGGCGAGGAGGTGGCGGCGGCCGGCGTCCCCCGCGGCCCGGCGGTCGGGGCGGTGCTGCGCGAAGTGGAGGCGTGGTGGATCGACAACGACTTCACCCTCGATAAACTGTCAGTGGTGGAGCGGCTCAAATCGGTGGTCCAGGGAATGATCTATTGAAAATCGGCATACTGGAGACCGGCGTCCCGCCGGCGGACTTGACGGCCCGGTTCGGCGACTATGGAGTCATGTTCGAACATCTGCTGGGCGAGACGGCGTTCGAATGGGACCACTTCAATGTCCAGGCCGGCGAGCTGCCGGCGTCACCGACGGCGTGCGTCGGCTATCTGATCACCGGCTCGGCGGCCGGGGTCTACGACCCCCTGCCCTGGATCGGCGCGACCGAGCATTTTCTGCGCGAGGCCAAGGGCAGGGCGGCGCTGGTGGGGGTGTGTTTCGGTCATCAACTGATGGCCCAGGCGTTTGGCGGCAAGGTGATCAAGTCGCCGAAGGGCTGGGGCGTCGGCCTGCACCGCTACCAGGTCCTTCACCGACGGCCGTGGATGGACGACGCGGCGAGCGTCGCCGCGCCGGCTTCGCATCAGGACCAAGTGGTCGAGGCGCCGCCGAACACCACGGTCCTGGCCGGCAACGATTTCACGCCCCTGGGCATGTTGGCCTGGGACGACCAGCCGGCCTTCTCGATTCAGCTCCACCCCGAGTTTGACCCGGCCTACGCCCGGGCCCTCATCGAATTGCGGCGCGGGAGCCGCTACGGGGAGGCGCAGGCCGACGCGGCGATCGCCTCGCTGACGGGTCCCGACGACCGCGCCCGACTGGGACGCTGGATCGGCGGGTTTCTCGCGGCTTAGGCGCGAAGCTTCACGGCCATTTCACTACCGGCGGCAGGGAAGAGAGAATCGATTCGATATTGCCGCCGGTTCTGAGCCCGAACAGGGTGCCGCGGTCATAGAGCAGGTTGAATTCCACATAGCGGCCGCGCCGCACCAGTTGTTCCTCGCGGTCGGCGAGAGTCCATGGCTCGCTCATGCGATGGCGGGCAATTCTGGGGAAGACGTTGAGGACCGCCCCGCCGACGTCCTGAGTAAAGGCCAGGTCGCGCTCGAAATCGCCGCTGTCGTGCCGGTCGTAGAAGATGCCGCCGATGCCGCGCGGCTCGCTTCGGTGCGGCAGAAAGAAATAGCGGTCGCACTCGGCCTTGTAGCGCTCGTACCAGGCGCTGTCGTGGGCGTCGCAGGCCCCGCGCAAAGCGTCGTGGAACATCGCCGCGTCCGGGGCGCCTTCGCCGCGCTGCTCTTCCACCAGAGGCGTCAGGTCCGCCCCCCCGCCGAACCAGCCTCGCTCCGTCTCCAGATAACGAGTGTTCATGTGCACGGCCGGCACGCGGGGGCTGGCCATGTGGGCGATCAAGCTGATCCCGGTGGCGACGAAGCGTCGGTCGCCCGTTGCGCCGGGCATGGTGGCGGCCATCTCGGGCGTGAACTCGCCGTGCATTCGCGAGACGTGCAGGCCGCACTTTTCGAAGAACCGGCCGCGCATCAGGCCCATCACGCCGCCGCCTCCGCTCTCGCGCGCCCAGGGGGTCAGTTCGAATCGTCCCGGCGCGCCGGGATAGAGTTCCGCCGATGCCTCGTCCTCCAGGGCCTCAAAGGCGACGAGAAGCCGGTCGCGCAGTTCCTCGAACCACGCGGTGGCGCGGTCGGAACGGTCTTGGCACCGGTCTTGTATCGAGGCAAACGACGGCATGGGCCGTTCATACACGCAAGGAGCGGTCGATGCCCAACATGATCGAAGCGCGGGTCGAGGCGTCCCGGCGGGGCGAGAACCCGCATGTGATCTCGAAATTGCCGTCCGGCTGGCTCGTGATCGGTGACGTCCAGCCTTTGGCCGGTTATTGCCTGCTGCTGGCCGATCCGGTGGTGGAGAGCATCAATGCGCTCAGCGAAGCGGGGCGGGCGCGCTATTGGCGGGATGTTTCGAGAGTCGGCGACGTGCTCCTCGAAGTCACCGGCGCCTGGCGGATCAACTATGAGACATGGTGCAACCAGGAACCCTCGCTGCACACTCACCTCACGCCACGTTATCTGAGCGAGGCCGAGGCCGATCGCCGCCGACCCGCCTGCGTCGCCTACGACTTTGCGAACGCGCGGCGCTTCGACCCGGCGCTGGACGGACCATTCATGGCGCGGATGCGCGTGGCGCTGCGAGAGCAAGACGGGTTGTCGCGCCGCCGATGAGGCGTCAAGGTCCGACCCATAGAGAGGAGATGCGCCATGGCCTGGGATTTCGAGACCGAGCCGGAGTTCCAGAAGAAGCTCGACTGGATCGAGGATTTCATGCGCGACGAGGTCGAGCCGGTTTCCCATCTGGGCATGGCCATTCACGGTGCGGCTGGCCGCGAAAAATTCATCAAGCCCCTGCAGCAGAAAGTGCGCGGCCAAGGCCTTTGGGCCTGTCACCTCGGCCCCGAACTGGGCGGACAGGGTTTCGGCCAACTCAAGCTGGCCCTGATCAATGAGAAGCTGGGCCGAAACGCCTTGGCCCCCACCATATTCGGCTGCCAAGCCCCCGACACCGGCAACGCCGAAATCATCGCCCACTACGGGACGCCCGCGCAGAAGGAACGGTGGCTGGCGCCGCTTCTGAACGGCGACATCCGCTCGGCCTTCTCGATGAGCGAGCCCACCGGCGGCTCCGATCCCCTGACCTTCACCACCCGCGCCGAGTTGGTCGGCGACGAATGGGTGATCAACGGCGAGAAGTGGTTTTCCAGCAATTCGCGCTGGGCCAAGCTGCTGGTGGTCTATGCGGTGACCGATCCGGACGCCAAGAATCCCTACCGGCGCACCTCGATCTTCCTGGTCCCCACCGACACGGCCGGCGTCGAGACCATCCGCAACATCGCGGTGGGCGACCATGAGGGCGAGGGCGGCCACGGCTATATCCGCTACCACGATGTCCATGTGCCCAGGGACGCCTTGCTGGGCGAGCGCGGCGGCGCCTTTGTCATCGCTCAGACCCGGCTAGGGGGCGGGCGGGTGCACCATGCCATGCGCACCGTGGGGGCCTGCCAGCACGCTCTCGACCTGATGTGCCGCCGCGCCGTCTCCCGCCAGACCCGCGACGGGCGCCTCGCCGACCTGCAGATGGTCCAGGAACAGATCGCCGACGCCTGGATTCAGCTCCAGCAGTTCCGCCTGCTGGTGCTGCACACCGCGTGGAAGATCGACAAACTCAAGGACTACAAGCTGGTCCGCAAGGACATCGCCGCCGTCAAGGTGGCCATGCCCAAGGTGTATCACGACATCGCCGCCGCCGCCCTGCACATCCACGGGGCGCTCGGCGTCTCCAACGAGATGCCCTTCATGGGCATGATCACCGGCGCCCTGGTCATGGGCATCGCCGACGGCCCCACCGAGGTCCACAAGGTGACGGTGGCCAAACAGGTGCTGCGCGACTATGCCGCCGACAACGACCTCTTCCCCGACTATCACATCCCCAAACTGCGCGAGGCGGCGGCCGACAAATACGCCGCCGAGCTGGACGACCTCAAAAAGCGCCACGCCGCGAAAAAGGCCGAGCCGGCCGGAGCGTGAGCGCGAAACCTCACCCGCTGATCGTTGGGCTGGGGGGAAGCGTGCGCCCCGATTCGACCAGCGAGACGGCCCTGATCCGAGCCCTGGCCGCCGCCGAGGCGCTGGGCGCGCGGACCCTGGTGTTCGGCGGCGCCTTCATGGCCGGCTTGCCGGTCTACGACCCCCAGGAGCCCAAGAAACTCCCCGAGCAGGGCCGTTTCCTCGCCGCGGTCAGCGCCGCCGACGGCTTCATCGTGGCAACCCCCGGCTATCACGGTTCGATCTCGGGCCTGGTGAAGAACGCCCTCGATAGCCTTGAGGGCCTCCGCGAAGATCCCAGGCCGTATTTGGACGGACGCGCCGTGGGGTGCGTAGTGGCGGCCACCGGCTGGCAGGCCTGCGGCTCGACCTTGGCGGCCCTGCGTGACATCGTCCATGCTTTGCGCGGCTGGCCCACCCCGCTGGGCGCGGCCCTTAACACCGGACCTGGCCTGTTCGACGCGAGCGGCGCCTTCCTCGATCCCAAGGACGCTTGGCAGGTGGAGATGGTGGCCGCCCAGGTCGTGGCCTTCGCGAGAGCATGGGGAGGAGCGACGCCCGCGCCCCCGTCATAAAAGCGATCTTGGCGATCATCACGCCCGGGACCGGGCGTCAGCCGGCGGTCGCCACGATGGCGTCGATGCGCGCCTTGGCCGCCCGGAACATCGCCAGGCGGGCCGGGTTGGCGGCCTGGGCGCGCGCCGCGCCGGCCAGCGCCGGATCGATCCGCCGCCCGCCGGAGAACACCTCGAAATGGAGATGGGGGCCGGTGGCCAGGCCTGTCGCGCCGACGTAGCCAACCACCTCGCCCTGGCGCACCCGCGCCCCTGGCGCGACGCCGGCGGCCCAGCCCGACAGATGGGCGTAGGCGGTCTCGAAGCCCGCCGCGTGACGGATCTTCAGCCAGCGCCCATAACCGCCGGCCCAGCGTGCCTCTTCAACCACCCCATCCCCGGCGGCGAGAACCGGCGCGCCCGGCGAGGCGCCGAAATCCACCCCCTGGTGCATCCGGGTGAAACCGAGAATGGGATGCGGGCGGAGGCCGAAGGAGGAGGTGATCCTGGCCCCCGCCACCGGGGTGCGCAGCAAGAGCGGGCGGCTGGGGCCGGCTTCGCCGTCGAGATAGTCGGCCCGTCCCACCCCGTCCGGCTGGAACCGATAGAGGCGGCTGGGGCCGGCGCGGCCGACCACCTCGGCGTAGAGCAGGGTGTTGACCGCCATGGCGCCATCCGCCGTCCCCCGCCCCTCGAAGACCAGGGAGAAACGGTCGCCGCTCTCCACGTCGCGGCTGAGGTCGAGCCGGCGGCCGAACAGGTCGACGACCCTGGCGGCCAGCGGGGCCTCTACGCCGGCATCCACCAGGGAAAGGTAGAGTGACCCGTCCACGCGCCCATCGACCCGGCGGAGGGCGGCGACAACCATGGCGGCAGGTGCGTCCGTCACGCGAAAGGTCCCGCCCGGGCCGCGCCGCTCGGTCACCCGCCGCCCGTCGACTGTTTTGAACGAAAGGCGCAGCAGCCGGGAAGGCGCGTCGGCCGGCGCGGCAACGGCGAGATCCAGGATCAGGCCGGGATGCGGATTGACGATGTCGAAATCCTCGCCAAGCGCGATGGCGGCGCGTCGCGCCTCGCCTCCGTCCACGCCGCCGCGGACCAGCGCGGCGGGAAGACTCTCTCGCGCCCGCATGGCCACCGAGATAGATCGGGACGGCGGCGGGGTGGGACGGGCCGGGACGATAGGCCGAGGCGTGTCCGCCGCCCGTCCGCCGTGGCCGGCCAGGGGCAGGGCCAGGAGAAGGGCCGGGGCCGCGAGGGCCGCCGCGACGAGCCCCAGTCCAGAAGGCGTCCCCCTGCTCACGCCGCGCCGCTGCTCCTCCCCGCGTTCCCGCGGATGTCACCCCTTGTCCGAGGAGTTACTCCACCGTGACGTATTTCGCCATGTCCGCCGGCCCCCTTCCGCCTCTGGACGGCGCGCCGCCCCTCCGCTTAGTGCTCAGGCATGGCGGGCGCCTTCACCCATCTGGCCTGGGGGGCCGTCGTCCTGGCCGCCGCGATCCCCGCTGGCTGGGCGGCGGCCAAGGTGTCGGAAGCTTACGGCGAACCGGGGCCGCCGCGCCTGCCGGCGATCATGGCCGGCGGGCTGGCCGTGTTCGCTTGGGCGTGGGCCGCGACGCCGCCCGGCTCGGCGCTGGCCCTGAGCCTTGGGCTCGGTTGGCTCCTGCTCATCCTTGCCGTGGTCGACGCCCGGATATTCCGCCTACCCGACAGACTCACCCTGCCGTTGCTGGCGGCGGGATTGGCGGCAACCTTCGCCCTGCCGAACGCGCCGATCGTCGATCACTTGGCCGGGGCCGTCCTCGGCTACGCGGTCCTGGCGGCCATCGGTTGGATTTTCTGGCGCCTGCGCGGCGAGGAAGCGCTCGGCCTGGGCGACGCCAAACTGCTGGCCGCCGGCGGCGCATGGCTCGGCTGGCGGCCCTTGCCGTCGGTGCTGATCCTCGCCTGCCTCCTCGCCCTGGCCTGGGTCGCGGTCAGGGCGGCTGGGCGCGGTCGCGCCACGCTGCGCGCCCACACGGCGTTTGGCCCGCCCCTCTGCCTGGCGATCTGGATTGTGTGGCTGCACGGCGCCTTCACCCCATGAACCGCCGGCCTCACTCCACATAGCGGATCCAGTAGGGCTGCCCCTGGACGCCGGTCAGCTCGACGATCGCCGTGCGATGCGCCCGCGCGCCGCGCCGATCGAAGGCCACCGCCTGGACGGTCACGGTGCGGCCGATCAGGTTGACGTCGGGGGTAATCGGCTCGACCTGTGGCTCGTCGTCGGCGTTCGCCTGGGCGAGCAGGTCGGGGCTCGGCCCGGCGTCCTCGGCGGCCATGGCGAGCCTAGCCAGGGGGCCGGCGTTGTTCGGCTCGAAAGGGCCGCTTTCCTCGAAGAACACCGTCACCGCCGGCGCGACGCGCTCGAAGAGGCCGACGTCCATGTCCTTGAGCGCCATCAGATCGCCGACGGTGCGAAAGCCGCCGTGGCGAACCGCCCCGTAGGCGCCCGCCGGTCCGGGAGCGGGGGGAGCCGTCGGATCCGCGGATTCGTCGCCGAACTGGAAATCGCTCAGTTCGGCGACCAGGGCGTCCAGCCTCGGGCCGGTCGCGCCGGCGTTCTCGAAGAGGGCCCGCGCCTGGGTGGCGTTCACCCCGTCAATGGGAACCTTGCCGCGCTCGTCCTGAATGGCGACCGCCAGGTCCGCCCCGTCGAAACCGATCCGCCGGACGCTGCCGTCGATCGGCCAGCGGCGATCCGGGTCGGGATCGCCCAGGCCATGGATAGCGATCGTCAGGCCGGCGTCGGCCGCCGCCTCCAGCCTGGCCTGTTCGATCCGGGCCCCGACGCCGACGATCTGGCCGCGATCGGCCGCCAGGACCTCAAAGGCGATATAGGCGAAAGCCGCCATCGCCGCGATGGCCGCCACCAAGGCGTAGCCGCTGTCCTTGGCCGCCTCACGAGCCATTTCGCGAACGCGCCGGCTTGGGCTTGGGTGGCGGCGGTGGGGGCGGTGGCGGCTCGGCCATCTCGATCTTCGATTTGAGTTCCTTGACGATGGCGTCGGCGTCCACCGGAGCCCTCACCACGCGCGGGGTCAGGAGGACCAGCAGTTCGGTGCGGTCGAGAACGTGGCCGGTGCTGCCGAACAGTTGGCCGATGACCGGAATATCGCCCAGAAAGGGCACGCGGCTGCTGGTCTTGGTGACCGAATTCTTGATCAGGCCGCCCAGGGAGATGGTCTCACCGTCCTGCACCGCCACCGAGGTGACGATCTTGCGCTGTTGGATGGTGGGCGAACTGATGTTCGAGGTGTCGGTGGTCGAAGCGCTGCTGACCTCCTGGTCGATATCGAGCAGCACCAAGCCGTTGTCGTTCACCCGGGGCGTCACTTTCAGGATCACCCCGGTCTGCTGGTACTCGATGGAATTGATGACCGGCGCCCCGGGCACGCTGACGCCCACTTCCGAACCGGTGGAGATGGGCACTTGATCGCCCACCTCGATGGTCGCGGTATGGTTGTTGAGCACCATTAGCTTCGGGGCGGATAGGACATGGACGTCGGTGACGGCGCGCAGAGCGTTCAAGGTCACCGTGGCGTCGGCGCTCTGGTGAAGGAAGGTGAAGCCGGGGTAGACCGGGAGGGGGATCGGGGCGCCCGACGGGGCCGTGGGGGTCGTGCCCGGCGGGGTGAAGACTGGGGTTCCCTGGGTGAAACCGCCGCTGTTCCCCTGGCTCTGGAAAAACCACTGGATGCCGTATTGCAGGTTGTTGTTGAGGGTGACCTCGCTGATCACCGCGTCGACATAGACCTGCAGGGGCGGGACATCGAGCTTGCGCAGGGCGTCCTCGATCAGAGCGTATTCGCGGGGTGTCGAGAAGACCACGATGGCGTTGTTGGTCTCGTCGGCGGTGATGGTTGTCCCGTTCGGCTCGCCATTGGTCTGATCGCTCTGCCCGGACGTCTCGTCCTGGTGGGATTTATTGTTCTGCGGCCCGCCGGTCGGGGGCGGGATCTGGGTCCCGTAGTTCACCCCGCCCAAGGCCGTTCCGCCCAGCGGCGAGCCGGTCTGGCCCGGCGGCGCGGCGCTGAACGGCGAGGCGATCCCGCCGGTGCGGTCGGTGCTGTCGGCGTTAGACTCGCCGCCGGTGGTTTTAACCGCGATGCCGAAGGCGCCGTCGAGGACCTTGCCCAGGTCGGCCGCCCGGCCGTTCTGGACGTGATAGACGAAGATGCGTTTCTCCGCCCCCTCTCCCTCCCGGTCGAGCACCTCGACGAAGCGGCGCACGTCCTCCAGCAGCGCCGGCTGAGCCGAGATGGCCAGGATGCCGTTCAGATGCTCCATGGTGATCAGGCGCACCATGCCGGCCGTCTGCGAACCGGGGCCGTTGAGCATCTTGTCCAGCTCGGGCGCGATCAGGCGGGCGTCGGTGCGCTGGGGGATGAACAGGGCGAAGCTCATGCCCTTGAGCCAATCCACGTCGAACTGGGCGACCAGGGCGCGGATGGATTTGCGTTGGGTGGTCGTCCCCTGGACGATCAGCACATTGCGCGCCGTATCGGCCTGGGCGATGGCGCCTGGGACGATGGGGTCGAGCAGCTTCTTGAGCTCCTCGGCGCTGGCGTATTTGAGAGTGACGGTCTCGGTGCCAAAGCCGGTGTCGGCCGGCCCGATCACTCCGGCCTCGCCCTGCGCCATGCTCAAGGGAACGATGGCGTAGACGCCGGCGCGCACGGTGAGCGCCAGGTTGCCGGCCTTCAGCGCCTCCTCGAACAGGGGGAGGACCGCTCCGCGGGCGATCGGCCTGGTGGTCTGGACGGTGACCACGGCGTGGATCTGCGGGTCGATGGTGTATTTCTGATGCAGGATGTCGCCCAGGATCGCCTTGGCCACCGCCTGCACGTCGACCTGCGGGTAGTTGAGGGTGACGTCGCCGGCGGCCGGCCCGCTGGTCCTCGCCGCCGGCGGCGGCGACGTGAGCGTGCCGGGCAGGATAGTGGAGCGGACCCGGCGGTCGTCGAGGCTGGGAGAGGTCGCCGGCGCGGCGGCCGGGGGGGCGGGAACGTAGGTGGTCTGGGCGCGCGGCGCGCCGGGGCTGGTCAGAAGGGCGCACACCGCCAGGAGGAGGGCCGTGACGGCCGCCCAGGCGCCCCCCCGCGTGAGGCTCCTCACGGCAGGATGCCGGTCTGACCGGCGGCCGGAACGGGCGGCGCGCCGACGGTCAGCACATGGCGGGCCGTACCACGCTCGAAGGTCAGTTTTTCCTTGTCCAGGCCGGCCAGCCGCCAGCCCTCCAGGGTGTCGCCCCGCCTCAGCGTCCTGGTCGGGGCGCCCGGGCCCTTGACCAGGGCGCTGGCGAAGCCGCGGCCCATGGCGACGCCCAACGCGGCATAGCTGTCAAGTGTGCTGGCCCCGGGCGCGGCGCCCAGGTCCTCTCCGGGCTTGCGGTCGGGACTGAAAATCGGCGCCTGGAGGATGACCGGGTACTCCGCAACAGGGGGAACGGTGACGGGTCGCGGCCGCCGCGGCGCCAGCGCCGATGTCTGTGGCAGCCGCTGGCCGTAGGGTAAACCAACCTGCAACGCCAAGGCAAGGACGAGAACGCCGCAGGCCGCCACTGGCGCCCAGTCAGGACGTTCGCGCGCGGGCCGGTTGGGGGTCGTTGGGGCGTTCGAGACGGGCGGGAAGGGGCGCGGGCCTGCCGCTGCCGGCGGCCCGCTCCGCGGAGACCGCAAGATATTCGACGACGACATAGGCTCCCTCGGTCTCCAGCCTTTTCAGGCTCTCATACAATTGGGTCAAAGTCAGTTGCAGGTCGGCGCGCAGGCGAATCTTTCCCGGCGGCGCGTCGGTCGCCAAGTCTGAGATCGAGACAACCGTAAATCCTTCGTCGGCGGCGAGTTTGACGAGGCGCTCCTTCAGCACGTCGGCCGCCAGCGGTTCGCTGCTCGCCGCCAGGGCGAAGCGCGGCGCGCTTTGGCGCTGGCGCGCGTCCAGGGCGCGCCAAGCCGCGCGCGAAGCGATGACGCCCAGGCCGCGCTCATAGGCGGCGATCAACTCGCGCCGCTCGGTCGCCCGCGAAAAAAAGCCGCCTATAAGGGGGCCGACGATGGCGAGCCAAGCCACGGCGAGCGCCGCCGCTAGCAGCCCCAGGGCCACCAGCCGCCGCTCGCGAGCCCGCAGCGGCCTCACGGCCTCAGCCTCTTGCCGGCGTCGGCGGTGATGTCGAAGGGCTGGCCCTGTCCTGGCCCCGGCCTTGCCGGCGCCTCGGCGGCGGCGGCGCGCGGGTTGGTGAAGGCCGGCGAGCCCCTGAGAGCCGCGAACATGTCCACCTCGGGGCTTTTGGCCCCGATCACCCGCAGGGTCTGGCCGTTCCATTCCAGGCGCTGCACCCAGGCGCCGGCCGGGACCGCCGTCGTCAGCGCCGCCAACATGCGAAGGGGCTCGTTCCGCGCGCCGCGGGCCACCAGGTCGCGACGCTCGTTGTTCTCGCCGTCCACCCGGCGCCGCACGGCGTTCACCGCGTCGACCGCGTCGCGCTGGGCGGCCACCGCTTCGCGCAGCTTGGCGACGCTCAGCATGTCACGGCCAACCAGGACACCCGGTTTGATCACCAGCAGGTCCGCCGTGGTGTCCCACCAGTATCGGGTGGGTCCGCCGCCGGGCGTCTCGCCGGCCGCCCGCCGCACGGCCGGCATGAAGTCGAAGCGGCTGACCGGCGCCGCCTCTGGGGCCCCTTCCGCGATCGCCACGCCCAGAGCCTTGGGCGAGAGGCCGTCATCGCGCGCCGCCGCCAGTTGGCGCGCCGCCGCCTCGCGCGGCAGGACGCCGACCAGGACGGTCTGGCGCCCGCCCGCCGCGTCGCGGTCGATGACCTCGACGTCGAAAAAGACCAGGTCGGGGCGGAGCGGCGAAAGGCGGTCGAGGTCCATTGCCACCATCCGCCGCACGTCGGCCAGCGGCAGGCGAGGAAACTGGACCTCGCGGGTGAGCGCCATGCCGGGCGGCAGGACGAGGCCCACGCCGGCGGCGCGGCGGGCCGCGTCCACGGGGACCGGCCGGCCGTCCCTCCAGCACCGCCAAGCCCCACCCGCCACCGGCTCGGCCACTAGCTTGGGCCGCGCCGACAGCCGTCCGCGCCAGGAGGCGGGCGCCATGGCGGCCAACTCGTCGAGCCACCAGGCGAAACCCTGGCGGATGAAGCCGCCGATCGAGTGCATGTCGGCGTTGAGGAGTTCCTGGAGGGTCATCCGCGCCCCCGGCAGTGCCCGGTGGCCGGGCTGAGGATGCACTGGGCGTCGACCGTCGTGCGCGGGCGGACGATCAGGTCGGGCCACCAGCGCGGGTCGCCCGGCTCGAAGGCGATCCTGACGCGGATCAGTTCGGGGAGAGCCGGCTGAGCCGCCCAGGTCGCCCGCCAGCCCGACGCAGTGTCTGGCGCCTGGGTCCCGTAGTAGGCGATGTCAAGCTGGCGAACGCCGGTCAGCAGAACTTGGCGCGCCACCCCCTGCTCACCCGCCAGGGCCACGTCGCTGACCGAGGAGAGCACAAGATCCTGGCCATCGGTCAGGTCGAGGCGAAAGCGGCGCAGGGGGGCGGGGCGCAGCGCCTCGGCGGGTGGGGCGAGAAACGCCAGGCTCTCGGGGCCGCCGTTCACATCCACCTGCGCCTCGCCCCCATTGAATATCGTCGCCGGATAGATCTGCTCGAGGCGGCCCCGCAGAGCGGTCTGCGCGCCCTCCACCGCCTCGAAGGCGGCGGCGCGGGTGTCCAGCCTCTGCCAGACCCGCCGCCCGGTCGACACCCCCTGGATCAGCATGACCGCGAGCAGGCCGACGATGACCAGGCTGGCCAAGGCTTCGATGAGGGCGAAGCCGCCGCTCCCACTCCCACCCGCCGCCGGTTTACCGCCCACGGCGCTAGGCCTGGGGCGCCAGGCGCAGGCTGTCGAGGGCGACCAGGTCGGCGCCCCCGGTCCTGGGCCGCACCGAGACGTGGACCTTCATCAGAGCGCCGGCGCTGTTGGCCCCCCCCGCCCCGTCGTAGGGAGCGACGGTCACCCGCCACACCTGGCCGCCGGCGTAGCCGGCGCTCTCGCCGGGGATCAAGGGGATGTCGGCGCCCACCTCGGCCATTTCCGATTTCGCCACCAGCAGGGCGAGGCGGCGGGCGTCGGTCTGCCGCTCGCGCGTCGCGCCATCGGCGATCACCCGGAAGGTGGCGGCCAGAACCATGGCCACGATGGCCGTGGCCACCAGGGCTTCGACGAACACGTCGCCGCAGTCGGGGCCGCGCTCGCGCCAGCCCAATTTTGGGGAACGCCGCCGGGTCACGGGTGAGCCTGGGTCGGGGGCAATGTGCGCTCGATGACCGGTCATTCTTGGCGCATCGAAACGCCGATGCCAGCGGCGATATTATGACGCCGGCGCGTTCCTTTATCCAGCCGGCGATTTTCGCGCCTCAGAAGGTCGCGGTCAGGTCGACTAACACCCGGCGCGCCGGCAGAAGGTAGTAGGACTGATCGCCGAACTCGCTCTCGGTCACCGGCGGGCGCTGGTCGGTGAGGTTGTAGGCGTTGATCGCCAGGCTGTAGCGGCCGAAACGGTAGCCTATGCCGCCGTCGAGGGTGGCGTAGGCGCGCGCCTCGGCGGTGTTGGCGAGATCCAGGAAACGGTCGCCGACGTAATTGACGCTGGCCGAGGCGAAAAAGCCCTGAGAGGGGGCATAGATGACGCCCAACGAGGCCAGGGCGTGCGGCGAAAGGGTGAGCTGGTTGCCCGACACATCGATGTTTTCGCCTCCCTCGGCGGCGACGTAGTGGGTGAAGCGGGCGTCGTGCCAGCTCGCCGCCGCCGCCAGACTGAGGTCGGGCGTGACATGCCAATGGGCCTCCGCCTCGATCCCCTTCAGCCGCTCACCGCCGGCGTTCTGGAAAATCTGGTCGCCCTGCGCGTCCGTGGTGGCGACGACGAGGTTGGTGAAGTCGAGCAGAAAGAAGCCGGCCTCGTAGTCCAGCCGCCCCCCGGCCAGCCGTCCCTTGATTCCCGCCTCATAGCTTTGGGCGGTTTCCGGCTCCAGAATGTCGGGCGTGTTGTCGGGGCCGAAATCGATCGCCGCCGGTTTGAAGGTGTTTCGGTAGTCGCCATAGAAAACCAGTTCGTCGTTCCCGTTCGCCCAGGCGCGGTAGCTGAGGCCGGCCATGCCCGAGAGGCGGGTGACGTGACGGGTCCGGTCGTCGAAGGTGTCGAGGGAAGGGTCGAAGCCGTCAATGTGGGTCGATTGCTTGTGCTCGTCGGTTTCGTTGAGGCGCAGCCCGCCGTTGAAGTCCCACCGCTCGTTCAGCTTCCAGTCGAGCTGGGCGTACTCGCCGACGAAGACGCGGCGGTCGTAGACGCCGTTGATTTCGTCCACATGCAGGTCGGTGGTGCGCGGCAGAGGGGTGCTTCCGTCCAGGGACGGCGTGTAGCTTCCGTTGCGGCTGGCCTGCGTCCCGCGCCCATAGAGCAGGTCGGCGCCCCAGGTCAGGCTGACGCCGCCGCCGAACTGGTCGCTGAAATGGCTGTCGAAATAGTCGTCATCTATGTCGCGGCCCTGGTTTTGGCTGTCGGCGTTGACGAGGTCCGGGCGCAGGAAGCCGCGCACGTCGTCTATGTGCGAATAGGCGAGCGACGCAGTGGTGTCCAACACCCCCAGCGGCGTCAGGTGCGAATAGCCCAGCACCCCATGATAGCGGGTCTCGTCGATGCGCGCGTCCAGGGGATTGTAGTTGGCGTCCAGCGGCGTCAGCGTGGTCAGCGCCGTCCCCTCACGCTCCACCGGGCTGGGCGGGACCGAGCGCAGGACATCGACGCCGGCGTCGAACCTGAGGGCGCCGCCGGCCATGGCGCCGCCGGCCCGATAGAGGAAGTGTCCTTCGCCGACATATTCTCGCGGATCTGAATAGCCGTCGCGCTTGGCGTCCAGGGCGATGGATTGCTCGAAGCCGCCGACGCTGGGTAGGACCAGAGAGGCCGATCCGCGCCAGGAGTCGAACGTCCCATAGCCGGCGGTCGCTTCCCGCGCCGCTTGGCCGGCCGGGTAATGGATGACCTGGATGACGCCCACGAACGATGTCGCGCCGTAGAGGACCGGGGCCGAGCCCTTGAGCACCTCGATGCGCTCCACGTCGGTGAGGTCGAGGTCGGGGATGGCCGGGTTGAACGCACCGCACAGGGGAACGCCGTCCACCACCAGCAGGAAGGCGTCGAACTCGTGGAGGCCCCAGAACGACGGGACGGCGCTGGCCGGCCCGGCGTCGCCGCCGGGCGGCGCCTCGACCCCGGCCACGCCCGAGAGCGCGGTGCGCAGGTCGGCGATGTGCCGCGCCCGCAGATCCTCGCCGCGAATGACGGTGATGTAGGCCGGAACCCGGTCGGCCGGCTCGGGCACCCGCGTCGCGGTGACCTCGATTTCGCCGACGGTGGTCGGCGCGTCCGCGCGGGCGAGCCCCGCCGACAAGACGCAGGCCGCGGCGGCCGCCGAAAATATCGCTGAACGCACGTCGGTCCCCCTTTCGGCGCCGATGGCCCGAGGCCTCTCCGTCCCGGCGCGAAAAAAGACGCCGCGCGCCCTCTTACGGCGCGTGACGAGAGGTGAGCAAGGCGGCCCGCGTCTCCCTGAAATTAAAGTTTCGCAACCTCTCGGCGCCCAAAAAAAGAGAGGCGGGAAACCCTCCCGCCTCTCTCCGTCTAGATAGATCGAAACTCGTCAGGCCTTGGTCACCGACCAGCCCCAGCGCGTCACGGATTGCTGATGGTCTGAGGATCGCCGGCGGGCGCGAAACCTCTCATGCCGAACAGGGTTCGGACCTTCGGGGTGCCATTGCCGACCAGATAGTCGTAGCCGGACGTGCTCGCATGGCTGTAGGCGCCGTCGAAGCCGGGGATGTTCTTGTGGAAGAAGTGCGCCACCTGCGGCGCGCCGCCGCCCCCGAAATCATCCTGCACCGCGCCCTTTTCCCACAGGAAGCGGTTGATGTTGCCGAGCCGCTTGCCGGACATTTCGGAATAGAGAACCAGGGCGCCGACAAACTCGGGCGAGGAGACCGAGGTGCCGATGACTCCGTAGCGCAGCCCGGCGAGGGTGACGATCGCCGCGCTGTCGCCGGGATGGCAGGGCGTCTTGGCCAGGCCCAGCGGGCAGCCGCCCACCTGCATCCCGACATCGGGAATGGCTCGGCCCGGGACGCTCATGCCGAAGGCGTTCTGATAAGCCGGCTGCTTGAAGACCACGCTGCGGCCGCCGCCCGCGCCCCAGTAGCCGCCCGAGACATTCACCCCGAGACCATAGATGTCGTAGGGGATTTCCTTGTCGCCATTGGTGTTTTCCGACACATATTGCGACGTCAAGGACGGAAGGGCCGGCGGGGTGGTCTCCAGGTTTCCGCCGCCGACGGCGGTCACGTTCGGGTCGTCGGAGGGGGTCTGCACGGCGACCACGAAGTGAGCGTTGGGGCTGCCGCTGAAGTAATCGACGCTCGGGCACGAGAGGCCGCCGCTGTCGCCGGAGCTGGCGACGAAGGTGATGCCCTGGGCGTTGCCTTGCTTGAACACCTCGTCGTAGACCTTGAGAACGCCGGTGTAATCGACGCCGTTGTTATAGGCCTTCGTATAGTTGAGTTCGCAACCGCCGAACGACGAATTGACCATGTCCCATCGATTGGCGTCGACGATGGCCACATAGCCGTCGATGATATGCGCGTCGGAGAGATCCGGCAGGCTCACCAGGGTGACCGAGGCGCCCGGCGCGCCGCCCAGAACCTGTTGAACATCCAGCGAAGCCTCGAACGAGCCGCCGCTATTGGGGTTGAAGGGGGCGCCCCCGTCGACCGGGAAATGCTCGATGGTGGGCGGCTGGAGGCCGGTGGTGGCGGTGAAATTCTCATGGTTGAACATCGCGGCGATGTCCGAATCCAGGGCGTCGGTCTCCATCAAGACGGCGACGTGAACGCCCGTCCCGTCCAGCCTTTGACCGCCGGGCAGGATGGTCTGGTAGGAGGGGTAGTCGTATGCCTGCTTCATGTCGTCGTAGTTGTAGGCCCCGAAGGCGCCGTTGCGGTTGTTGGGCGCGAGTCCCAGCTTCCTGGAATGGGGCTGGCGGTCGGGAATGCCGGTGAAGGCCGGGATCACCACGCCTTCCGCCCGCAGGGCGGCCGGCGCGGTCATCGCCGTGGCGGCGACGATATGGGGCGCGCCGCCCGGCTGGGTGACGGTGTTGAGGGTCGTCTGGAACGCCTTGCCCACCTGGGCGGCGGTTCCGGCCACGTGCAGGGAGCGGCTGTGCGTCGCGGTGACTTGCAGGCCGGCGGCGGTCATCGCATCGCGGACGTTGGCCATGCTCTGGGCGCTCGGGCCGAACTGGGCGGCGAACTGGGCGGGGGTTAGCCAATGGCGATAGCTCGGCGAGGTGGGGGTCTGCTGGGCGGCCAGCAGGCTGTCGAGCGTGGTTTCGTTGCGCAAGGGCAGGAAGATTTCGAAATCCACCGGCGCGCTCGGCGCAAGCGCCGCGACCTGGGCGTTTCTCGGCGTGGCGGCGTGGGCGAGCGAGGCCAAGCCAAGCGCCGCGCAAAGCGGCAGAGTCGCGTAATGGATTTTTCTCATTGGTTCCGTCCCTAAGTTGATTGTCGGCCGGAAGCCCAAAACGCCCGGTCCCTGGATCGAGGTGGGCTAGGTGAAAAGCAAGGGCGGCGCAAGCGGGGCCGGCGGAAAAACCCTGTGGGCTCCGATGCGCCCTACCCCTTGCGGCCGACGGCCACCGAGCCGGTGGCGGTGACCACCCAGACGGGCGGAGTGTGGCCGGCGGCGGTGACCCAGATGACGCCGCCGTTGGACGACCCGTCGCCGAAGAAGACGATGGTCCGGCCGCCGGGGGAGGCCAGCCCAACCCCCGCCGGGGTGATCGCCGGGCTCATGCCGGAGACCCCGAGCGCCCGGCCGCCGGCCGCGACCGCCGCGGCCACCGGGCCGTCACGGGCCAGGGCGTCGGCGTGCGCCTCGCGCAGCCGTTCGGCCACCACGGCGACCGTCTGATGCTGGGCGTAGATGACCATCCGCGGCTGCAGGTTGGTCAGGGCCAGGAGGGTGACCAGGACGGTCAGCCCCACCGCCGCCAGGACCTCGATGAGGGTCACCCGGCCGGCGCCGCCTGCCAGTTGCCGACGTCGGTGGCCGCGCCGGTTCCCCCCTCGGCGTTGTCGGAACCCAGGCTGTAGATGTCGATCTCGCCGTGCTTGCCGGGATTCAGATAATGATAGGGATGGCCCCACGGGTCGGGCGGCACTGGCTTCGAATAGGGACCGTTCCAGCCGCTCACCCCGGCCGGGGCGATGGTGAGGGCGGCCAGGCCCTCGGTCTGAGTCGGGTATCGCCCGACGTCGGTCTGGAACTGGTCCAGGGCGCTTTCCGTGGAAACCACCTGGATCTTGGCGGCGTGGGTCTTGGCCTTGGCGAGCTGATTGAGAACCTGCGGGCCGACGATCGCCATCAGAAGGCCGATGATGGCGATCACCACCAGCATTTCCAGGAGGGTGAAGCCATCTTCGCGGCCGCGGCGGCGGGGGAGGGAAGGTCGGGTCATGATGGTGCGAGCGCCAGATCGTTGAAGCCAAGGATCGCGGACATGATGGACGCGATCACGGTGGCGACCACCGCTCCCATGAATACGGTAATCGCCGGGGTCAGGATAGCGATCATCCGGGCGATCGTCGAGCGCACTTGGCGATCGAGCACATCGGCCAGGCGCCCGAGCATCTTGCCGAGTTGGGCGGTCTCCTCGCCGGTGCGCAAGAAACTCATGGCCATGGGCGGAAAGATGCCGCTGGCCGCCAGGGGGCCGGAGAGGCCGCCGCCCTGCTTGAGGCCCGCCGCCACCTTGCCGATGGCGGCAGCCATGTGGCTGTTGGAGAGCGAGCGCTGGGCGATGGAAAGGGCGGTGGGCAGGGGCACCCCACCCTCGACGAGGCTGCCCAGGGTGCGGGCGAAGACGGCGGTCTGGGCGTTGATCACCAGGGCGCCGATCTGCGGGGCGGCGAGCAACGAGCGGTCGAAGGTCACGCGCACGCCGGGGCGCCTCAGCCATTGGCGCACGCCGAAGACCGCCGCGATGAGGGCGATCAGCCCCAGCCACCCGTAGTGGCGCACCCCGTCGCTGGCCCCCATGACCATGCGCGTTATCAGGGGCAGCTTGGCCTCATTGTCGGAGAACATGCCCTCGAACTGCGGCACCACGAAGAACAGCATGACCATGACGACGCCGGTGGCGACCGCCATCAGCATGGCCGGATAGACCAGGGAGGAGATCACCGTCTGGCGCAGAGCCTCGGCGCGGTCGAGGCTCTCGGCCAAGCGGGCCAGGGCCGCGCCCAGGCGCCCGTCCGCCTCGCCCGCCTCGGCCATGGCCGAGGCCATGGGCGGAAACAGGCCGCGGGTTTCGGCCATTGCGCGCGACAGCGGCGCGCCTTCCTTGACCCTCTCGTGCAGCTTGGCGAACACGGCCTTGACGGCCGGATTGATGACGTTCTCCACCACCACGCCCAGCGAGCGGTCGAGGGTGAGGCCGGCGTCCAGCAGGACGGCCAGCTCGCCCACCGCATTGATCGCCGCCTGGCGGGTGCGGCCGTTGGCCCGGCCCGCCGCCTTGGTTTCGGCCTCGGCCCCGGCCTCGCTCGTCTCGATGGGCATCAGGCCCAGGCGGCGAAGCTGCTGGACGGCGTCGGCCCGGCTCGCCCCTTCCAGGGCGCCCGAGCGCACGATCCCGCCGGCCGTGGCGGCGCGGTAGCGATAGAGGGCCATCAGCCTTCCCTCGTCACGCGCAGCACTTCCTCGAGGGTGGTGAGGCCGGCCTTCGCCTTGGCCACGCCGTCCTCCAGCATGGTGGTCAGGCCGGCGGCGGCCTGGATGTCGCGCGCCTCGGCGCGAGCCAGGACCAGGCGTTCCGTCTCGCCGTCCACCACCAAAAGTTCGAGGACGGCGATGCGGCCGGAAAAACCGGCCCCGCCGCACGCCTCGCAGCCCACCGGCCGCCACAGGATGTCGATGTGGCTGAGGCCCTCGTCGGCGTCGAGAGCGGCCAGCATCTCGCGGGGCGGAGTGAAGGGTTCGCGGCAATGGGGGCACAGCCGCCGCACCAGCCGCTGGGCGAGGACGGCGTTCAGCGTCGAGGTGATGAGGAACGGCTCGACCCCCATGTCCAGCAGGCGGGTCACCGCCGCCGCGGCGCTGTTGGTGTGCAGGGTGGAGAGGATGGTGTGGCCGGTCAAGGCCGCCTGGACGGCCACCTGGGCGGTCTCCAGGTCGCGGATTTCGCCGACCATCATTACATCGGGGTCCTGGCGCAGGAAGGAGCGCAGGGCGGCGGCGAAGGAAAGGCCGATCGCCGCGCTGACCTGGGTCTGGTTGATGCCGGCCAAGCGGTATTCGATGGGATCCTCAATGGTCAGGATCTTGCGCTCGGCGGTGTTGAGGGTGGCCAGCGAGGCGTAGAGGGTGGTCGTCTTGCCGCTGCCGGTGGGGCCGGTCACCAGGACGATGCCGTGCGGCTGGCGCAGCACCCTCAGATAGCGGGCAAGGCTCTCGCCTGAAAAGCCCAGGGTCTCGAAATCCAGCGCCAGGTTGGAGCGGTCGAGCAGGCGCAGGACCACCGTCTCGCCGTGGATGGTGGGCGACGTGGCCACCCGCAGGTCGATGTCGTGGCCGCGCACCGCCAAGCGCAGGCGCCCGTCCTGCGGCAGGCGCCGCTCGGCGATGTTGAGCCCAGCCATGACCTTGATGCGCGAGACGAAGGCGGCTTTCAGGTGAGGAGCCAGAGGCTCCTCGTCGCGCAGGGCGCCGTCGATGCGCAGGCGGATCTTCAGCACGTCCTCGGTGGGCTCGATATGGATATCCGAGGCGTGGGCCTCGGCGGCCCGCCCGATCAGGGCGTTGACCGCGCGGACCACCGGCGCGTCGCTGGAAAGATCCTTCAGCCGCTCGACGTCCGCCTCGTCGGCCGACCCCGCCTCGCCGACCAGGGCGCTCTCGTCGGGATAGAGCCGGTCGAGGGCCGCCTCCATGTCACCCGAGCGGGCCACCACTGGGATGACCGGACGTTGCAGGGCGAAGGCGATGGCGGCCAGGGGATAGGCGGCCAGGGGATCGACGAAGGCCACCTCCACCCCGCCGGCGGTTTCCTTCAACGGGAGGGCCCGCACGTCGCGCAGGAACCGCCCCGACAGCCGCTCGGAGGCCAGCGGCTGAGCCGGGAAGTCGGCCGCGGCGGCGATTCTGAGGCCCGCCGCGTCGGCGATGGCCGCCGCCAGGGCCCGCTCGGAGACCAGCCCCAGGCGGGTCAGCACCGTGTCGAGCGGCTCGCCGGTCTCGCCCTGGACGAGCTGGGCCCGCGCCAGGGTCTCGGCCGGCGCCAGGCGCCGCTCCAGCACCAGGCGGCTAAGACTCAGGGACGGGGCGGGCAAGGCGGCCAAGAAGGGCCCTCCGGACAATCGACGCCAAGCCTTTTAGCCCATCATCGCGGCGAGCGTTAGGCAAACGCCAAACGGCGGCGGAGCGGAGCGCGGGCGTCCCGCCCGCGACCTTCGGATTTAGCCTATGGGGAGCTGTCCATTGGCTTGATTCGCGCTTTGGCGGACGGGACGTCCGCCCTCCGTTCCGCGCCGGGACTACCCCGCCGGCAGTGGTATGGCGGTGGTGTTCTTCAGCTCCTCCATGGCGAAGGCGGAGCTGACATCGGAGAGGCGCACGCCGCGGATCAGGCGCTTGTAGACCTCGTCGTAGGCGGCAATATCGGCCACCCTGATCTTCAGTAGATAATCGATGTCGCCGCTCATCCGGTAGAATTCGACGATCTGTGGGATACGGGCGACCACGGCGGCGAACCGCGCCAGCCAGGCGTCGGAATGTTCGGCGGCGCGGATGGTCACGAACACGGTGACCCCGGCCCCCAGGCGGGCGGCGTCGAGGAGCGCCACCCGGCGCATGATCACGCCGTCCGCCTCCAGGCGCTTGACGCGCCGCCAGCAGGCG
Source organism: Caulobacteraceae bacterium (assembly GCA_051002715.1). Classification (GTDB taxonomy): domain Bacteria; phylum Pseudomonadota; class Alphaproteobacteria; order Caulobacterales; family Caulobacteraceae; genus Acaudatibacter. Next base: position 25,105 of record JBPCMA010000262.1, read on the forward strand.
TTGGCCGACAGATGCGCCCGCTCGGCCACGTCGCCCACCGCCAGGGAAGCGTCCTCCTGCAGAACCGCCAGGATGCGCAGGTCGGTGGCGTCGAAGTCAGGGTCGGGCCGCGATTTCATCCCACAAACATAAGGTTTCTTCGCCGGATTTGGGAGAAAATCTCGCGCTTCTCGCGATAGAATCGCGCGAATCGAACCAAGCGCGAGGCCACGCCATGTTCCGCCGCCTGTTCGTGGACCACCCGGCGTCCATGGGCGAGAGCTATCTCGAACACCAGGGCGTCGCCCTTTCCTTCGCCGGTCGCCTCGCGGCGGCGGCCGGGGCTTGCGCGATCCACGCCCTGATCCCCGGCCTTTTCGTCACCGCCGCCAGCCGCGCCGTCGGCGAACTCAACGACCGCCTGATCGCCGGGGGTCGGCGGGGCGCGGGCGCCGATCGGGCCGCGCCGGGACTGCCCTATTCGATCTGAGCCGGCCGTTCACCAACCCGTCTGGGGGGCCAGGACGGTCGCCCCGTCGGCTCGCAGCCGGGCTTGGCGCAGGTCGGCCAGGGCGGTGCGCGCCGCCGGCTGGCCGGCGAGGTCGAGGGCGGCCTGGACGAGGCGCGCGCCATCCTCACCCGCCCCCAACAGGCTCCGCAGGGCCGCGAAGGGCGACGCATTGGCGTTGAAGCTCTCCAGCCGCGCCTCGCCGCGGATACCGGCCAAGGCCTTGGCGATGTCCACCGCCTGATAGAAGCCGCCCAGGGCGTCGACCAGGCCCAAGTCCCTGGCCTGGGCCCCCGTCCAAACCCGGCCGCGGGCGATCTCGCGCACCCGGTCGGCGGTGAGGCCTCGGCCTTGCGCTACGCGGGCGACAAAGCCGTCGTAGATGGCGTCCATCCAGGCCGAGAAGGCGGCGCGCTGGCTGGCGCTCATCGACGCGTCGGGGGAAAAGGCGTCGGCGAAGTCGCCGCCCACCTTCAATCCCCGCATGTCCACCCCGAAGCGGGCGAGCGCCGGGCCCAGGGCGAACTTGCCGCCGAACACGCCGATGGAGCCGGTGAGGGTGGTCGGCTCGGCGACGATCCGCGAGGCCTGCGAGGCGATCCAATAGCCGCCCGAGGCGCCATAGGTTCCCATGCTGACCACCACCGGCTTGCCGGCCGCCTTGGCCGCCCGCACGGCGGCGAGAATCTGCTCCGAGGCGGTGTCTGAGCCGCCCGGCGATGAAACGCGGAACACGATGGCCTTCACGTCGTCGTCGTCGATGGCCTTGTAGAAGGCCTTGGCCACGTCGTCCGAGCCGATGGTCTGGCCGCCGCTGAAGGGGCTGGCCGGCGCGCCCCGGCCGGTCATGATCTCGCCTTCCGCGTCGATGACCGCGACGGTGGGGGCGCCGCCGGGGCCGTCGCCCCGCGCCCTGGCCGCGTAATCGCCGAAATCCAGCAGCTTGGCCCCGTCGCCGGCCTTGGCGAGAAGGGCCGTCTCGGCCTGCTTGACTTGGCCGAGCTGGTCGATCAGGCCTTTGGCGCTGGCGTCTTCCGCCGACCAGGGGCCGGCCTCGATCGTCGATCTCAGAGTCGCCGGCGCCATGGCCCGGTCGGCCGCGGCGGCGGCCAGGGCGCTTTCATAGACCGAGCCCATCCACGACAGTTCCGAGACCCGGTGGGCAGGCGTGTAGTCGTCGTAGAGATAGGGGTTGACCGCCGTCTTGTACTCATAGCGCTGCTGATAATCGGCGACGATTCCGTGGGCGTCGAAGAAGCGTTTGAAGAAAAGGTCCTGGCGCGCCACCCCGACCGCCTGAAAGGACGACGCCGGCTGCATCCAGATGTCGCCCGAGGCGGCCGCCAGCTCGTAGGTCGAGGCGACTTGGCCAGCGGCGTAGAGGCCCTGGCCGTGGGCGAGGATCGGCTTGCCGGCGGCGCGGAAACGCTTGAAGGCTAGCCGCAGCTCGTCGGCCGCCGCCGGGGCCATACCGACTTCCGGCAGCCGGACCAGCAAGGCCTTGACGCGACCGTCTCGCTCGGCCCGCCGTAGAGTCTCCTCGATTCCCATCACCGACAGGCCTTTGCCCTCGATGAAGGCGAGGGGACTCTGGGCCTCCTGGTCGGTCAGGCCGGAACGCAGGTCCAGCACCAGCACGTTGCGCGCCGCGATCGGCGCGGGCCGCGCCGCCCCGACAATCACCGCGATAAGCAACAGCGGCGCGGCCACCGCGAACAGGGTCAGCCCGACCAGCACGCCGGCCACCGTGGTGAGGAACTGCTTCATTGGAGAGAGGGGACCGGAAAGTGGTCGGAGTGGCAGGATTCGAACCTGCGACCCCCGCGTCCCGAACGCGGTGCTCTACCAGACTGAGCCACACTCCGAAGATTGGAGCGCGGCTTATAGAGGAGCGGCCGGAGGCCCGCAAGCAAGGCGCGGCGTTGCCAGCGGGGGGGCCGTGGGTTATCTCACCGCCCTCGCCAAGGGTGGCCTTTCGCCGCCCTTCCCGCTGGGGAATGGTGTAATGGTAACACTGCGGTTTTTGGTACCGTCATTCTAGGTTCGAGTCCTAGTTCCCCAGCCAGATTTCCTCCTTCGTCCCATCGCCGGCTTGCCCCGCCGACGGATTCACGGTCTGGTCCAAATGGGGGAGCCGATGGTTCGGCCAGTGGGGAAAAAGCAATGAACGAATCGCCGCAAGACAATGGATTTCTGGACCTCACCGCTTACGCCAACGATCCGGTCGACGGCGATTGGACGGATATATTGCTGTCGGCCATCGGCGCCGGGCGTCGCCGGATATTCCTGGACGGCCGCCGTTTCGCCTTCGCCATGTCCCCGCGCGGCAGGGAGCGATAACCCGGTCGTGCGAATTAGTTTTTGGCCCGCATCGCGAGGTTGCCTGGGCCAGCCCCTCCCGCGGCCCCGGCCGGGGCTCGATTCTCGCCGTCCGCGGCGCCGCCGATGTCTCGATCGCCGGTCCGAACATCGTCGGGGCGCCGATGATGAACGTGGTCGGCGGCAGGGGCGCCAACTGCCGCTGCTTCATCGCGGGCTCCCGCCTGGCCGAGCCCATCGTGGTTATCGACTGCGGAGAGGTCTATCGCGACGCCTCGGGCCACGCCGACGGCTATTTCGACTTTCCGGTTGTAGATACTAACGCCGGCACCGTGCCGCCGAGGGGTATCGGCGTCGTGCGGTTCCGGATCGTCGGCGGCAGGATCGTCGATGGCTCGGTCGTTTCGGCGGGAGCCGGCTATGTGGAGCGTCCACGCAATCATCATCCCGCCGCTCTTATGCTGGGCGCCGCCTACCCGGCGACCAGCGTCCATCTGGTGGACTGCCAAAACCCCGAGGTGACCGATGTCCGGCAGATATACCGCTGCGGCGTAGTCGAAATATCGGGCGGCGCCGGCGCCCGCATCCTGACCGGGCATGCGCGGGACATCGCCAGCCACGGCGTTCAGATCGGGCCGACCGATGACGTTGTCGTCAGCGGATGGGACATCAAGGGCGTTCATGGAGGCGTCTATCACACCGCCGGAATCAGGCTGACCGCGCCGGTCGGCGGCGGGAACTATGAAGATCCCGTGACATCGCGGGTGAGGATCACCGACAATATCGTCGACGACGTCAACGCCGGCAGTTGTTTCGACGCGGTGGCGTGCGGGCTGCAGGACATAAGGTTCGAGCGCAACACCGCGATTCAGCGACGGCCGGGAGGGTTTTTCTGCATGCAGATCAAGCTTGGCCGGCCGTCGCGCGATCCGAAAAGTCCCGGCGGCGGCGTGCGCGGCGTCGTCTATCGCGACAATCGAGTCATCCAGCACGCGCCGGGGGGCATGGCCGTCGATTTTCAGAACAACTCCAAGTGGGACGACTTCGAGGTCGATTTCGATCGATCCAATACAATAGAGTATACGGAAAAGTCGGATATACGGCGCGAGCAGCGCGGCGTCGGGGCCAACTCCTGCGGCCTGCGCGTTCACAATCTCTCCGGCGGCGTGATGGCCCCGACCATCCTGTTCGCGCCGGTGGGAGTCCGGCCGACCGGCAGAGTTGGGACCGTGGTCTTCTCGCCGCGCATTTTGCGGTGCCGTGTCGGGCGGTGGAGCGTCTTCGCGGCTGGCTCGGGATCGGGATTGGCTCTGGCGGTTCGCGCGCAAGCCGGAAGGGTCGCGGCGGCGGATGTGCTGGCCGGCGGCGAGGGCTATCTGGACAATGGAAAGGGCGAATTTCTCCTCGATGTTCCGCCTGGGAGCGATGACGGCGGCGGCCGCGGCGCGGTTCTGGCTGTCGAGGTCGAGGCCGGCAGCGCCGTCCGCGCTCGCGTCGTCAAGGCGGGAGAGGCCTATTTGGATGGCGGCTCGGGCGTCTATGAGCCGATGCTGCCGGAACATGCCCGCCTGGTCGCCACCGTGCGAGGCGGGGAAGTCGTCGCGCTCGAGGTGCTGCATTGCGGCTGGCGGTTTCACCAGCCGCCGATTCTGGAAATCGACCGGGCGGCCGGCGGAAGCGGCGTCTCCCTGATGATCGGCTTGGCGGGGAGGTCGTTCGGAGCCTGGTTCGCCGACGCGGCAGGGCCGGAGATATCGGGCGGTTTCTACCAGGAGGCCTCTGGCGATATCGGCTTCGCCGCCGACGCCCGCGCGCCGCGCCAGGTCGCGTCACAATAGCCCAGGGCCTTGCATCGCGCCCATCTTAGGGCACATTTCGCCATCGGGGGCGGCAATCCGCATAAGAGAAGCGACCAAGGTCTGTCGATGGCCGACTTCGTGTTTCACGATCCTAGCGGACGGCGCGCCCGCCGCGCCAATCTGGGCGTCGGCCTAGCCATCTCCCTGGCCGCCCTGGTGGTGGCCGGCTTCTTCGCCACCCTGGCCTTCGCCCCACGCCTGCCCAGCCTAACCTTGAAGGACCCGCAGGTGCTGCAGGCCCTGCACGTGGAGAGCGCCCACCGGCTCAAGGGCGCGCCCGGCTGGCGACGCGTCCCTAGGCCCAGCAAGACGGCGGCGGGCGGCCGGGCGCGCCCTCTGGCGGTGGGCTTCTATGTCAGCTGGGACGAAAGCTCGCGGGTGTCGCTCAAGCGGCACATCGATCAATTGGACGTGGTCTCCCCCCAATGGGTGCTCCTCGACGGATCGCTGGGGCGGGTCGCGGTGACCTCCGATCCACAGGCCGAGGCGATCATCGTTGGCTCGAAGACGCCGACCTCGGTGCTGCCCATGGTCCATAACGGCCATAATGACATCTCCGATGGCCCGCTGGCCAGCAACATGCTGACGAACCCGGCCGCCGGCACGGCGCTGATCTCCAATCTGGTCGTTCTGGCCAAGCAGCACGGCTGGGCCGGCTATGTGTTCGACTTCGAGAACCTCACCCCGGCGGCCGTGGCCCGCTACCCCGCCTTTTTGGCGCAGGCGCGGGCCGCCCTCAAGCCCTTGGGTCGCGAGGTGTGGGTCTCAACTCCGTTCGACGACCGGGACTGGCCCTTGAAGCGCTTTCAGGCCGCCGCCGACGCTGTGGTCCTGATGGCCTACGACGAGCATTGGGGCACCGGCGATCCCGGCCCGGCCGCCTCGCAGGACTGGTTCGAGGCCACCCTCGCCCGCGACCTTGGCCAGCTCGACCGCGCCCGCACGGTGATCGCCTTTGGTGCCTACGGCTATGATTGGACCCTCAAGGACGCCAAGGGGCCGGGGCGGGCCGACGCGGTGGTGTTCTATGACGCGACCCAGACCGCCCACGACGCCAACGCCGCCGTCACCCTGGACGACAACGCCCTCAACCCCACCTACGCCTACGACGACGACAACGGCCGCAAGCACGTCGTCTGGTTCCTGGACGCGGCCACTCTGTTCAACCAGGTCAAGGTCGCCGACCCCTTCCGGCCCATGGGCTACGCCCTGTGGCGGATGGGGGCGGAGGATCCGGCGGTTTGGCGCTTCTTCCGCCAGCCCTATGGCTCGGCGCGGCCGGTCGGGCTGGAGGCGATAGCGCCGGGCGTCGGGGTCGATTTCGACGGGACCGGCGAGGTGCTGCACGTGGACGCCTCGCCCAAGGGCGGCCGGCGCTCCATCGAGATAGACCCGGAAACCGGCCTGATTTCCGGCGAGGCCTATCAAGTTATGCCCACCTCCTATGTCATCGACCGCTACGGGGCCCATCCGGGCTGGGTGGCGCTCACCTTCGACGATGGGCCGGACGGCCGCTGGACCCCAAAGATCCTGGATATCCTGAGGGCCAGGCGCGCCGCGGCGACCTTCTTCGTCATCGGCCAGAACATGCAGGCCAAGCCGGAACTGGTGCAGCGCGAGGTGCGCGAGGGCCAGATGGTCGGCAATCACACCTGGACCCACCCCAACATCGCCGCCACGACGCTGGCCCAGACCGACCTGGAGATCAACACCACCCAGCGCCTGTTCGAGGTCTTGACCGGCAAGTCCATGCGCCTCTTCCGGCCACCCTATTTCGGCGACGCCGAGCCCTCGACGCCGGGCGAGGTCGAGCCCCTGCTGGTCGCCCAGCGGTTGGGCTACCTGATCGTCGGCCTGCGCATCGACCCGGACGACTGGAAAAAGCCAGATCCGACCTTGATCGTCCAGCGCACCCTGACGCGGCTGGCCGACACCGGGCCGAACGCCGGCCAGGTGGTGCTGCTGCACGACGCCGGCGGCGACCGCAGCCGCACCGTCGAGGCGCTCCCCGTCCTGATCGACGCCCTGCGGGCGCACGGCTACCGTCTGGTGACGGTGGACCAGCTGGCCGGCATGAGCCGCGCCGACGCCCTGCCACCCACCTCGCGCTCCTCGCTGGAGCTCATGGTCGACCGCCTAGGCTTCGGTTTCTTCCGCTATCTCTATGACGCCATGCAGGCCCTCTTCCTCATCGCCATCGTGCTGGGGGTGGGGCGGCTGGCCTTTCTGGGCGGGCTATCCCTCTGGCACCGCCTGCGCGCCCCCGGTCGCGCCCCGCCCCTTCTCGATCCGGACGAGGGGCCGTTCATCAGCGTGCTCATTCCCTGCTTCAACGAGGAGAAGGTCATCGTCGCCTCGGTGGCGCGCATTCTGGCCTCCCACTGGAAGCGCCTGGAGATCCTGGTCCTCGACGACGGCTCTTCCGACAACACCGCCGCCGCGGTGCGCGCCGCATATGGAGCCGAACCGAGGGTGAAGTTGCTTTCCTTCCCTAACGGCGGCAAGGCCAGCGCCCTCAACCGCGGCTTGGCGCTGACACACGGTGATATCGTGGTGGCCCTGGACGCTGACACCCTGTTCCCGTCCGAAACTCTGGCGCGCCTGGCCCGCTGGTTCGCCGACCCGCGCGTCGGCGCGGTTGCCGGCAACGCCATCGTCGGCAACCGGCTGAACCTCATCACTCGCTGGCAGGCGCTGGAATACATCACCGCCCAGAACCTCGAGCGGCGCGCCCTGGCCGCCCTGGGCGCGGTGACGGTGGTGCCCGGCGCGGTGGGGGCGTGGCGGCGCGCGGCGCTCACCGAGCTCGGCGGCTATCCGGCCGACACCCTGGCCGAGGACCAGGACCTGACCCTGGCCTTCCAGCGGGCCGGATGGCGGGTGGAGTTCGACTCCTCGGCCAGAGCCTACACCGAGGCGCCCGACACGGTGCGCGGCCTACTCAACCAGCGCTTCCGCTGGTCGTTCGGCACCCTGCAATGCCTGTGGAAGCACCGCGCCGGCCTGTTTAACGTCAGGCGCCCGGTGCTCGGCTTCGTCGCCTTGCCGCAGATCTGGCTCTTCCAGATCATCCTCACCGTCGCCGCGCCGCTGGTGGATCTCGCCATCGTCTCCAGCCTGGCCTGGTCCCTCTACAGCCGCGCCTATCATCCGGTGGAATGGTCGCCGGACGACTTCTTCCGCTCCCTCTTCTACTGGGCCGCCTTCATCTTCCTGGACTTGTCGGCCGGGGCCCTGGGCATGGCGCTCGAGCGCAAGGCCCCGTGGCGCGACCTCATCTGGTTGCCCATCCAGCGCTTCGGCTACCGCCAGCTGATGTATTTCGTGGTGGTCAAGTCGGTGGTGACCGCCATCCGCGGCTACCGCGTCGGCTGGGGCAAGCTGGAGCGGCGGGCGACGGCGGTGATGGGCAAGGCGGCGTGAGGGTGGGTTGATTGCGCCCGGCGGGCGCCCTTCCTATAAACGCCGCCTTTGAAGACCTCCCGCCGCGGACCCCCCCAATGGACCTTCACGAACACCAGGCCAAGGCGCTCCTCGCCGAGTTCGGCGTTCCCATCCCGCGCGGCCTTCCGGCGTTCACCGTCGATGAGGCGGCGGCGGCGGCGGAAAAGCTCGGCGGGCCGGTGTGGGTGGTGAAGGCGCAGATCCACGCCGGCGGGCGGGGCATGGGCGGCGGGGTCAAGGTGGTCAAGTCGGTGGACGGGGCGCGGGACGAGGCCACGCGGATGCTGGGGATGACCCTCGTCACCCACCAGACCGGGCCGGCCGGCAAGCTGGTGCGGCGCCTCTACATCGAGGAGGGGGCGGCCATCGCGCGCGAACTCTATCTCTCCCTGCTGGTCGACCGGGAAACCAGCCGGGTGTCGGTGGTCGCCTCGACGGAGGGCGGCATGGATATCGAGGAAGTGGCGCGCGAAACGCCCGAGCGGATCGCCACCCTCTCCATCGACCCGGCCACCGGCCCCTGGCCGCACCACGCCCTGACCCTCGGCCGGGCGCTGGAGCTGACCGGAGATGCGGCGAAGCAGCTCCGCGCCCTTCTGCCGGCCCTTTACAAGGCGTTCGTGGCCAAGGACATGAGCCTCCTGGAGATCAATCCGCTGATCGTCACCGGCGAGGGGGCCCTGCTGGTGCTCGACGCCAAGGTCTCGATCGACGACAACGCCCTCTGGCGGCGGCCCGAACTGGCGGCCCTGCGCGACGAGAGCGAGGAGGACGCCAAGGAGATCGAGGCCTCCCGATATGGGCTTTCCTACGTCGCCCTGGACGGCGAGATCGGCTGCATGGTCAACGGCGCCGGCCTGGCCATGGCGACCATGGACATCATCAAGCTCCATGGCGCCGCGCCGGCCAATTTCCTCGACGTGGGCGGCGGCGCCTCGAAGGAGAAGGTGACGGCGGCGTTCAAGATCATCACCGCCGATCCGCAGGTGAAGGGCATACTGGTCAACATCTTCGGGGGCATCATGCGCTGCGACATCATCGCCGAGGGGGTGATCGCGGCGGTCAGGGAGATCGGCCTGAAAGTCCCCCTGGTGGTGCGCCTGGAAGGCACCAACGTCGAGTTGGGCAAGAAGATTCTGAGCCAAAGCGGCCTCGACGTGATCGCCGCCAACGACTTGGCCGACGGGGCGGAGAAGATCGTGAAGGCAGTGCG
>JBPCMA010000263.1:0-9572 GCA_051002715.1 Caulobacteraceae bacterium
GCCGGCTACGCCTGCATCACCTGGCCCAAACAGTGGGGGGGCGGCGGCGGCGCGCCGTGGCAGTCGGTGATCTTCGGTCAGGAGGAGGCGCGCTTCGAGACCCCGCCCAATCCGTTCCAGATCGGCCTTGGCATGTGCGTGCCCACCGTGATGACGGTGGGAAACGAGGCCGACAAGGAGCGTTTCGTGCGCCCCGCCGCGCGCGGCGAGGAGATCTGGTGCCAGCTGTTCAGCGAGCCGGCCGCCGGCTCGGACGTGGCCGCCGTCCGCACCCGCGCGGTCAGGGACGGCGACGACTGGGTGATCGACGGCCAGAAGGTGTGGACCAGCGGCGCCCATTATTCGGACTTCGGCCTGCTGCTGACCCGCACCGACCCGGACGCGCCCAAGCACAAGGGCCTGACCATGTTCTGGATCGACATGAAGGCGCCGGGCGTCGAGGTGCGGCCGATCCATCAGATGAGCGGCGCGTCGAACTTCAACGAGGTCTATTTCACCGATCTGCGCGTCAAGGATGCTCAGCGGGTGGGCGCGGTGGGCGAGGGCTGGAAGACCAGCCTGGTCACCTTGATGAACGAGCGCCTGGCCATCGGCGGGACCGGCGGCGCCGGCCATCGCACCGTTCTGAAGCTCGCCGCCGACATCTCGACCCTGGCCGGTTCGGCGATCAAGGACGCCGCCCTGCGCGAAAAGATCGCCGACTGGTTCGTTCAGGCGGAGGGGCTGAAATACACCCGCTACCGCACCCTGACCGCCCTGTCGCGCGGCCAGACGCCGGGGCCGGAAAGCTCCATCGGCAAAGTGGTCTCGGCGAGCTTGATGCAGGACGTGGCCAACGCCGCCCTGGAGCTGGAGGATCAGTTCGGGATCATCGCCGACCCCGCTCTCGCCCCCCTTGGCGGCGCCTTCCAGACCGCCCTGATGAACGCGCCGGGCCTGCGCATCGCCGGCGGCACCGACGAGATCCTGCGCAACATCATCGCCGAGCGGGTGCTGGGCCTGCCGCAGGACGTGCGGCTCGACAAGGACGTGGCCTTCAAGGACATCCCGACGGGAAGGTAGGCGTAACGCTCGCGTTTCCGGGCGATCGCGGTCGCCGGACGTCCCCTCCGTCACGCGACGCGAGCGGGCATCGCGCGCCACCTCCCCCGTAAGAGGACGGGGGAGGCGTGAGTGAGGCTGACTCTTTCCCTTCTCCTCCCTCGCGAAGCGGGGGAGATGGCGCGGCGCTTGCGCCGCGACGGAGGGGGCGTCCGGAGGTTGGAAAGAGCGTAAATAGCGGGTCGAATCTCCCGACCCCGCGCCTCCTACACACTCACCTGGGTTCCCATCTCCACCACCCGGCCGGGGGGGATGTGGAAGAAGTCGGTGGGGTTGGTGGCGTTCTTCATCAGATAGATGAACAGCCGGTCCTGCCACAGCGGCATGGCGCTGGCTCGGTTGGCGGGGATGAGCGAGCGGCGGCCCAAAAAGAAGCTGGTCGACATGATGTCGAACTTCAGACCATGCCGGCGGCAGAGCCTAAGGGCGCGCGGGATGTTGGGGCTCTCCATGAAGCCGTAGGTGATGCGGACCTTGGTGAAGTCGGCGTTCACCTTGTCGATGTGCAGCCGGTTCTCGTCGGCGACGCGCGGCGTGCCGCTGGTCTTCACCGTGAGGATCACATTGTTGCGGTGCAGCACCATGTTGTGCTTGAGATTGTGCATCAGGGCCAGCGGCGCCATGTCGGGGTCGCTGGTCAGGAAGATGGCGGTGGCCGGCGAGCGGTTGGGCGGGCGGGCGCTCAGCATGGCGATGAGGTCGGTCAAGGGGATGCTGTCGCGCCGCGCCTTCTCGGTGAGGATCTGGGCGCCGCGCGTCCAGGTCCACATGAGAACCACGAAGACCGCTCCCAGGCTAAGCGGCATCCACGCCCCATCGGGTATCTTCAGCAGGTTCGAAGAGATGAAGGTGGCGTCCACCAGCCCCAGCGGAACCAGCAGGCAGGCCGTCTGGAACAGGTTCCATTTCCATTTGCGCCGCACCACCACATAGGCCAGCAGGGTGTCCATGAACATCGCCCCGGTCACCGCGATGCCATAGGCCGACGCCAGCCGGCTGGAGGTCTGGAACAGGGCGACCAGGACCAGCACCCCGACCATCAGGGCGGTGTTGACGAAGGGCACATAGATCTGCCCCGCCTGGGTCTCCGAGGTGCGCCGGATGTTCATGCGTGGAAAGAGGCCCAGCTGCACCGCCTGCTGGGTCATGGAGAAGGCCCCCGAGATCACCGCCTGGCTGGCGATCACCGTGGCCACCGTGGCCAGGACCAGGATCGGCCAATAGGCGATGGTGGGGGCCATGGCCCAGAACGGGTTGCGCCAGGCCCCGGCGTGGTGCAGCACCACCGCCCCCTGGCCCAGATAGTTGAGGGTGAGGCAGGGAAACACCAGGGCCAGCCAGGCGACGCGAATCGGGTTCTTGCCGAAATGGCCCATGTCCAGGTAGAGCGCCTCGGCCCCGGTCACCGCCAGAAAGACGCTGCCCAGGACGACGAAGCCGATGAAGCCGTTATCCAGGATGAAACGCGCCCCGTAATAGGGGTTGAGGGCACGGAACACCGAAAGGTCGTCGGCCAGATGCATCAGGCCCAGCGCGCCCAGGACGACGAACCACACCACGGTGATGGGTCCGAACAGCGCCGCGACGCTGTGGGTGCCGCGCGACTGGACCAGGAAGAGGGCGATCAGGATGCCGGCGGCGATGGGCAGGACGTAGGGCCCGAGCAGATAGCCGATGTGCGGGGCGCCCTTGACCCCCTCCACCGCCGAGAGGACCGAGATGGCCGGGGTGATGATGCCGTCGCCGTAGAACAGCGCCGCCCCGACCATGCCCAGGAAAAAGACCACCGTGGAGCGCCGCCCCAGGGCGCGCTGGGCCAGGGCCATCAGGGCCAGCGTCCCGCCCTCGCCCTTGTTGTCGGCCCGCATCAGGAAGGTGACGTATTTGACCGTGACGATCAGGGTGAGAGCCCAGATGATCAGGGACACCACCCCCAGTACCGCCGCCTCGTGGCCGCCGCCGCTGCGCGCATGGGCCAGGGCCTCGCGCAGGGCGTAGAGCGGACTGGTGCCGATGTCGCCGAACACCACCCCGATCGAGCCCAACGCCAGGATCCAGAAGGCCTTGCCGCGGGCCGACGGCGAGGCGGCGTGGCTCGGCCCTTCGTCGGGGCCGGGGTGGACGTGTTCCGCGGCGACCTCCTGGCCGGCGGCGTCGCCTCTCATGCAAACCCTCCAACGCGACTGGCGCTCGCGGCGGCTACCCTTGCCGCGTCCCGCGCCCCCCGACAAGCCTGGAGGCGACGCCGGCCGTTATTATCGCTGGCCGCGATCACCGCGCTCGCCTGGGCAGCGGCCGGGGCCGCCCGCGCCACCGAGGCGCCGACGGTGGGCGAGGTGGTGGTGACCGGCCTGCCCGAGCCCAAGGGCGACGCCGCCTATGACATCGTCGAGATCGGGCCGGCGCGCCTCGCCGCCAGCGCCTCGGGGCGGGCCGAGGATGTGCTGCGCGACGTGGCCGGCTTCCAGCAGTTCCGCCGCGCCGACAGCCGCGCCGCCAACCCCACCAGCCAGGGGGCGACCTTGCGGGCTCTCGGCGGCAACGCCGCCAGCCGCGCCCTGGTGCTGCTGGATGGCGCGCCCCTCGCCGACCCGTTCAGCGGATACATCCCCTGGTCGGCCATCGACCCCGAGCGGCTCGCGGCGGTTCGCGTCACCCGCGGGGCGGGCGTCGGGGCGTTCGGGGCCGGCGCCCTGGCCGGGACGATCGAACTCTCGAGCGCCGAGCCGGCCGCCCCGCCGCCGCTTCGGGCCGGGCTGGCGGTGGGCTCGCGCGGTTCGGTCGACGCCGACGCCCAGGCGGGCGGGCCGGCCGGCGACGGCGGCCTGACCCTGTTCGGCCACTACGACCGCGGCGACGGTTATTTCCTGGTTCCCGCCTTTCAGCGCGGCCCGGTCGACATTCCGGCCAGCTACCGCCAGGCAAGCGTCGGGGCCCGCGCCGTCAGCCCCCTCGGCGGCGCCGTGCGCCTCGCCCTCGACGTCCTGGCCTTCGACGACGAGCGGGTGCAGGGCCTGGCGGGGACGACCAGCGAGGTCGACGGGGCCGACGCCAGCGCCCGCGTCGTCGGCGACGCGCCCTGGCCGTTCGAGGCCCTCGCCTACCTCCAGCTGATGAATTTCGCCAACACGGTCGCCGCGGTCGATCCCACCCGCGCGATCCAGACCCCCTCCCTCGACGAATTCGACACGCCGGCCATCGGCTGGGGCGGCAAGATCGAGGTTCGCCCGCCCGTGGGCGACGCGGTCCAGCTTCGGCTCGGCCTCGACCTGCGCGACGCCGACGGCCACACCAACGAGCTTTCCCACTTCTTGACGGGCGCCTTCACCCAGCGCCTCGCGGCCGGCGGCCACGAGCGGGTGGCCGGCGCCTTCGCCGAGGCCAGCGTGACGCCCACCCGCCGCCTGACCCTCACCGCCGGCGGCCGGCTCGACGCCTGGTCCATCGACGGCGGCGAACTGATCGAGACCAATATTGAGACCGGCGCGCCCATCGACGCCGAGCATCCGCCGGATCGTAGCCACGTGGAGCCCACCGCGCGCGGCGGGGCGGCCTGGGAAATCGCCCCGGCCCTGCGCCTGCGCGCCGCCGCCTATCTGGGCTATCGCCTGCCGACCTTGAACGAGCTCTACCGGCCGTTCCGCGTCGGCCTGGACGCCACCGCCGCCAATCCCGCGCTCCAGCCCGAGCGCCTGCGCGGCGCGGAAGCCGGCCTCGACTTCGCCCCGGCCCCCGGCGCCCGGCTCTCCCTCACCGTGTTCGACAACCGCCTGGCCGACGCCATCGCCAACATTACCCTGGGCTTTGGCCCCGGCGTCTTTCCCCAGGTCGGCTTCGTGGCGGCCGGCGGCGCTTTCCGCCAGCGCGGCAATGTCGATGCCATCGAGGCGCGCGGGGTGGAGGCCGAGGCGCATCTGGCGCGCGGCCCGTGGCGGCTGGACGCCTCCTACGCCTACGCCCATTCGCGCGTCGAGGCCTCGGGCGCGGCGGCGGCGCTGAACGGCCTTCCCCCCGCCGAAACCCCGGCCCATCAGGCCAGCGCCACCCTCGGCTGGGTCCCCGTCCGAGGCGCCCTGCTGGCGGTCACCGGCCGCTACGCCAGCGGCCAGAACGACGACGACCTGGGCCTGCGCCGCCTGACCGGCGCGGCCACCCTGGACGCGGTGGCGGAGATTCCAGCCGGCCGGGGCGTCACCCTCGTCCTGCGCGGCGAGAATCTCACGAACGCCGAGATCGAATCGGGCCTGGCCGCCAATGGCCTCATCACCCTGGCGACGCCGCGCACCCTGTGGGCCGGGGTGCGGCTGGCCCTCTGAAATCAACGGGGCCGGCGCCGCGGTGAAGCCGTTCGCCGCAACGGCGGTGGGACTCAACCTGGGAGGGCTCGGGCGCGCGAACCTGCGCGGACGCTGAAGTTCAAAGCCCGAAGCGACCGGGTTTCCGCAAGACTGGCCGCATGGAGCCGCCGGTAGCTGGGGGCGGGATCGAACCGCCGACCTGTGGGTTATGAATCCACCGCTCTAACCATCTGAGCTACCCAGCCGAAGGCGCGCGCGCGGGAACGGCGGCTTATAGGGGGGGCGGGCAAGGGCGGCAAGCGGTCGCGAGACGGGCCGCGATGGGCATTTACGGCATCGCCCGGCGCATGAAGTCGCCAAACAGCGGGACGGTGAAATCCAGTACGCCGAGTTCAGGGCTGTAGAGCATGCCTTTGCGGATCAGACTGTCGCGAACCGGCCCGGCGGCGTTTGTCGTGCGATCGAGCGACGCCGCCACGTCGGCGCTGCGGGCGGGGCCGTCGCCAAGACCCGCCATGGCCCGCAAATAAATACGCTCCGATGGGGTAAGCCGGTCGAAGCGGACGCGGAAGAAATTCTGATCGAGCGCGGCCATCGCTGTCGGCGTCGCCGCCCGAACGTCGTCCATCCGGATGGGCGCCGCCTCGGCGGTCAACCACGCCTGCGAGCCCCATTGCTGCAGGAAATATGGATAGCGCCCCGTGATCGCGATGAGTTCGTCCAGGGCGTCGGCATCGATCTCCACGCCCTCCTCGCGCGCCGGCACGACCAGGGCGTCGCGAGCCGCCCTGTCGCTCAATTGGGCGATGTGCTCGAAGGCGAACATGCGCTCGGCGTAGGACTTGGCGCGGCCCACCAGACCGACGATCTGCGGCAGGCCGGCGCCGACCAAGGTCACCGGCCGCCGGCGCTGGCCGATCTGGTGGAGAGCCGCGATCAGCGACGCCAGATCGCGCTGCGGCACATACTGCAGCTCGTCGATGAACATCACGAACGCCGTTTTGCGTTCGCGAGCGGCGAGGCCGACCTCGACCAGGAGATCGGCAAGGTCCAGATCAAGGTTGCCGCTATCGGCCACGCCGGTTTCCGCCGGAACGACCGAGGCCTCGAACTCGCCATAGCCGAGCTTGAACGCGGTGGCGAAGTTCCGCAGCGCGCCCAGCGCCCGTTTGGCGGCGCTCATCGCCGCCTGCCCTCTGTCGAGCCGCAGAAGCGCGGTGCGCAGGCCCGGGACGATCAACGCCGGAAGCGATCGGCCTTCCGGCGCCTCCAGCTTGAGACAGGCGAAGCCGCGATCCTCGGCGCGCAGGTTGAGTTCGTCGAGAAGCACCGTCTTGCCGACGCCGCGCAGGCCGATGAGCATGTGAAGCTGCGCCGAACGCCCCTGCCGCACTCGGTCGAGCGCCACCTCGACGGTCTCGATCACCGCGTCCCGCCCGGCCAACTCGGTCGGCCGGGTCCCCGCGCCGGGAGCATAGGGGTTTCGACGAGGGTCCATCGAACGTCTTCAGGTTCGTATAAGCACTTTGCCTATACAACCATTAAATGATTATACCAACACCTCGTATCGGCGGCGCTGGCCCGCGCTCATCCCGCCCTCAACAGGCTGACACCGCCGTCGGAACCGCGCCTGGTCTGGCCGTCGCGCTCCAGAACCCCGATCAGGTGGGGAAGGCGTCGGCCACCTTGTAGACCCGGATTCTCAGGATGCGCCCCACGTTGAAAACACTGAGAAATTCTTCGAGCTGGCGCGATTCGCCGCGGTCGGCGAGAGCGGGGTCTCCGACCCACCCCGACGCGAAATCGTAGGAGAAATGGTCCAGCCCGCGACCCGAAAGGCCGCACGGCGCATCGGTGGCCCCGGCGGCGAGGATGGCGGGAATGGCGTAGACATCTTCCGCGAACTGCAAGGTGTTTGGCCGCGGATCGAACGGGCGGGAATTGCCGATCAGCAACAGCCGCCCCGCGGCCGTGAATTCGATCAGCGATCGGGCCGCGTCGCGAAGCTCGTCCCAAATCTGGGGCGGTATCGGCCCGAACGACGGCACGCAGCGCATGAGGATGGGGATTCCGAAGGCCGCACTCATCGATTCGGTTTCAAGTGCAATCTGGAGAAGGAGATCGACGCCCGGACCTCCCAGCATTCCACCCCTCGCGACCGTGGAGACGTCCGCCTCGACCCGGTGGGGTTCGTGAAAGGGCAGGTCGGACTGCCGCGGTTCCACCACTGGCGGCCAGACAAGCGGGAGGCCATCCAGGAAGGCCGCCATCTGTCCCGCCCAGTACTCGGCGGGGTCGGCGATGACCTCCGTGCGGCTTAGCTCTGCGGTCTTGCGCAACAGCACCTTGATGGCGCGTCCGAGGTGATGCAGCGCGAGCTCGTCCAGCGGCGCCATCTCACCCCGCCCTCAACAGGCTGGCACCGCCGTCGGAACCGCGCCGCACCTGGCCGTCGCGCTCCAGGACCGCGATCAGGCGGGCGATGTCGGGCGCGGCGCGGCGGCCTTTGAAGCGGGCGGCCAGGGCGGCGGGCGTCAGGGGGCCGGGCGCTTCGGCCAGGGCGCCTTTCAGGGCCAGAACCTGGTCCCGGCGCTTGGCCGGCCAGTTCGCGCGAGCGGCGGGCGGGGCGGGGATGGCGCCGATCAGGTCGCCGGCCTGCTCGGGGCCGGCCACGGTGGCCCTGGCGAAGCGCGCCCGCTGATACGCCGGGCGCAACCAGCGCACCTCGCCCCGCGCCTCCTCGGCCGCCCGCTCGCCGTTCAGGGCGACCACGGCGGCCAGCAGGGCCTCGCCGGTCAGGTCGGCGGGCCAGCCGTAGGCGGCGAGGCTCGCCGCGTCGATCTCGCCGTGCAGTTCGGCCAGGATGGTCACGCTGCCGCGGTCGAAGTCGGCGGCCTCCTCGGCGCTCATGGGCCGGCCGGCGCGGTGGGCTTCGAGGGCATTGTAGAGGCGGGTGAGGGTCAGGCCGGGGTTCTCCGCCAGCCGCGCTTTGCGAAAGGCGTCCAGCCGCTCGCCGGCGGCGGCCAGGGCGGCGCGCCGGCCCTCGGTCCAGGCCGGGAAGGGGAAGGGGTCGAAGCAGCGGGATTTGACGTAGACGGCGTCACGTTCGTAAACGCCCAGCTTGCCCGCGCTTCCGAGATACCAGTCATGGTGAACCACCGACGAGAGAACGGCCAAGTGTGCGGCGTCACTGGAGGCCACCACCAGGAGCTTGTTGTCCGGCAGGATCGAGCCGTCCAGGAACTGGAACACCCGGTGCTTGGCGGTCTCCACCGTGGCGATGTAGCGCGGCAGGCCGGCCAGGGCCGGGCGGATTTCCTGGCGCGGCCGGCCGAACAGCCACCATTTTTCCAGGTATTCGCCGGCGTCGCGGGTGCCCGATTTGTCGAACACCTTCTGCCGCTCGGCCTTCACCGTCTGGACCAGGTGCTGATAGACCTCGGGGAAGCGGTCGCGCACGTCTTGCGCGGTCAGGCCGAACAAATCGATGACAAGCTTTTCCCGCGAGCGGCCCATCAGGTCGCGGCCGTTGCGATAGGGGCGGATGTGGGCCTCCAGCCCCGGCCGCCGCCCCAGGCCCAGATGCTCGGCCTCGGCCGCGCCGACGATGAAGCCCGCGCCGTGGAGGGACATTCCCCGCGAACAAAGGCCCTGATTGGCTTGGAGGGAGGCGGCGCGGTTCAAATCCACTCCCACGGTCAGGTCGGCGTTGATCATCCCCTTGGCGATGGAAAGATCGACCTCCGGCTGATCGGTGCCGAGCCGGGCCTCCCGGGTCACCGTGGCCAGCTCGCCCTCGCGCGTCCCGGCCGCCGCCACCGTCATGGCGATCCGCACCGCCGCCGCGTCCCTCGTCGCCTTGGTCCACGGGTGATCGTCCACCGCGAACACCAGCGACAGCGGCTGCTTGTTGGGGTTGGCCGCCGACAGCCAGCGCGCCACGGTGCGCCGCTGGAAGACCTGGGCGATCGAATTGGTGGTGACCAGGCCGAACCGCTTCAGCTTCGTGTCCCGTCGGGTCAAGATGTCGGCCGCCCGGTCCCACCAGTACATCACCAGGTCGGCCGAATCGTTCATCTTCGGATTGAGCCGCCACAGGGCCGCCGCATAGGCGTCGCCCTGCTCGGCGCGGATGTCCTTGCCGCCGCCGAACGGCGGATTGCCGACGATGAA
>JBPCMA010000264.1:0-7427 GCA_051002715.1 Caulobacteraceae bacterium
TCGTCATCGACCACATAGCGGATAAGCGGATCGGCCTTGTCGCCGCCCGCCTTGGCGGCCAGCAGCTTCTCGCCCGGCGAGCGCACCTCCGCCGCCCGCTCGCCGAGCAGGGCCTGGCGGGCGGCGCGCCGGCTTCGCCTGCAAGCTGAAGAACTGGTGGGAGCTGAAGGGCGTGTTCCGCCTCGCCCAGCAACAGTTTCCCGCCGGCCATGGCGGCCACGCCACCCCTTCGGAGATCGCCGTCACCCAATGGGCCTACCCGGACCATATCAAGGCGGCGACTACACCCCCAAGATCGCTCCCACCGGCCCGATCCGCGAGGCGCCGACTTCCGCGCCCGCTTCCCCGACGGCCGCATGGGCTCCGACCCCGGCCAAGCCACCCCCGAGAAGGGCGGCGAGCTGGTCAAGCTGGCGGCGGCGGGGTTGATCGAGGCGGTTGCCGCGTTCGCGGCGGAGACTCCGGCCCCAGAAACAGCCCTCTAGCCGCCTTGACCGCCTCGGCCACGAAATCGGCGACCGCCCGTACGCGGGCCAGGCCGGCGAGGTCGGGGTGGGTGACCAACCAGAAGCTTCGGGTGAGGGTCACGCTGTCGCCGAGTACGGGAACGAGGCCCGGCTCGGCGGCGCCGATGAAATCCGGCAGGATGCAGAGGCCGGCGCCGGCCAGGGTCGCCTGGAGCTGGGCGATGAGGTTGGAGCTCTTGAGGCCCACGCGGGCCGCCGCCCCCAGCACCTCGAGATAGTCCAGTTCCTCCGTATACAGAAGATCTTCGATATAGCCGATGAAGCGGTGGCCGGCCAGGTCGGCGCGGCCAGCGATCGGCGCCCGCGCGTCCAGATAGGCGGGGACGCCGTAGAGGCGCAGGCGATAGTCGGTGAGCTTGCGCGCCTTGAGGCGGCCCTTGGGCGGACAGTTGAGGGTGATGGCCAGATCCGCCTCGCGCTTGGAGAGGCTGAGGATGGCCGGCATGGCCACCAGCTGGACCTCCAGCTTCGGATGGCGCTCGGCCAGCGCCGCCATCCGGGGCGCGAGGAAATAGCTGCCGAAGCCCTCGGGCGTGCCGATGCGAACCGCCCCGCCGACGCTCGATGAATCTTCTCCCACTTCGCCGCCGGCCTTGAGGGCGACGCTTTCCATGGCCTCGGCGGTGGCCACCAGGCGCTCGCCCTGACCAGTCAGGGCGTAGCCGCCGGGGCCGCGCCAGAACAGTTTCGCCCCAAGCGAGCGCTCCAGGGCCTCGATCTTGCGCCCCACCGTAGTGTGATCGGCGCCCAGGCGCGCCGCCGCCGCGGTCAGCCGGCCGGTGCGCGCCACCGCCAGGAAACTCTTGAGGGCGTTCCAATCGAACTCGGCCATGATCGGTATGTGGATTTCCGCCCAACCGTTTGGCGATCTTTCCCCTATTGCGCCCAGCCGCGCCATGGGAAACGTCCGGCCACCCCAGCCGGAGCCCCTCGATTATGCCTTTCGACGCCGAATTCGTCCCCGCCGCCCTCTCCCCCGCCCAGAGGCTCGCCGAGCGCCTGATGGCCCCGCTGGCCGATCCCGATACGGCCCTGGCCGCCGCCGACCCGGCGCGACTCTTGGCCTTCCTCTATATCGCGCCGCGCCCGTGCGAGGCCCTCGACGCCCTGATCGATCGCGCCTAAAGCGGCGGCGGTGACGCCCGACCATCCACCTTCAGCCCCGGCCTTCAACCCGCCCGACCCCGCCCTGGCGGGCGCCGCCCTGGCGCGGGTGGCGCAAAACGCCATGGCGGCGTTTCAGGCCCTGGCGGCGCGCTGGCCGCGGGCCGCCGCTCACGATGCGTCCAAGCCGCTCAAGGCCATGGCCGACTTCACCTTCGCCCTGTGGTCCCACCCCGAGCGCTGGGGCGCCATCCAGGCCCGCGCCTGGCGCGACTTTACCGCCCTTTCCCTGGCCAGCGGGGCGCGCTTCCTCGGCGTCGAGGCGCCCGCCGCCGCCCAGCCGGCCCGCGGCGACCGCCGCTTCGCCGCCGCCGACTGGATCGGCCAGCCGGCGTTCGATGCGCTCAAGCAGGCCTTTCTGCTGGCCGAGGCTCAGGTCCATGACCTGGTGGCCGGGGCCGATCTCGACGAGGCGACCCGGGTGCGGGTCGATTTCCTCACCCGCCAGACGCTGAACGCCCTGGCCCCCTCCAACTTCGCCCTGACCAATCCGCAGGTGCTGCGCAAGACGGCGCAAACGGGCGGCCTCAACCTGCTGACCGGCCTGGGCAACCTCCTGGAGGACGTGGCCGACGGCAAGGGGCTGGTCCGCCGCCGCGCCCCGGCCGCCTTCGAACTGGGGGTCAATATCGCCGCCACCCCCGGCGCGGTGATCTTCCAGAACGAGTTGATGCAGCTCATCCAATACGAGCCCGCCACCAAGACCGTCCATAAGAAGCCGCTGCTCTTCGTGCCGCCACTGGTCAACAAATACTATCTGTTCGACCTGACGGCGAAATCGAGCTTCCTCAAATGGCTGGTCGATGAGGGCCACACCGTCTTCGTCGTCTCCTGGGTCAATCCCACCGAACGGGAGGCCGCCAAGAACCTCGCCGACTATGTGCTGGGTGGAGTGCTGGCGGCCCTGGCGGCCGTCGAGGCGGCGACCGGCGAGACGGGGATCGACCTGGTCGCCTACTGCCTGGGCGGCGTGCTGTCGGCCATCGCCATGGCTTGGCTGGCCGCCAAGGGCGAGGGCGGCCGGGTCGCCACCGCGACCCTCATCGCCACCCTGCTCGATTTCGCCGACATCGGCGAGTGGCGGGTGTTCGTCGGCGAGGACGAACTGGCCGCCTTCGACGACTATCTCGACGAGCGGGGCTATGTGGAGGCGCACGACCTCACTCGCCTCTTTAGCGCGGTGCGCGCCAACGACCTCATCTGGTCGGCGGTGGTCACCCACTATCTCATGGGCGAGGAGGCCCGGCCGTCGGACCTCTTGTGGTGGTTCGACGACGGGGCGCGCATCCCGGCCGGCGTGCTGCGCGACTACGGCCGCCTGATGCTGCATGAGAACCGTCTGCGCCAGGCGGGCGGCATCGTCGTGGGCGGCGTTCCCATCGACCTCGCGGCCATAAAGACGCCGGTGTTCCTGGTGGCGTTCAAGGACGATCACGTGGCGGCCTGGGAGAAGAGCTGGGCCGGCCTCGCCCTCTTTGGCGGCGAGACGCGCTTTCTGGTCGGCGGCTCGGGCCACAACGCCGGCATGATCAATCCGCCCGCCGTCGGCAAGCACGGCTATTGGAGCGGGGAGTCTCTAGCGAAATCCGCCGAGGCGTGGCTCGAGGCCGCGAAGAACCAGCCCGGCTCCTGGTGGCCGGAATGGGAGTCGTGGCTCGCCGGCCGCAAGGCCCGCCGCGTCCCGGCCCGCCCGGTCGGCGGCGGTCGCTTGCCGGTTATCGAAGCCGCGCCGGGGTCTTACGTAAGAGTGAGCCACTAAAGATCGAAGTCGCGGGCGGGACGCCCACGCTCCCAATTGAAGAAAACGGAGGGCGGACGTCTCGTCCGCCTCTTTATTCGCCGGCCCCCGACGCGCTCGAATATGGCCAATCAGCCGGCGCGGCGCACAGGCCGGCCTTGACCGGATTGTCCTCGATATAGGCTTTGACCGCCTCGAAATGAGCCTCGTCGCGGACGGCGCGGCGAAATATTCCTCGAGCCATAACGCCCCGAACGCCCGGGCTGACCCTACGGGAGCGTTCCCACCGTCGCCTTCCAGGCCCGGATCTCCACCCATTTGAACAGGCCGGCCAGGACGTAGGGGTCGGCGGCGCTGAAGGCGCGGGCGGCGGCGGGGTCGGCCGCTTCGATGAGCAGCAGGGAGCCGGTCATCTCGCCGGCTTCGTCCAGGAACGGGCCGGCCAGGCGGATGACGCCGGGGTGGGCTCTCACATAATCGAAATGCGCCTCCCGCGTGGCCAGGCGCAGGCTGAGGGAATCGGGCTTGTCGATGCAGATCAGGGCGAAGGTCGTCATGGCGTAGCTCCTCTAACCTTCCGCCCGCAACGGACGGGCCAGCAGCGCGTCGATGGCGGCGCCGACGGCCAGTTCGCCGGCCAGGATGGCGCGCACCGCTTCGCAGATGGGGGTCTCGACGCCCAGGCGCGCGGCCAGGGCGGCGACCGCCGGGGCCGAAGCCACCCCCTCGGCCACCGTGAGCTTGCCGGCCAGGGCCGTCTCGAGGCTCTCGCCGCGCCCGAGCGCCAGGCCGACGCTCATGTTGCGTGATTGCGGGCTCGAGCAGGTCAGCACCAGGTCGCCCAGGCCGCACAGGCCCGCCACCGTCTCGGCCTGGCCGCCCAGGGCCACCGCCAGGCGAGTGAGTTCGGCGAAGCCGCGGGTGATGAGGGCGGCCTGGGCGCTGCGCCCCAGCTCCCGCCCCTCGACGACGCCGCAGGCGATGGCCAGCACATTCTTCACCGCCCCGCCGGCCTCGGCCCCGATCATGTCGCCCGAGACATAGGGACGGAAAGCCGGGGTGGCGATGGCGCCGGCGATGGCCCGCGCCAGGGTCGGATCGGCGGCGGCCAGGGTGACGGCGGTGGGCAGGCCGCGCGCCACCTCGCCGGCGAAGCTGGGGCCGGAGAGGACGGCGGGGCGGGCGGCCGGCAAGGTTTCGGCCAGCACTTGGCTCATCAGCTTCAGCGACCCGGCCTCCACCCCCTTGGCGCACAGGACGACCGGGACGCCGGCCCGCGCATGGGGAGCGAAGGCGGCGAGGGTGGCGCGCAGGTGCTGGGCCGGGGCGACGGCGAGGATCAGATCGGCCGGCCCCAGGTCGGCCGGATCGGCGGTGGCGCGGATGGCCGCGTCCAGGGCGACACCCGGCAGGAAGAGCGGGTTCTGGTGGTCGGCGTTGATGCCGGCCACCACCTCCGCCTCGCGCGCCCAGAGGGTGGCCGAAAGGCCGGCGCGGGCGCACACCTGGGCCAGGGCCGTGCCCCACGCCCCGCCGCCGATGATCCCGACGCTTTTCACGCCTTCGCCCCCTTGCGGCCCGCCACATGGGTTGGCCTAAGCCGCGCCGCCGCCTCGTCCAGCGGCCAGCGCGGGCGCGCCGCGGCGTCCAGATCGTCGACAAGGCCCAGGGCCAGCCGCTCGGCCCCGGTCAGGGCGATCATGGCGGCGTTGTCGGTGCAATAGGCGAGCGGCGGCGCGTCGAAACTGAAACCTTCCGCCGCCGCCAGTTCCTGGAGCGCGGCGCGGACGGCGCGGTTGGCCGCGACTCCCCCGGCGACCACCAGGCGCCACGGCTGGCCGCCGTGCGCGACGGCATAGGCCCGCATGGACCGCGCCGTGCGCTCGGCGAGCTGGCGGGCGATGGCGGCCTGGACGGCGGCGGCCAGATCGCGCCGATCCGCCTCGGCGGTCAGGCCGGCGGCCAGGCGGGCGGCGGCGGTCTTCAGACCGGAGAAGGAAAAATCGCAGCCGTCGCGCCCGGCCAGGGCGCGGGGGAGAGGGAAGCGCGCCGCCTCGCCGCCCTGCGCCAGCCGCTCCAGGGCCGGGCCGGCCGGGTAGGGAAGGCCGAGCGCCCCGCCGATCTTGTCGAAGGCCTCCCCGGCGGCGTCGTCGATGGTGGTCCCCAGACGCCGGCAGGCGCCCACCCCGGCCACCTCGAGAAGCTGGCAATGACCGCCGCTGACCAGCAGCAGGAGAAAGGGATAGGGAACGTCGGCCGTCAGCCGGGCCGAGACCGCGTGACCCTCCAGATGATTGACCGCGATCAGCGGGCGCCCCAGCGCCAGGGCCATGGCTTTGCCGAACGCCAGGCCCACCATCACCCCGCCGACCAGGCCCGGCCCGGCGGTGGCGGCGACGCCGTCGAGATCGCCGACCGCGACCTTCGCCTCGGCGAGCGCCCGGCCGGCGACGGCGTCGATGGTCTCCACATGGGCGCGGGCGGCGATCTCCGGCACCACCCCGCCAAAGGGGGCGTGATCGGCGATCTGGCTGAGCACCACGTTGGAGAGAACCCGCGGCCGCCCGCCGGGCGCCAGGCGCACCACCGCTGCGGCGGTTTCGTCGCAACTGGTCTCGAGGCCCAGGACGGTGAGGGGTTTGGCGGTCATCTTAGCGTTGCCGGGCAAGGCGCCGTGGGGTAGCCGTCGCGGCATGATCGCGCAACAGGTTCGGATCGGCACGCGCGGCTCCAAGCTGGCCCTGGCCCAGGCGGAGCGGGTGCGCGCCGTCATCGCTGCCGGCTTGGCGGGCGGGCTGGAGGCCGCGCCGCTCATCCGCATCACCACCACCGGCGACCGCATCCTCGACCGGCCGCTGATGGACCTGGGCGGCAAGGCCCTCTTCACCAAGGAGATCGAGGCGGCCCTGCTGGCCGGCCGCATCGACTGCGCCGTCCATTCGCTCAAGGACATGCCGGCCGACGCCCCGCCCGGCCTCGTCATCGCCGCCATCCCCGAGCGGGAGGATGCGCGCGACGCCTTGATCAGCCTGACGTTCGACAGCCTGGGCGCCCTGCCGCCGGGCGCGCGGCTGGGCACCGCCAGCCTGCGCCGCCAGGCCCAGGCCCTGCATCGCCGCCCCGATCTGCGGATCGTTCCCCTGCGCGGCAATGTCGACAGCCGGATCGCCAAGCTGGAGCGCGGCGAGGCCGACGCCATCCTGCTGGCGGCGGCGGGGCTGAACCGCCTGGGGCTGGGCCACCTGGCCCGCGACCTGATCGATCCGGCCGAGGCGCCGCCGGCCCCGGGGCAGGGCGCCCTGGCCATCCAGACCCGCGCCGCCGACGCCGACGCCCCCTGGCTGGCGCCCCTGCGCCACGGCCCCACCGCCCTGGCGGCGGCGGCGGAGCGCGGGGCGCTGGAGGCGCTGGAAGGCTCGTGCCGCACCGCCATCGGCGCCTTCGCCCGCCTCCAGAACGGGCGCCTGACCCTCGTGGTCGAGGCGCTGACCCCCGACGGCGCCCGCCGCTTTCGTCGAGAAGGCGCGGTCGGCGCGAGCGACGGCGACGGCGCGGCGCGGGACCTGGGGCTGCGGCTCGGCGTGGAGATTCGCCACGAAGGGGGCGAGGCGCTGCTCGCGCCCCCTTGAGCAAAGGGCCGATGAAGACGGTCTGGATCACCCGCGCGCCGCCAGGGGCCGAGGCCACCGCCGAGCGGGTGCGCGCCCTCGGCTTCGCGCCGGTCGTGGCGCCATTGCTCGCCGTCCGCGCCGTGGGCGAGGGGCCGATCGACTTGGTCGGGGTGGGCGCCCTGGCCTTCACCAGCGCCAACGCGGTCGCCGCCTTCGCGGCGCGCTCGCCGGAGGGCGTAGTACCGGTCTTCGCGGTGGGCGAGGCGACGGCGGCGGCGGCCAGGGCGGCGGGTTTTTCGGCGGTGGTGTCCGCCGACGGCGACGTCGCCGCCCTGGCGGCGACGATCGCGGCGCGGGCCGGCGCCCTGACCGGCGCGGTGCTCCATC
>JBPCMA010000265.1:0-29354 GCA_051002715.1 Caulobacteraceae bacterium
ACGAAAACATCGCTCCCGTAGACTGATCCAATCCCCGCATCGCCGGCCCTCCCGTGGACATCGCCACCACGAAGATGAATCATGCTCCAGACAATTAAGCGAGAGGGTTTTTCCTCAGCCTGCTAGAGGGGGCGAGTTGTCACAAAACCACAATGAAACCGGAGCTACACCATCATCAACGAGCGGCGGGGACGGCGCCCGATCTGGGAGATCACCAATGTTGAAGACATTCCTCGCCGCGCTCGGCGCCGCGACCCTGGCGTTGGCGGGCGCCGCCTCGGCCGAACAGATCACCGGGGCGGGATCGACCTTTGTTTATCCCGTCCTGTCGAAATGGTCGGCCGACTACAGCGTCAAGTTCGGCGATAAGGTGAACTATCAGTCGATCGGCTCGGGCGGCGGCATCGCCCAGATCAAGGCCGCGACGGTGGATTTCGGGGCCACCGACAAGCCGCTGCCGCCCGCCGAGCTGGCGGCGGCCGGCCTTGCGCAGTTTCCGGTGGTGATCGGGGCGATCAGCCCGGTGGTTAATATCGTCGGCGTCCGGCCCGGGCAGATGAAATTCTCCGGCCCGCTGCTGGCCGATATCTATCTGGGCAAGATAAACAAATGGAACGATCCCGCCATCCGAGCCCTCAATCCGGGCCTGCCCCTGCCCAACGCGGCCATCACCTGCGTTCACCGCTCGGACGGATCGGGAACGACCTACAACTGGGCCTATTACCTTGGACAGGTGAGCCCCGAGTGGAAGAGCAAGATCGGCGCCGGCACCTCAATCAAGTGGCCGAACGGAGTGGGTGGAAAGGGCAACGAGGGCGTCGCCGCCTTCGTCAACCAGATTCCCAATTCGATCGGTTATGTGGAATACGCCTATGTCATCCAGAACCACATGAAATACGGCCTGGTGCGCAACAGCGCCGGGCGGTTCATCGGCCCGACCATCACCGGTTTCCAGGCGGCGGCGGCGACCGCGGACTGGGCGCACGCCAAGGATTTCTTTCTGGTGATGACCAATGCGCCGAGCGCGGCCGGCTACCCGATCACCGCGACCACCTTCGTGCTGATGTACAAACAACCCAAGAACGCGACCCGCTCGGCGGCGACCCTGAAGTTCTTCAAATGGGCGTTCGAACACGGGCAGGGCGACGCCGCGGCGCTGGACTATGTTTCCCTGCCCCCCGGTCTGGTAAAACAGGTCGAGCGTTACTGGGCGACGCAAATCAAGTAACGACTCTTCGGGCGTCGCGCCCCGGACCGGGCGCCGACGGGTTTGGCGGAGCGCCCATGTCCATCGCCGGTGACGAATTCGGCGGCTTTTCCCCGCCGAGAAAATCCGGGAGCGCGACGCCACGCGAGGCGTCGCACGGGACCGGCGACCGTATCTTCAAGGGCCTGACCGGGGCCATGGCGGCGCTGGTGCTGCTCGTTCTCGGCGGCGCGGCCCTGGCCATGCTGTGGGGCGGCCTCCTCGCCTTCAAGACCTTCGGGCCCCGCTTCCTCTGGTCGAGCGACTGGGATGCGGTCAGCCACAAGTTCGGCGCCTTCGTGCCGATCTACGGCACCCTGGTCACTTCGGCGATCGCCATCGTCATGGCGGCGCCGATCAGCCTCGGCATCGCGATCTTCCTCACCGAACTCGCGCCCCGATGGCTGCGCGGGCCGGTCGGCGCGGCGATTGAACTCCTCGCCGCGGTGCCGAGCATCATCTACGGAATGTGGGGATTGTTCGTCTTCGTGCCGTTCGTGGCGACCTATCTGGAGCCATGGGTGAACGCACACGTGGGAGTCCTGCCGATCATCGGCCCACTGTTCAGCGGGCCGCCCATCGGCATCGGCATGCTGACGGCCGGAACCATTCTGGCGATCATGATCATTCCCTTTATCACCGCGGTGATGCGCGATGTGTTCGCGGCGGTGCCGGTGGAACTGAAGGAATCGGCGGTGGCGCTCGGCTCGACCACCTGGGAGGTGGTCAGCCACGTGAGCCTGCCCTACACCCGCACTGCGGTGGTGGGCGCGATCTTCCTGGGCCTTGGCCGGGCGCTGGGGGAGACAATGGCGGTGACCTTCTTGCTCGGCAACGCGCACGACTTTTCCTTTTCCCTGTTCATGCCGGGCAATTCGATCGCCGCGGCGATCGCCAACGAATTCACCGAGGCGGACTCGCCGATCTATCTGTCGTCATTGATCGCCCTGGGCTTTCTGCTGTTCGTGGTCACCTTCATCGTCCTGGCTCTGGCCAAGCTGATGCTGCTTCGCCTGGGCCGCATGGAAGGGGCGAAATCCTGATGACCCATTCCTCGCGAGGCGGCCCCGCGGGGCGGGGAATTATCCTGCGTCGCCAGATCGTCAACGCGGCGGTGTTCGCCGCCGCCACGGCCTCGACCGGATTCGGCCTGTTCTGGCTGGCGTGGATCTTGTGGACGACCGTCTCGAGAGGGGCGGCGGCACTGGGGCCCGCGCTCTTCACTCAGATGACCCCTCCCCCGGGGTCCGAGGGCGGCCTGCTCAACGCCTTCGCCGGCAGTCTGGCGATGATTGTCATGGCGGTCGCCATCGGCACGCCGATCGGAATACTGGCCGGGACCTATCTGGCCGAATTCGCCCGCCGCACTCGCCTGGGGGGCGTGATTCGGTTCGTGAACGACATCCTTCTCAGCGCGCCCTCCATCGTCATCGGCCTTTTCGTTTATGAATTGGCAGTGCGCCCGGTCGGCCATTTCTCGGGGTACGCCGGCGCCGTCGCCCTGGCGATAATCCTTCTGCCGGTGGTGGTGCGGACCAGTGACGAGGCGCTTCAATTGGCTCCCGACGCGATGCGCGAAGCGGCCTTGGCGCTGGGCCTTCCGCGCTGGAAGATCACCATCAAGGTGGTATATCGGGCCGCCGGCGCCGGCATCCTGACCGGCGTCCTGCTCGCCGTGGCGCGGATCAGCGGCGAGACCGCCCCCCTCCTGTTCACCGCCCTCAACAACCAGTACTGGACAGCCAACATGGCCAATCCGCTGGCCAACGTTCCGGTGGTCATTTTTCAGTTCGCCCTGAGCCCCTACGACAGTTGGCACGCCTTGGCGTGGGCCGGCGCCCTGATCGTCACGCTTTTCGTCCTCGTCCTCGGAATCATCGCCCGCGCGGCGCTCGGACAGAGACATCTCGATGGATGACGGGGGCCAACATCTCGAGCGGCCGGCGACCGCGCAAGTCGGAGCGCCGGCGTCGCCAGCCAAGATCCGGATTCGCGATCTGGATTTCCACTACGGCAAGCATCATGCCCTGAAGAAGATAACCGTGGATTTTCCGGCGAACACTATCTCGGCGATCATCGGGCCGTCGGGATGCGGCAAGTCGACGCTGCTGCGCACGATCAACGGCATATATGAACTCTACCCTGGTCAACGCGCCTCCGGCGAAATCCTGCTCGACGGCGAGGATGTGCTGACCCGGCGTTACAGCCGTTCGCGCCTGCGCAAGAACGTCGGCATGGTTTTTCAGAAGCCGACGCCGTTCGTCCTGTCGATCTTCGAGAACATCGCCTTCCCGGTGCGCCACTACGAGGCGCTGTCCAAGGCCGAGATGAACGATCGTGTCGAGGAGGCGCTGACCCAGGCGGCGCTGTGGGACGAGGTCAAGGACAAGCTCAAGCGAAGCGCCCTGGCCCTGTCGGGCGGCCAACAGCAGCGCCTTTGCATCGCCCGCACCCTCGCGGTGCGGCCCGAAGTCCTATTGCTGGACGAGCCGACATCGGCGCTCGACCCGATCTCCACCGCGCGGATCGAGCAACTTCTGGTGGAACTGGCGAAGACCTACGCCATCCTGATCGTCACCCACAACCTGCAGCAGGCGGCCCGCATCTCGCAACGCGTGGCCTTCATGCTGAACGGTGAACTGATCGAGACCGACGAGCGGGAGAGGTTTTTCGTGAATCCCAAGGACTCGCGCACGAGCGATTACGTCACGGGGCGGTTCGGATGAGGCGGATCGGCTGCCCATCAATAGCGCCGTCACGATCGCTGGCTGGAATTCCCGCCATGAATCCCCGCCAACCGGACGCGTAACGAAGATGGACCACACGGTCAGGGCCTACGACGAAGACCTGGATGCGATTACCGCCGATCTGGCGCGCATGGGCGGCTTGGCGGAGGCGGCGGCAGCCGATTCGCTGCGGGCCATCACACGGCGCGACTTGGCGCTGGCCGGGGCGGTGATCGACCGTGACCCGCGGCTGGACGCCCTGGAGCGGGAGATCGAGCGCAAGTCCATCCGCCTCATCGCGTTTCGCCAGCCGGTGGCCGAAGACCTGCGCCGCACGGTGGCGGCCATGAAGATCGCCAACAACCTGGAACGCTGCGGCGACCTGGCCAAGAACATCGCCAAACGCGCCCTCATCATCGCCGAGGCCGATCCGGTGACGCCGCTCGCCGCATCCATCGAGCGCATGGGCGAACTGGTGACCGGCCGGCTCAAGGAGGTGCTCGACGCCCTGGCCTCGCGCCAGGTCGATGGCGCGGTGGAGGTGTGGCGGCACGACCATGAGGTCGATGAACACTACGACGCCATCTTCCGCGAGTTGCTGACCCACATGATGGGCGATCCGCGCACCATCGCCGCCTGCGCCCATCTGCTGTTCGTGGCCAAGAATCTCGAGCGGATCGGCGACCACGCCACCAACATCGCCGAGATCGTACACTACGAGATCACCGGGGTTGAACTCGCCGACGAGCGGCCCAAGTCGGACGCCCTGGGCAAGCCATGACCGCCGACGGTCCCCCTTCCCTCGCGCCTGCCATTCTGGTGGTGGAGGACGAGGATTCCATAGCCACCCTGCTCGACTACAATCTGGTCAAGGAGGGCTACGCCGTCACCCTGTGCGCCGACGGCGAGGAAGCGCTCTTGCTGATCGAGGAAAAGCAGCCCGATCTGGTGGTTCTCGATTGGATGCTGCCCACCGTGTCCGGCATCGAGGTCTGTCGGCGCCTGCGCCAGCGCGCCGCCACCCGCAACCTGCCCATCGTCATGCTCACCGCGCGCGGCGAGGAGAGCGACCGCATCCGCGGCCTCGACACCGGGGCCGACGACTACGTGATCAAGCCCTTCTCCATGAGCGAACTCGCCGCCCGCGTCCGGGCCGTGCTGCGCCGCATCCGCCCCGGCCTGGCCGAGGATCGGGCGCGGGCCGGCGACATCGTCATCGACCGCGCCGCCCACAAGGTCAGCCGGGCCGGTGAGGAAGTGCGCCTGGGCCCCACCGAATTTCGCCTGCTCGACTTTTTCATGCGACGCCCTGGGCGGGTGTTCTCGCGCGAGCAGCTCCTCGACGCCGTGTGGGGCTCGGACGCCTATGTGGAAACCCGCACCGTCGATGTTCACATCGGCCGCCTGCGAAAAGCCCTGGGCGGCGACGGCAATCCCATCCGCACCGTCCGCTCGGCCGGCTATTCACTGGAGGTGTGAGCGCGCGCCGGCAACCCTAGCCCATGCCGGCCATGATGGCGGGAGGCATCGTGCCCAGAATCGCCACGGCGAGCAGCACGCCCGCGCCCATCGCCTGTTCGACGACGACCCGTCGGCGCAGCGTCCGCATGGAGACGGCGCCCGATCGCAGATCGCGCCGGTTGAAGGCCGCCAGCCCCACCATGGCGAGAAAGAGCAGGAGCTTGATCGTGAGCACCCGGCCGTAAGGGGTCGAAACGAGCGCGGTCGGCGCGCCGACCAGAAAGACGGCGTTGACCAGGCCGGTCGCGACGAGGATCAGAACCGAAACAATGCCGGTCGTCGAGAATCGGGACAGCGCTCGGCGGCCAGACTCTTCGTCGCTCAGCGCCGGGCCGGTCAACAGCAGAACGAAGACGCCAAGAGCGCCGAGCCACAGGCCGGCGGCCAGCAGGTGAAGCGCATCGGCCACGCCGTGCGCGGCGAGCGCCCACCCCTCTTCCTCCTGGGCGTGGCCGGTCAGGGCGAGGCTGGCCAGCAACGCGCCGGCGAGCAGCCACGCCGGTCGCTCAAGGCGATCCTGGACCGGTGAGGAGACGAGAATGATCAAGAGCGCGCAACCGACCATCCGGATCGCCGACACCCGCCCGAAGGTCATGTCTCGCACGCTCGCGATGAGAGCGGCGGGTGCGAAGGCGCCGGAAAGCGAGCCCACCATGCTGCCTACGGCGAACACGAACCAGCCTATCGCGCTGGCCAGCGCCAGCCAAGCCGCCAGCCGTCGCAGGCCGCGCAGGCGGTCCGCGACCGGGCGCAGGTCGGCGTAGGTAGGCGCCCAGCCGGCCCCGAAAATGAACGTCAGGGCCGCGAAATGGACGAAACGCGCCGCGACGAGGCCCGCCGCGACGATCACGGCTCGACGCGGAAGCCGTAGCGGCCGGTCATCCGGTGGGTGTCAACGCTGACCGCGCGCCACTTGACGACATACCCCCCGGCGGCCAGCGGCCGGACGATGGGCGCGATCAATGTGCGAGGATTCTTGGGGTCGAGCGTCGTTTTGCCGATGGCGACGGGGGCGCCTTTGTCGGTCGCCAGCTCCAGACCCGAGAATGGCCCGACCAGGGCTTCGCTGAAACTCGCCCGCAGAATCCTCGGGGGGTGCTTTACCGAGGCGCCGGCCGGCGGGTCGGCGCTCATCAGGCGAGCATGGGCCCGCGCGGCCTTGGGGCCGATCACGGCGAGCGTCGCAAGGGCCGCCACGGCCGCGATCCTATGGGACATTTGGGTTTCCTCCTGTGATTAAAAGCGGGGACTTCTAAAACCAGGCGCGCGCGCCGACCGTGAACCTCAGATCGTCGGCGGCCTCGCCGGCGGCGCGGGCGAAATCCGCCGTCCGGGCGAACTTTCTTTCATAGGTCAGGCCGACATAGGGCGCGAACTTGCGGCTGATCTCCTGGCGGAGGCGCAGGCCGGCATCGAGGTCCGACAGGCCGGCCCCGATCCGGCGACCGGGATCGCTTTGGGTGTAGAAATTCAGCTCGGCCTGCGGCTGAAGGATGAGCGTCTGGGTGAAATGGATTTCGTTGGAAGCCTGCAGCTTAGCGGCGTAGTGGCCGGTATCGCTGGCGTACGCGGTCGCCGAGACGGTGAAAAAGTAGGGCGCGAGGCCCTCGATCCCGAAAGCGGCCCACCCGCGGCCCCGCAGGGAATCGAGATCGTAGCGGCCGCCCGCTTGCACATCGAAATAGGTGGTGATCGGCCGGCTGTAGAACAGCTCCTGCTGGCCATCCTCGACGCGACCGCCGGTGACCTCGCCCTCGCTCTTCAGCCAGAGCCGGTTGAAATCGCCGCCAACCCAACCCTCGTCTTCCCAGCGGAAGCTCGAATCCGCGCCAAGCCGGCCCTCGAATTCGTCCAAGAGGCCGTGGATGAAAATTCTCCGATCCCCGATCGGATAGCCGAAGGGCGTCGCCGAGTTGGGATCGCCGCCTGCCGTCTGGGCGAGCGCCGCCGGGGGCGCCGACGCGGCGATGCAGGCGAGGGCGATCCCCCACGCGGGCCACACCTTAAGAGACCACCACGGTGCGGAACATGCCGGTTTCCATGTGGTAGAGCAGGTGGCAATGGAAGGCCCAATGGCCCGGCGTGTCAGCGCTGACCAGGTAGCTCATCCGCTCGCCCGGCTTGACGGTCACGGTGTGCTTCAGGGGCCGGTAGTCCCTCTGGCCGTTCTCGATCTCGCTGTATAGGCCGTGCAGATGGATGGGGTGGTCCATCATGGTGTCGTTCACCAGGACGAAGCGGACCCGTTCGCCGAGTTTGAGGTGGATCGGCAGGGCCTGGGCGAATTTCCTTCCGTCGAATCCCCATGTCCATCGCTGCATGTTGCCGGTCAGATGAAAGACGATCTCGCGGCCCGGCTGGCGCGGGTCGGGCCCGGGCTGGAGCGCCTTCAGGTCGGTGTAGACCAGGGTGCGGCGGCTATCTTGTTCCAATCCGTCGCCGGCCTCGCCCAGGCGATTCTCGCTCGCAATCGCCACGTTGTCGACGTTGACCGCGCCCTTCATCGTTTTGGGCGTCACGTGATCGGCGTTGGCGGCTGGCAGCCCCGCGCGAGTATCCGTCGAGGCGGCGGCGACCGTGGGCATCGCGCCCATCCGCATTGAACTTCCGCGGCCCATGCCCTCCATTCCCATCCCGCTCATTCCCATGTCGGTCATGGTGCGGAGGGGGCGGGGGTCCATCGGCGGGACGGCGCCGGCCATGCCCATCCGCGGCGCCAGGGTGGCGCGGGCGTAGCCGGAGCGGTCCTGCGTCTGGGCGAAGAGGGTGTAGGCGCGATCGCCCTTGGGGGCGACGATCACGTCATAGGTCTCCGCCACGCCGATGCGGAATTGATCGACCGTGACCGGGCGCACATCGCGGCCGTCGGCCTGGATCACGCTCATGGCGAGGCCTGGAATACGCACGTCGAAGATGGTCATGGCCGAGGCGTTGATGATCCGCAGCCGCACCCGCTCGTCGGGCTGGAAGAGGGCGGTCCAGTTCGCGGAGGGCGGCGCGCCGTTGACCAGATAGGTATAGGTCGCGCCCGACACGTCGAGGATGTCGGTGGGCGTCATGTTCATCCGCGCCCACATCGAGCCCTCCCGCCATGTCGCGGCCACGCCGTCGCGCTTCAGTTCGCGGGCGAGGTCGCCCACCGTGCGCTGGCCGCGGTTGTAGTAGTCGCCCAGCATCTTGAGGTTGGCGACCACTGTCATCGGATCCTCGTCGGTCCAGTCGGCGAGGACGATGACGTGCTCCCGGTCGGCGGAGTGCGGCTCGCCGCCGTTGGGCTCGATGACGATGGCGCCATGCAGCCCGAGCTGCTCCTGCATCCCCGAATGGCTGTGGTACCAATAGGTCCCGGCCTGCTTGATCGGGATGCGGTAGGTGAAGGTCTCGCCCGGCATGATTCCGCGAAAGCTGAGGCCCGGCACGCCGTCCATGTCGGCCGGCGAGCGGATGCCATGCCAATGGATGGAGGTGGGCTCCCCCAGGCGGTTGGCGACGTTCAGCGTCACCGTGTCTCCCTCTCGCCAGCGCAGCACCGGCCCGGGCGCCATGCCGTTGACCGTAATGGCCATCCGCGCCCGTCCGGTTATGTTCACCGGCGTCTGGGCGATGGTCAGGTCGAAGACGTTCCCGCCGAGGTGCGTCAGGTCCTGGGCGTGCGCCGATCGCGGCGTAAAGCCGATGGCCCCGGCGCCCCCGAGAACCGCGATCCCCTGGACGAAGCGCCGCCGGGAAGGCCCCGTGGGGATGGCTCTGGATGGGCGGATCATCGGGGGAGGCCCGCGTTCATCGGTCGGCCCGGCTGAACACGTCGATGAGCTCGGCAACCTTCAGGCGCTGCCGTTCGGGATCGCCGCTGACGATCGCCTCCTCGACGCACGATCCCAGATGGTCCGCCAGAATGATCTGCTCGACCTTGGCCAGGGCGGCGCGGGCGGCCCGCACCTGCGCCACCACGTCCAGGCAATAGCGATCCCGCTCGATCATCTGGCCGATGCCGCGGATCTGGCCCTCGATTCGCGCCAGGCGCGTGGCGACCGGTTTCTTTATTTTCGCGTTCATGCCTTTACGATATACCAGGCCTGGGTATAGAGAGCAATACCCCATACAGGGTATTTTTAAAGGATTGCCGACCATGTTTGACGCACTGCTTCATGCTCTGCGGATGGCCGCCGTCATGGGCTGGAGCATTCTCTGGGCGCTGATCTTCGGCTTCTTGATCTCCGGGGTCATCCAGGCCGTCGTCTCCCACGGCGAGATGGGGGCGCTCTTGCCCGACGACCGGCCTGGTTCGATTTTCAAAGCTATCTTCCTGGGCGCGGCGTCGTCCTCATGCTCCTACGCGGCGGTGGCGATCGGCCGCTCCATCTTCCGCAAGGGCGGAAACTTCACGGCGGCCATGGCCTTCCAGTTCGCCTCGACCAATCTGGTGATCGAACTGGGACTCATCTTGGCCATCCTGCTCGGCTGGCGCTTCACCGCGGCGACCTGGGCCGGCGGCCTGGTGATGATCGGGCTTCTCGCGGTCCTGATGCGCCTGGTGTTCCGCCGCCGCCTGGTCGATCGGGCCAGGGCGCGGGCCGACAGGGGTATCGCCGGCAAGATGGAAGGCCACGCGGCCATGGATATGTCGGTGAGTGGCGGCCCGCTCCTGAAGCGCATCGGGTCGTCCAGAGGCCTCACCGCTATCTCGCACTATTTCTGGATGGACTGGGCTTCGCTGTGGTTCGATATCGCCCTGGGGCTGGTGATCGCCGGGGCGGTCGCCGCCTGGGTTCCCCCGGAGGTTTGGGCGCGGGTCTTCGACGCCCGCGATCCGGCCGTCGCCAAAATCATTGGCCCGCTGATCGGGCCGCTGATCGCCGTCATCACCTTCGTCTGTTCGGTGGGCAACGTGCCGCTCGCCGCCGTCCTTTGGAACGGCGGGGCAAGCTTTGGCGGGGTGGTCGCCTTCATCTTCGGCGACCTGATCGTCCTGCCGATCCTGGACATCTATCGCCGCTATTACGGGCTGAAGGTGGCGGCGTTGCTCGGCGCCGTCTTCTACGCCGCCATGGCCGGCGCGGGCTATGTGATCGAGATCCTGTTCGGCCTCCTCCATCTGATCCCGACGCACCGCGCCGCCCATCTCATGACGGTCGAGACGATATCGTGGAACTATACGACTTGGCTGAACCTGGCCGGCATCGCCCTGGCCGCGCTGCTCCTGTGGCGGTTCCTCTGGACGGGCGGCCCGGCCATGCTGAAGGCGATGAACGAATCGAGCGGGCACGGTCACGCCTGTCACGGCGCCGGCGACGATCACGCCGCCGCGGCTGACCAGCCTCATTAGGCCGGCGGATGGGTCGGCGAATCCCGGACCAATGCCCGCCAGCCGATGTCGCGACGGTGGAAGCCGCCGGGAAAGTCGATCCGCTCGATGGCGGCGTAGGCGAGGTCGCGGGCGCCCCGAAGGGTCGGGGCGCGGGCGCAGACGTTGAGAACCCGCCCGCCGGCGGCGATGAGCGCGCCGTCGCCGCGCCGCGCCGTGCCGGCGTGAAACACCACCACATCTTTGCCGAAGTCCGCCTCGGCCCCGGCGATGACCGCGCCCAATGTCGGGCGGTTGGGGTAGCCCTTGGCGGCCAATACCACGCAGATGGCCGCCTCGTCCCGCCAAGCCGGCGGGGTCACCCCGGTCAAGCCGCCGGTGGCGGCGGCCAGCAGATAGGGAACCAAGTCGCTCGTCAGGCGCAGCATCAGCACCTGACATTCCGGGTCGCCGAAGCGTGCGTTGAACTCGATGAGCTTGGGGCCCTGGGCGGTGATCATGGCTTCGCAGAACAGCACCCCCCGGTAGGGTGTTCCCTCCGCGGCGGCGCCGGCGAGGGCCGGCTCGATGAGCCGCCCCCTCGCCGCCCGCGTGACCTCGGCGGTCAGCACCGAGGCCGGCGCATAGGCGCCCATGCCGCCGGTGTTGGGGCCCTTGTCGCCGTCGAGCAGGCGCTTGTGATCCTGGGCGGCGCCGAACATCAGGCTGGTGGTCCCGTCGCTGAGGGCGAACAGGGAGGCGATCTCTCCGTGGAGATATTCCTCGATCACCACCCGCGCGCCGGCGGCTCCGAAGCGGCCGCCCAGAGCGTCCTCGATAGCCGCTTCCGCGCGCCGCCGATCCGGGGCGATGACCACCCCCTTGCCGCCCGCCAGGCCGTCCGCCTTGATCACGAAGGGCGGCTCGAATCGGCCGAGCGACGCCTTGGCCGGCGAGGCGGCGTCGAACACTTCGAAACGGCCGGTCGGCAGGCGGTGGCGCGCGGCGAAGGCCTTGGCGAAGGCCTTGGAGGATTCCAGCCTTCCGGCCGCAGCGCTCGGCCCGAAACAGGCAATACCGGCCTCGGCCAAAACGTCGGCCAAGCCGGCCTCGATGGCCGTCTCCGGCCCGACAACGACCAGATCGGCGGCGATTTCCCGCGCCAGGGCGACCTGGCCGGCGACGTCGGCCGCCTTCGTCGGTCGGATTTCAGCGAGCTTGGCCATGCCCGGATTGCCCGGCGCGCACACCAGTCGCCCCGCCAGCGGCGAGGCGGCGATTTTCCAGGCCAGGGC
The DNA here is from genome assembly GCA_051002715.1 of Caulobacteraceae bacterium. Lineage (GTDB taxonomy): Bacteria > Pseudomonadota > Alphaproteobacteria > Caulobacterales > Caulobacteraceae > Acaudatibacter. Next base: position 12,073 of record JBPCMA010000265.1, read on the forward strand.
GTGTTCTCGGCCGCCCGAGCCGACGACGAGGATGTTCATGGCGCCGCTTGGCCCAAGCGAGCGGGCCCGTCAAGGCGCCCGTTCAGCCTCATGGCCCATGGGCAGATATGCCGTGAAGACGCTTCCCTGGCCCTCGGCGCTTTCCACCGTCAGGCCGCCCCGTTGACGGTTGACGATGTGCTTGACGATGGCCAGGCCAAGGCCCGTGCCGGCGTGCTCTCCACTTTTCTGCCCCTCGACGCGATAAAAGCGCTCGGTCAGGCGCGGCAGTTGGGCGCGCGCGATGCCGGGGCCGGCATCGCGGACCCGCAGGGCGACATAACGCGCCGCCTCGGCGCGATCGGGGGTCAGCAGGGCGCGGTGAGCGGCGAGGGCCGACGCCGGCTGGCTGGCGGAGGCGGCGTCCAGGCCCGAGGCTATCTCCACCTCCACCGTCCCGCCACGCGGCGTGTATTTGAGGGCGTTCTCGGCGAGGTTCTGGATCACCTGCTGGATCTGATCGCGGTCGCCGGGAATGACCGCCTCGCCTTCGCTCGGAGACGCTGAGCGAAAGGCGACGCCGCGTTCGGCGGCCATGGGCCCTAGGGCGTCCAACACGTCGGCGGCGGCCGCCGCAACGTCCACCTCCACCAAGGGAGGAATGTGCTCGCCCAGCTCGATCCGCGACAGGCTCATCAGGTCGTCGATCAGGCGCCGCATCCGCTGAGCCTGCCCGTGCATGATGGCCAGGAAGGTCTCGCGCGCCGCCGGATCGTCGCGGGCGTGGCCGCGCAGGGTCTCGATGAAGCCGGCCAGGGAGGCGAGCGGAGTACGAAGTTCGTGGCTGGCGTTGGCAAGAAAGTCGGCGCGCGTGCGCTCGCCGCGACGAAATTCTGTCTCGTCGCGCAAGGCGATCAGGGCCAGGGGGCCGGACCCTTCGACGGTCAACGGTAGGGCGGTGGCCCGCCAGACGCGCTCTTGGGCGCCGCCGGAACGGTAGATGGTTTGCGTCGCCGCGCCCTTAAACAAGGTCTCGTCGATCGCCTCCAGGAGGTCGGGGCCGCGCAGGGCGGTGGCTAGCGGGCCGTCGGCGCGCCGCAGGCGCAGCAGGCCGCGCGCGGCGGCGTTGGCGAAGGCGTAGCGCCGGGCGCTCGGATCGGCCGCGTCGCCGCCAGCCGCCAGTAGAATCGGGTCGGCGAGGTGTTCGATCATGGCGGCGAACGGCGCCGCCGCTCCCTGGTCGGGCGGTGACGCTGGGGCGGTGGCTATCACCCGGCCGCGGCGCGCTTGGCGCAGCCACAGCACGCAGGTGAGCGCGGCCATCGCCGCCGCCGCGATCCCCGCCGCCTCCCACCTCGCCGTCCCCATAGCCGCCAGCGCCAAGGGCGCCGCCGTCCCCGCCGCCCCGGTCAGGAGAATAGCGCCCCTGGCGTTCCGGCGATCCGGCGCGGACTCGCCTGGCGAAAGGGGCGGCGGATCAACCATCGGACGGAATGAATGGGCGCTCGTGCATGGGGCGTATTCCTGGCCCGTCGCTGTGTCCGGCGCGTGACAGGCCGTGACTTCGGCGCCTTTGCCTTGAAAGGCGCCCAATTGCGGAAGTAATAGGCGGGCGAAGTCAGATTCCAAAGCCGCCGCGGGTGAAAGTCGCCTCCATGAAACGAAAGTTCCTCGCGACGGCCGTCGCGCTCGCGCCCCTGCTCGTCGTCGGCGCGGGGCGCGTGGAGGCCGCGACCCAGATCACCACCGCGACCACCACGCCGGTGGCGACCGCGACGATCAATGGCGGCCAGCCCGGCGACATCGACATTACGGCGACCGGATCGGTCGCCCCCACCGCGCCGGGGGCGGCGGTGACCCTGAACAGCAACAATACGGTCACCAACGAAGGCTCGATTTCGTTCAAGGACGTGAGCGACGCCACCGGCATCCTCATCGACGGCGGTTTCACCGGCCAGGTGACCACAACGGGTCCCATCAGTCTGACCGAGTCCTATGTCGCTACCGACACCAACGCCGACGGGGTGGTCGACGGCGTCTTCGCCCAGGGCTCCAACCGCATCGGAATCGCCGTGATGGGCAGCGCGCCTTTCACCGGCGGCATCACCACCACCGGCGCCATCACCATTCAGGGCAATACCTCCGAAGGTATCTCGATCCAGGCGCCGATCACCAGTGATCTCCTGATGCTCACCGTCACGCCGCCGACCACGCCCGGCGGCCCATCGACCGTCGCCAACGGCTCGGTGAGCATCACCGGCGACAACACGACCGGCGTCCAGGTGACCTCCACCGGCGGCGTGGGCGGCAACGTCAGGATCACCGGCGTGACCGCGCGCGGGCTGAACGCCCAGGGGGTCGCCATCGACGGCGCGGTGGGCGGAACGGTCAACATCTCGGGCTTCGTGAGCGCTTCGGGCTATCGCAGCACCCTGCGCCCCACCAATCCGACCCTCTCCCTGCTCTACACCGCCGACGAGCTCCAGCAGGGCGGTTCGGCGGTCAGCATCGGGGCCGACATTGGCAAGGGCCTGCTTCTCAGCGCCGCGCCGACGCCGCTGAGCACCACCAACCTCGATCAGGACGGTGACGGCGTTCCCGACGCGATGCAGGGAACCGCCAACGTCGCCTCCTATGGGGCGGCGCCGGCTCTCCAGATCGGCTCGACGGTCAGGAGCGTGACCCTGGGGGCGGTGGGCGTGGGGGCCAACGCCTACGGCCTGGTGATTCAGGGCTCCGTCACCGCTGATGGCGTCTACGATCCCCTGATCACCCCCAACCTGCCAGCCGTGGTGCCAGCCACGGCCATCCAGATCGGCGGGACCGGCGACCTCGCGGCGACCCTGGTCGGCGGCCTGCACAACACCGGCTCGATCGGCGCCAACGCCTACCAAGCCGACGCCACGGCCATCCACCTGGGGGTCGGCGCGAATGTCGCGGCCCTGGTCAATGACGGATCCATTGCCGCCACCTCGACCCAGGTGAACGCGGCCACCACGGCCACCGGCACCAATCCGGTCATTCCCGCTCCCGTGGCCGTCAACGTCGCGGGTATTCTCATCGATCCCGGCGCGACGGTGACCAGCATCGCCAACAGCCGATCCATCGCCGCGACGATCAGCGGCGAAGGCGGCGTGGGCGGCACGGCGGCCGGGATCATGGACAATTCCGGATCGGTGACCAGCGTCGACAATACCGGCAACATCGCGGCCACGCTGAATCAGACCTTTGTTTCCACGCCCATGCCGGGAACCACCATCGGCATCGACCTGGCGGCCGGAAAATCCGCCCAGACCATAACCCAGGATGTGGCGCCGGGCGTCGCCGGGGCGCCGGCGTATGTTTCCACATCGACCTATACCCCCGGCCAGACGGCGGTGGAAAACGGCATTGCCTACGTCGCCCTGGCGGCGGTGGCCGCGGGCCAGGATCCGGCCGCCAATCCGACCCTTTGGCAGGAACTCGGCACGACCACCCCCTCGATCGCCGGCTCGATCTATTTCGGCTCCGGCGGCGCGACCTTGACGGTCAAGGCCGGCACGGTGACCGGCGATGTCATCGACATGGGCGCGGGGGTCAACACCCTCACCGTCGACGGCGCGCCGCCTAGCGTGATCGCGGGCGTCGTCATGCCCGGCACCGTGGTCACCGGCGCCCTGAAGGACGAGGGAGACCACACCCTCACCGTCAATGTGGTGAGCGGCACCCTCAGTGACACCAATCCCAACATCGTCAACGCGCGCAGCGTCAATGTCGGGGCTAACGGCACCCTGCTGGTCTCCGCCGACCCGGCCCATGGGACCAACACCAAATTCGTCACCAGCGGCGCCTCGACCTTCGAGACCGGGGCTCAGGTCGGGCTGACCCTGCAGAGCGTGCAGAGCGCGCCGACCCAGACCTACACCATCCTGCAGACGGTCCCGGGTGAGGGCACGCTCTCCGCCGGAACCTTTGGCTCGGGTACGCTGGCCAACGCGCCCTATCTTTACACCGCGACCGCCGCCTTTGTTCCGGCCGGCAATCCCAATGTCGACAGCAGCGAGATCCAGCTCACGGTGGCCCGCAAAACCGCCGCTCAGCTCAATTTCAATGCGGCCGAGGGGAGCGCCCTGGACGCGGTTCTGGCCGCCATTCCGCAGGACGCCAACATCCAGAAGGTCGTTTTGGCCCAGACCACCGAGGCCGGTCTCAAAAGTGTCTACGACCAGCTTCTGCCCGACCAGGGACAGGGCATGTTCGAGGCGCTCGACTCGGCGGCTCAGGCCATCTCGAGCATGACAGGAACGACGCCCGACGCCGGCACGCGAGTGGCCGGTTCGAGCCTGTGGCTTCAGGAAGTCAACCAGCGCGTCGATCGCAGCGGCATCGACACGCTTGGCTCGACCGCCAAGCTGTTCGGGGTGGTCGGTGGCTATGAGCGCATGGGGCCGGCCGGCGGGGCGCTGGGCGTCACCCTTGCCTATTTCAACGGCCAGGAAGAGGACTCCGCCGCCGCGGTGGGCGAGCATGTGGTGGGCTCTATGGTGGAGGGCGGCCTCTATTATCGCCGCGCCGCCGGCCCATTTACCGTCTCGGCGCGCGGCGCGGTGGGCTATTCGTGGTTTTCCGACGACAGGCGCTTTCTGGCGCCCGGGGCGATCAACATCGCGACCTCGAACTGGAGCGGCCTCTTCTACGACGCCCACGCCGGCGCGGCCTACGAGAAGCGGTTCGGCCGCTTCTATGCGCGGCCCGAGGTTTCAGTGGATTACCTGCGGCTCAATGAAGGCGCGCACGGCGAAAGCGGCGGCGGCGACGGCTTCGACCTGAACATCGCCAGCCGGGTCAGCACGCGCTTCAGCGGCGAGGCGATCATGGTTCTCGGCCGCCAGTGGGGCGAGGCAGCCTGGCTGCGCACGGAGGTCCGGGCGGGCTTCCGCGAGATTTTCGCCGGCGACATCGGCGACACGGTAGCCAATTTTACCAACGGGTCGCCCTTCACCTTGGCCGCCGACCCGGACACCGGCGGCTGGGCCACGGTGGGCTTCTCGCTCAAGGGCGGCACACAGTTTTCCTATGTCGCCCTGGAGGGCGACGCCGACTTCCGCGACGGCGAGCAGCGCTACGACCTGCGAGTCGCCGGCCGCTCGATGTTCTAGCCGCCGCGCGGCGGCGCGAAGGGGCGATTCGTGTCGGAACGACTTGACGATATCGATACGCGGATTCTCGACCTCATCCAGCACGACGCGAGCCGTTCGGTGGCCGAGGTCGCCGAGCGGGCGGGCCTCTCGCCCAGGCCCTGCTGGCGGCGGATCAAGCGCCTGGAGGACACCGGAATCATCCAGCGCCGGGTGACCATCCTCGACCGGGAAAAGCTCGGGCTCGACTTCGAGGTCTATTGCACGGTGAAACTTTACCTTCCGACCACGACGAATCTGGACGCTTTCGAAGCGGCGGTGAAACCCCTGCCCGAGGTGGTTCAGTGCGCCACGGTCACCGGCGCGGCGGACTACGAACTGCGTATCGTCACCCGCGACATGCACACCTTCGACGCCTTCCTGCGCGACAAGATCTTGTCTCTGGGATTGGTCTCCAACGTGGAAAGCCGCATTGTCATGCGGGCGGTGAAGAACTCCACCGCCATGCCCCTGGGACTGGTCTGCCCTCATATCGACAGCGGCGGCGCGGAGGAGAAAGGCTAACCCATGATCGAGCGCGTCATCGAATCGCGGCGGCGGGACCTCGGCGGTTTCGAGGTCGGCCGCGTCCTTCCCTTAGCGTCTCGCCGGTCGATCGGCCCGTTCGTCTTTTTCGACCATGTCGGGCCCGTCGACTTCGCGCCGGGGTTCCCGCGGGCCGCCGACGTGCGGCCACATCCCCACATCGGCCTTTCCACGGTCACCTACCTGTTCGAGGGGGAAATCACCCACCGCGACAGCGTCGGCTCGGAAATCGCTGTCCGACCGGGCGAGGTGAACTGGATGACCGCAGGACGGGGCATCACCCATTCAGAGCGGTTCGACGCGTTGCGGCACGCCGGTGGGGGCATACATGGCATCCAGACCTGGGTCGCCCTGCCGGCGAACCTGGAAGAGATCGAGCCTGCCTTCGCCCATCATGGGCCGGAGGATCTGCCGACCTACGAATCGCCCGACGGCCTGTGGGCCCGGCTGATCGCCGGCGAAGCCTTCGGAGCCAAGGCGGCGGTGAAGACCCATTCGCCGATGTTCTATGTCCACTGGCGCCTCAAGGCAGGGACGCGCGCCCAGATCCCGGCTGACTATCCCGAGCGCGCCGCCTTCGTGGCCGCCGGTTCGGCCGAGATCGACGGCCGCGCCTTCGTCGCCGGCCAGATGATCGTCTTTTCGCCCGGTGAGCCGGTTCTCGTCACTGGCCTTAGCGACTGCGAGATCATGCTGCTGGGTGGCGAGCCGCTGGGCGAACGCTTCGTCGAATGGAACTTCGTCTCGTCCTCCCAGGCGCGCATCGACCAAGCCAAGGCCGACTGGCGGGCCGGCCGCATGAAACTGCCCGACCTCGACCACGACGAGTTCATTCCCTTGCTGGACGATCCGCCCCCACCGGCCGAGCCGATGTCCTAATCCTCGCGCAGCGCGGCCCTGGCTTGGTCCCAGTATTGCGCGCCGGTGATCAGGGTGACGACGGTGGCCAGCCATAAGAGGCCCAGGGCGATGACGGTCGCCTTGCCGAGCACGGCCGGATCGTTGGGAAGGGAGAAGGCGCCCCAGCAGGCGACGAGCAGCGTCGCCCCCAGCGCCACGAGCTGCAAGGTGGTTTTCCCCTTGGCCAGCAGGGTCACCGGCAGGAAGACGCCCTTGCCGGCCGCCACTTCGCGAAGAGCGCTGACGGTGAATTCGCGAAAGAGGATCAGGGCGGCCGGCACGGCCACCGCCGCGTTCGAGACGCCCGACACGGTCTGGCCCAGGGAAAGCAGGCCGAGGATCACCCCGCACACCAGCACCTTGTCGGCGATGGGATCGAGGATCGCCCCCCATATTGTCATGACGTGCAGCCGGCGGGCCAGCCAGCCGTCGAAAAAATCGGTCAAGGCCGCCACAACGAAGGCCCAGAACGCCCAGCGCTCCAGGGCGAACTGGGTGGCCGGGGTCAGGCGTTCGGAAAGCAGGGCCGCGCTCGCCAGGGCGAAGAAGGTGAACAGGGCCAAGGCAAGGCGCAGGCCGGTGAGCAGATTGGGGAGTCGATTCATGGCGCGAGCCTATCCCGACCGATAGGGTCTTGTCATGGTCACATTGCCTGGAGTTTGGAGATGGCTGGAACCGCGCTGATCATCGGCGGCTCCGGGCAGATCGGCCAAGCGGCGTGCCGAACCCTTCTCGCCGACGGCTGGCGCGTCATAGCCGCGCAGAGGCGCCCAAATGGCTTCCCCAAAGCTCTAAGGCGGCTGGGCGCGACGACGGTTGACCTCGACCGCGACGAAGACGGGCCTTGGCGCGGGCCGTCGGGAACGGCGTCGATGCGTTGATCGACACGGTTGCTTACGATGAAACCCACGCCCATCAGCTTCTCGGCATCCAGGAAGATGTAGGCGCCTTGGCGGTCGTCTCCTCGGCGAGCGTCTACTGCGATGCGATGGGGCGCCCCCTGGACGAGGCCGCCGTGAACGGCTTTCCAAATCTTCCCGTCCCGAAATCCGAGGATCAGCCCACTGTCGCGCCGGGGCCGGAGACCTATTCCACCCGCAAGGTGGGGCTGGAGCAGACGTTATTGCAAAAGGCGCGTCGCCCGGTGACCATCCTGCGGCCGGGGGCCGTATATGGCACGGGTTCGCGGCATCCACGCGAGTGGTGGTTCGTCAAACGGATTCTCGACGGGCGCCGCGCCGTCCCGCTTGCCTATGATGGCCGCAGCCGATTCCACACCAGCGGCACCGCCAATATCGCCGAGCTGATCCGCGTCGCCCTCGCCGCGCCCGTCAATCGCATCCTCAACGCCGCCGATCCCGAGGCTCTGACCGTTGCGGCCATCGGTGAATTCATAGCCGGCGCCTACGGCCATCGATGGCGTCTGTTTGCCTTCGCCGGCCCACCCATCGGCGGCGTGGGCGCGAACCCCTGGGGCGTACCGCGCCCAATCGTGTTGGACATGACCCGGGCCAAGGCGCTTGGCTACCGCGCCCTCGTCGGGTATCAGGACGCCGTCGTTGAGGCCTGCCGGTCGGCGGAGGCGGCGGTGCAAAAGGGCGTCGCCTTTCCGCCCTACCTGATGTCGATGTTCGACTACGCGGCCGAGGACGCCTTCGCGCCTGATGTTCGATCAGCTGGTGGAGGAGTTGCCGGCCTGCGCCGCCGCGCGCTGAGCGCTCGCCGAACGCCGACTTGAATTCCCTTCCCCGCCCGCCTAGGTTCCGCGCCTTCGCCGATGAGGCGGCGCGCGCTCGTAGCTCAGCTGGATAGAGCACCAGACTACGAATCTGGGGGTCGGGCGTTCGAATCGCTCCGAGCGCGCCAACATTCCCGTGCGGCCGTTGAGACGCCGGGCTTGGCGCCGAGCGGCGGTGGTCGATAATTGATGGGTCGGGAGAAGAAGATGAAGCGGATAGTGTCGTCGCTGGCATTGGCGCTGGTCGCCCTGTTCCCCCTCGCGGGATGGCCCGCGTCCACGCTTAGACCCCCGGCGATTCCCGCCCGAGGCGCCTATCTGGGGGCCTGGGTCAACCCGCAGGACCTCTCCGGCCCGCGGGGGAGCGAGAAGCCCATGAAGGAGTTGGGTCAGCTCGCGGCCTTCAACGCGGCGATCGGTCGGCCGGTCGCCGTCTTGCACGCCTTCTCCGGCTTCTTGGACCCGCTGCCGACGCAAACGCTCGCCGCCATCGAGAAGAATGGCTCGATGCCGCTTCTCGATTGGCATTGCGGCAACCTCGCCGATATCAACGGCGGCAAGTACGACCAGGTAATTCATGCCTACGCCAAGGGCGTCAAGACGTTCGGCAAACCCATGTTCCTGCGCTGGTACTGGGAGATGAACATCAACAAGCACAAGGCCATGTCGTGCGACGCCTTCGGTCATGGACCCGCCTTCGTCGCCGCGTGGCGACGGATCAGGACGATCTTCAACACCGAAGGGGCGACCAACGCGGCCTTCGTCTGGTGCCCCAGCGGCCACGGCGATGTTGCCCCCTACTATCCGGGTGACGCCTACGTGGACTGGGTCGGCGGAGACAAATTCGACCGCAAGGGACTGGGAGAAGCGGCCTTCACGATCATGTTCGGCACATTCTTCGCCAACCTTCCCACCCATGACAAGCCGATCATGGTCGGCGCGACCGGGGCGCCGGCGGAAGACCAGGCGGCGTTCATTCGAGGCATCGCTCGGGACGCGCCGAAATTCCCCAGGATCAAGGCGATCATGTATTTCGACGCCCCCGGCAAACATGGCTTCCAACTGCAAGGCGAGGGCCTGGCCGCCTTCAGAGCCCTGGTCGCGGACCCCTACTTTTCATTTCGGGGGTGACACGGCGGGACGCGAGCCGGTCTCGTGAAGCGCCTGCAATCGCGACCGAGCTTGGAACGGAAATCCGCGTAACAGCTCACGCTCCCACCGCGAATGCCCTCGGCGCGGCGGCCTGTTCGACGAAGAGGCTGGTGTAGGCCTCGATCATCTTGCCGATGTCGAAATCGGGGGCGCGGGCCTTGCCGTTCGCCCTGAGGCGGGCGGTCAGGTCGGGCTGCTCAAGCATCCGGTCCATGGCCGCGCCGAAGGCGGCCGCGTCGTCGGGGGGAACCACCCAGCCGCTCACCCCATGTTCCACCACCTCGCGGGGTCCATAGTCGCAGGCGGTGACCAAGGCCGGCGCGCCGCAGGCCAGGGCTTCGGCCACCACGCTGGGGAAGCCTTCCCACCGCGAGGGCAGGACAAACAGGGTCGCCTTCGAGAGCCACGCCCACGGGTTGACCGCGAATCCGGGGAAAATCACCCGCGCGCCCACCCCAAGCTGGGCGGCTTGGCGTTTTAGCGCCGCCTCCCGCGTGCCGCGCCCAAGGATCACCAGGTCGAAGTTCTTGGCCGCGTGGCTCGCCGCGAAGGCCTCGATGAGGACGTCGTGGCCCTTCTGATATTCCAGCCGCCCGGCGGTGACGATGAACGGCCGCGCCTGCGGCCGGGGCAAAGGCTCGCCCGCCGAGCGCCGGATCGCGGCTAGGTCGATGGGATTGTGGATCACCCGGATGCGGCCTCGGTCGAGGTCGAGCGCCTCGCGCAGACCTCGGGCCATCTCGTGCGAATTGGCCAAAAAGCAGTCGGCGGCGCGGTAGCAGCGGCGGGTCAGCCCCTTGATGAGGGCGCGGCCAGTCGGATTGGCCAGCTCGTCGTCGATCACCGCGTCGGTATTGTTTCCCTCGCGGGCGATCCAGCGCGGCCGCGCTTCGCCCAGACCTTTGAGGACGAAATAGGTGAGGACACTCATCCCCTTCAAGAAACTCATGACCACGTGCGGGCGGTGGGCGCGGATCATGCTCGAGACGTTGGCCGGCGCGAACACCGCCCCGGCGAAGAGCTTGCGCGGCCGGTAGAAGCTGGAATTGTGCCCTTCGTAGGCCAGCCAGTCCTGGCCGACCGGCGAGACATCGACACGCGAGGCGTCCGCGTCGGCCAGGAACGGCCCGGCCTTGCGCAGCAGGCCCATGCGCACGTCGATCAGGTCGGGGTCGCAGCGGTTGAGCAGGTGCACCGCCACCCGCTCGGCCCCGCCGCCATGGAGCGAAGACAGCAGCAGCATGACGCGCACACGCTCGATCATGCTAAGTCCCCGCCGGCGAATCCGCCCCGTCCGCTAGCTTCTAGCCGCGCCGGGCGCGAAGACGCAATGTTTTGTGTCGGGCGCCGCGCAAAGGGGGAGGCTTGATCGATCTCGAACTCCTCGTCGGCGCGGACGCCTTCTGGGCGCGGGCGGCGACGGACATGGCGCGCGCCCGCCGCCGCCTGCTGGTTCAGGCGATGACCTTCGAGGCGGACACCGCGGGGCGGCCGGTCGCCGCCGCCATCGCCGCCAGCCCGGCGCCCGATCGCCGCGTCCTGGTCGATTACTATTCGCGTCACGTAATCAACGACCGTTTTATCCACGCCCCCGCCGCCCTTCTGGATCGCGGCTTGAGGGCGGAGGCCCGCGCAACCCGCGCCATGTTCGGCCACATGGCGAGCGTCGGCGCGGGGGTGCGCCTCACCAACCCGATGGGGCCGCTCTTCTGGCGGTTTCCCGCCCGCAACCACAAGAAGCTGATCGTCGCCGACAACGTGGCTTACGTGGGCGGAATCAACTTCAGCGACCATAACTTCGGATGGCATGACTTCATGGTTCGCCTGGAGGGCGCGCGGGCGGCCGATTTGCTGGCCGCCGATTTCGAAGCCACCTACGCCGGCGCCCCGCGCCCCTGGCGGGCCGAACTCGGCGCAATTCGCCTCATCTCCCTGGACGGGCGGAGCAACGCGCGGGGCTTCGCGCCGATCATGGAACTCATCAAGGCGGCGCGACGGGAGATAGTCGTCATCAGCCCCTATCTGACTTTCCCGTTTACCGACGCCCTGGCGCGGGCGGCGACGCGCGGAACGCCGGTTCGCCTCATCACGCCGCTGGCCAACAACAAGCCCATGGTGCGCGACGCGATGCTTGCGGCGGCGGCGCGGGCTGGGTTCGAAGTCCGGCTCCTGCCCACGATGAGCCATCTCAAGGCCATGCTAATCGACGGCGAAGCGCTGGTGGTCGGCTCGTCCAATTTCGACTTCGTCAGCCTGGCGGCGGAGGAGGAGCTGATGGCGGTGATCGCCGCCCCGGCCCTGATCGCCGATTTCCGCCGCCGGATAGTAGAGCCCGCCCTCGCCGCCGCCCCGCCCGTGAGCGCGCACCGATCCGCGGCTCTCGCTGGTCGCGCCGGCGGCCTCGCCCTGCGCGTCGCGGGGCTTTTGGCTCAGGGTGCGCGGCGGGCGCCCAGGACCGCCGTAAATTGGCGCGGCTAGGTCGCCCGCTGGGGTGAGCGCCAGGCGTCGAGGAAGCTCGCCTGATGGACACAGCTCACCGTGCAGAACGGCGCGCAGGGCTTGGCGGTCTTGTACTCGCGGGCGATGTCGGCGGGGCCGTAGTCCAGCAGCGGGATGCCCGGGGCGCCGCGCTGCTGCGAGCAGTAGTGAACCAAGCCATCCTCGCAGATGTAGAGGTAGCGCGCGCCGGCCCGGCAACGCCAGGCGTTGGGCCGGCCTTCCATCAACTTCTTTTGGAACATCAGATAGTTGATCCGATGAGCCAGCGAGCCTTTGGCCATCAGGGCATGATAGACCCGCCGCTGGGTGGCCGACAGCGGCGCCAAGGTCCCCTCCGCGTCGTGCAGCACGCCGATCGTGTGGCTGAAACCCAGATCCTTGGCCGCCTGCGCGACGGCCAGGGCGTCCTGGGTGCGCTCCTCCGAAATGCCCAGTACCGAATTGATGTTGACGTGGAATTTGGCGTGGCGGCTGAGGAGTTTCAGCTTGCCGGCCAGGGATTTCAGCGTTTTCTTGGAGATGGCGTCGGGTTTCAGGCCGTCGATGGAGATCTGCAATTCCTGCAGGCCCGCCCGGTTCATACCCTCGATCTTCTTCACCGTCAGCAGAAAGCCGTTGGTGATGGTCGTCGCCACCATGCCGCGGGCGCGGATATGGGCCACGATGGCGTCGTGGCCGGGATGGGTAAGCGGCTCGCCGCCGGTCAGGGTGACGATCTGGGTCCCGAGCCGCGCCAGGGCGTCGACGCGGGCCAAGACATCGTTCAGGGGAACGGGCTTGGAGACCTTGTCGTACTCGCTGCAATAGGCGCATTCGAGATTGCAATAGCGGGTGACCACCACATGGGCGAGCAGAGGCCGGCGGGTCGAGGTTAACACCCGCGCCGCCACCTTCAGGCTTTCCCCCAATGTCACCCCGCTCATGCAAACACGTCCCGTTGGCCGGCCCCATTGATGGCCTCTGCGGCGATCGGTGTCACGCCGGGTTGTTCAGGCGGACATGCACGACGGTCTCACCGGCCTTGGCCTGAAACCTCACTGACCAAAATGAGGGCTTGGCGAACAGAATCCTGGGATTGTTGGTGAAACCGTAGGCCTCGGTCGGGCCGAACACGCCCAGGTCGAGCTTATGATTGGCGTTGGCGTCGTGGTAGACGGCGAGGGCGTAGCCGCCAGGGCCGCGCAGCCAGATGCACATCCTCGTCGTCGGCGCCCGGGCCGGGACGCGCCACACCTTCAGCGCGCCGTCCTTGATCAGGAACTGGCTCTTGTCGTCGGGATAAAGCGAAGCGGTCATCAGGCCCCGGTCGGAGCGCACCCCTTCGACGACGACGGAGAGCTTGGCGGCGGTCGGCGCGCCCTGGCAGTCCTCGGCGCTGGCGAGCGCGGGGGACAGGGCGAACCCCACCCATGCCGCGCCGGCGGCGGCGATCGAACATGCCTTCAACAACACGGTCCTCTCTGGCCCATTCCTCGCGACGGCGTATCGATGAGCCTCATGACGGAAATATGGTCCAGATTGGAGGGCCGACGCTACCGCCGAGGCCCGCGCGCCGCCAGAGTCGCCATCATTGCGAACGGCGAAGGCTCGCCAGCCAGGTCGGGGCCGCCACGGTATTCGCGATAGAGGGTCGCCACGTTGATCGCGATCCGCTCGGCATCGCCCCAGTCGGCGAAGCCGCCCAAGCTGATATCCAGGGCCGCCTCCATGACGCCCAGGCCGGCGTCGTAGCGGCGGCGCGCCTCGGCGTCGATGAAGCGCAGATAGTCCTGCACCCGGCGCACCCCCGCGATATCGGTGATCGGCCCGTGGCCCGGCACGATCACCCGAGGATCCAGGTCGACGATGAGGTCACAGGCCTTCAGCCAGTTGCCCACCGGGCCGGCCCACAGGATCGGCGTCCCATCAATGCATAGGATGTCGCAGCTGAACACCACGCCGTCCCCCAAGGCATGGACGATGACGTCGCCCTGGGTATGGGCGGGGCCTACCTCATGGAGATCGACGCGCTTGTCGCCAACCTTGATTTGGGCGCGGCCCGTGAACGTCTCGGTGGGCGCCTTGGGGCGCGCGCCGTCGAAATCGAACCGGCCGAAGATGCGGGTGAGATAGGCGCCCGTCTCGCCCCATTCCGGCGCCTGGCGCAACAGGGCCGCCAAGTGGGCCGGCGTCTGTTCCTCCATCTCGCGGGCGCTGGCCGCCGAGGCGACGATGCGGGCCCTCGTCGCCAAGCCGTTGCCGAAGGTGTGGTCGCCGTTGGCGTGGGTGTTGACCAGTGTTTCAATGTCATCCGCGCCGATGCCGGTGGCGCCCTTCACGGCGGCGAGCATCTCGGCGGTCAGGCGCGCGTCGAACAAGGTGTCCACCAGCAGCGAAGCGCCGCCGTCGCGCACGAAGCCGGCGTTGGACCATCCCCAGCCGCCGTCCGGCTGCAACCAGGCGAAGGCGCCGCCGCCGAGGTCGTGCAGGCCTCGCTCATATGTCCAGCGCGGCCAGGCCGCCGCGTGGCTCGGATGGGCGCAGGCGGCGCCGACGCAGGCGTGGGCGCGGCTCATCGGGCCAGGAAGGCGTCGATGCGGGCCTGGGCGGCGGGGAAGCCGAGATTCTTGGCCATGCGCTCGCCGGCCAAGGCGTAGGCCTCGGCGATCGGCGCCTCGATCTGACGCGAGAACAGGGCCTTGCCGAGAGCCACCGCTTCGGCTGGCTTGGCGGCGATGGCCCTGGCCGTCTCGTCGATCACCCGATCCAGGTCGCCCGCGGCGACCGCCCGGTTGATCAGGCCCAGGCGGGCGGCCTCGGCGGCCCCGACGAAGCGGCCGGTGAGCAGCATCTCAAGGGCCGCCTTGCGCGGGACGTTGCGCGACAGCGGCACAGCCGGCGTCGAACAGAACAGCCCCAGATTAATGCCGGACACCGCGAAGCAGGCGCTCTCGTCGGCGTAGGCCAGGTCGCAACTCGCCACGAGCTGGCAGCCGGCCGCCACCGCCGCGCCCTGCACCCGCGCGATCACCGGCTTGGGCGAGGCCCCGATGGCCAGCATCAGCTCGCCGCAGCGAGCGAACAACGCCTCGCGAGCGGTCTTGTCCTGGGCGGCCCTAAGTTCGCCCAGGTCATGGCCGGCGCAAAAGTTCTTTCCGGTCGCGCCGAGCACAATCACCCGCGTCGCTGGATCGGCGGCGCATGCCGCTAGGGCCGTGCCCAGGGCCGCGGTCATGGCCTCGGAGAGCACATTGGCCCGCTCCGGATCGTTCAGGGTGAGCCGGGCGATCGGGCCGTCGGCTTGGCGCTTGACGAGATCGGTGGGCATGGCGGCATCCTCAATCGGAGATGGAAGCTAGAGATTGCGCCGCGATCTCGAATGATCGCAAGCGCGCGCCGTGGTCGAAGAGCGAGCCGGTGACCATCAGCTCGTCGGCGCCCGTCCGCGCAATGAATGCCGCCAGTCCCGCCCTGACCGTCGCCGGCGCGCCGACGATCGCGCACGAAAGGGCTTGGTCCAACATCGCCCTGGCGGCCGGATCGAGGCGGCTTTCCATATCGTCCACGGGCGGCGGCAGAAGGCCCGGCGTCCCGAACCGCAGGGCCACGAAGGCCTGTTGCAGGGAGCTGAACAGCCGGCGCGCCTCGCTATCGGCCTCGGCGGCGATGACATTGACGCCCAGCATTACATACGGACGCGCCAGGCGCTCGGAAGGCTGGAAGGTCTGGCGATAGATGGCCAGGGCCCGCTCCAGCTCGGCCGGTGCGAAATGCGAGGCGAAGGCGTAGGGGAGCCCCAGCATGGCCGCCAGCTGTGCCCCGTAGGTGCTCGATCCAAGGATCCACGTCTCCACCTCGAGCCCCGCGCCCGGCACCGCCCGCACCGCCTGTCCCGGCTTCACCGGCTCGAAATAGTGCAGCAGCTCCGCTACATCCTGGGGGAAGGTGTCGGCCCCGCCCGAAAGGTGGCGGCGCAGCGCCCGCGCGGTCGGTGGATCGGTCCCCGGCGCCCGCCCCAATCCCAGATCGACGCGCCTCGGATAGAGAGACGCCAGGGTGCCGAACTGCTCGGCCACCATCAGGGGCGCATGGTTCGGCAGCATGATGCCGCCGGCCCCGATGCGGATGCTCGCCGTCCCCGCGCCGATGAAGGCCAGCGCCACCGCCGTCGCCGCGCTGGCGATGCCCGGCATGTTGTGATGTTCGGCCAGCCAGAAACGCCTGTAGCCCCAGGCCTCGGCGTGACGGGCCAGATCGAGGCTGTTCCGCAGAGACTGGCCGGCGTCGCCCCCTTCGACGATGGGTGAGAGGTCGAGGATCGAGAGTGGGGTCATGAGCGGCGATAATGGTAGAGAGTGAACGCCTCATGGCAAAGCAGGATCGGTCGCAGATGTCCGCAACGCCGCTTCCCCGAATCTGGGACATCAGCCAGACCCTGCGGCCGGGGCTGCCGGTGTGGCCCGGCGACACGGCGTTTTCGCATCGCCGGCGCTGGTCGATGAACGAGGGTTCGCCGGTGAATGTGGGCGCCTTCGAGACCACGGTTCACGCCGGCGCCCACGCCGACGCGCCGCTGCACTATGGGGCGCAAGGCGCGAGCGCGGGCGAAGTGTCGTTGCAGTCCTACATCGGGCCGTGCCGGCTGGTGGACGCGCGTGGTTGCGGCGCCGCGATCACCTACGAGTTCGTTCAGGACACCCTCCAAGCGCCGCCCGAGAGGGTGCTGTTCCGAACCTATGCGCGCTTTCCCCATGATGCGTGGACAAGCGATTTCACCGCCATCGACGCCGCCGCGATCGCCTGGCTGGCGGAGCGTGGCGTCAGGCTGATCGGGGTGGATTCGCCCTCGCTCGATCCGCAGGATTCCAAGAGCATGGACGCCCATCTGGCCGTGCTGGCGGCCGACATGCGGGTGCTGGAGGGCCTGGTGCTCGATGACCCGCCGCCGGGAGACTACGAACTGATCGCCCTGCCGCTGAAGCTGGCGGGGCTGGATGCTTCGCCGGTGCGGGCGATTCTCCGGGAGTTGATAGGGTGAGCGTTACTTTGGAAGAGGTGAGAGCGTGGGACGCCGCCGATCCCCTGCGCGCCTTTCGCGACCGCTTCGCCCTGCCGCCGGGGGTGATCTATCTGGATGGCAATTCCCTGGGTCCCTTGCCGAGGGGAACCCAGGGCCGGCTCGACGCCGCAATCGAACTGGAATGGGGCGACGGGCTGATCCGCAGCTGGAACGACGCGGACTGGATCGGCGCGCCGGCGCGGGTCGGGGGCAAGATCGCCGGCCTGATCGGGGCGGCGGCGCATGAGGTGGTGGTTGCCGACTCCACCTCGGT
>JBPCMA010000266.1:0-15461 GCA_051002715.1 Caulobacteraceae bacterium
ACGAAAACATCGCTCCCGTAGACTGATCCAATCCCCGCATCGCCGGCCCTCCCGTGGACATCGCCACCACGAAGATGAATCATGCTCCAGACAATTAAGCGAGAGGGTTTTTCCTCAGCCTGCTAACGTCATCGACGGCGTGGTGCTCACCTTCGTCGATGTGACCGAACACAAGGCGGCCGAACAGGCGTTGTTGCGCCAGAGCGAGCGTGAATTTCACGCCATGGCGGAGTCCATTCCGCAACTAGCCTGGATCATGGACGGCCAGGGCTGGATATTCTGGTACAACCGCCGCTGGTTCGAATATACCGGGACCACGCTGGAAGACATGCAAGGCTGGGGCTGGAAAAGCGTTCACGATCCCGCCGAAGTGGGCCGGGTGGAGGCCCGGCTGCGGCATTCGCTGGTCACCGGCGAAGTGTGGGAAGACACCTTTCCCTTACGCCGCCGGGATGGCGTCTACCGCTGGTTTCTTTCTCGCGCCGAGCCCATGCGCGACGAGAGCGGCAAGATCGTGCGCTGGTTCGGCACCAACACCGACATCGACGAACAAAGGCGGCACGAGGAGCAGCGCGATCTACTGCTTCGCGAGATGGACCATCGGGTCAAGAACCTGTTCGCGGTGGTGGGCGGGGTGGTGAGCCTGAGCGCGAGGGCGGCGGCGAGTCCCGCCGAAATGGCCGTGGCCATCCAAGGGCGATTGATGGCGCTCGCCAGCGCCCACCTGTTGATCCGGTCGCGGCCCGCCGGGCGGCGAGCCAAACAGCCGCGAAACCGGCCTGGGCGACCTGGTGCGAGCCGTTATGACGCCCTATTTCGATCCGGCCAGAAGCGGAGACGATGAGCGGGTGGTGATCGCCGGACCGCAGACTCGGGTCGGCGGCGAAGCGGTGACCAGCCTCGCGCTCGTTCTTCACGAACTGGCGACCAACGCCGCTAAATACGGCGCCTTCTCCACTGAACGCGGACGGGTGCATGTCTCATGGGCGGCGAAAGGCGGCCGGCTCCTCTTGACCTGGGAGGAGCGCGGCGGGCCTCCGGTCAAGGGCGCGCCGGCCCGCGAGGGGTTCGGCAGCCTGTTGGCCCGGCGCAGCGTCGCCGGCCAACTGAACGGCGAACTGGCTTTCGACTGGGCGGCCAAGGGTCTGACCGTGCGTCTTTCGGCCCCCATGGAACGATTGACTCCGTGAACGGTTGATCGGTGGGAGAAGTCTTGCCGTCCGGGGATACTTCATTGCTGAAACAGGCCCGCGTCCTCGTCGCCGATGACGAGCCCTTTATCGCGCTGGATCTGGCGCTGGCGGTCGAGGACGCCGGCGGCGAGGTGGTGGGACCGGCGGCTAGCGTCAAGGAAGCCCTCGCCCTGCTCGCCGCCACCCCGGTGGTCGGGGCGATCCTGGATGTCACCCTGTCCGACGCCGACGTGACGGCGGTGGCCGAGCACCTCATCGCCCATGACGTGCCGCTCATTCTCCAGACCGGCGTCGGGCTGCCGCCGGGCATGGCGGCCCGTTTCCCCGGCTTGATCGTGAAGATCAAGCCGTTCGGGTCCGCCGCGCTGGTCGAGGAACTGGCGGCCCTGATCGGTGGGCGACGCGGGCTGGCCGAACAGAGCCCGCGCGCGGTTGCCACCGCGCCGTCGGCCGAGGCATAAGCTTGCCTCCCGCCGGCCGGCTTAGCTCAGTTGGCAGAGCAGCGCTTTTGTAAAGCGAAGGTCGCGGGTTCGAATCCTGCAGCCGGCGCGGGTTTGTGGGAGTCGCGCCCTTGCCCTCATCCCCTTCGCCGCCCGGCCGAACCGTCACCGCCTGGGCCCTCACCACGGGCGAGGCGGGGATGCGCGCCCAGGCTCGGGGCCTCGCCGAGGCGGTGGCCGATGTCGTGGTCGAAAAGACCGCGCCCAAAGGCTGGCCGTGGCCCGCCGCGACCGGAGCGCGGGCGGCGTTGGGCCCGCCCTGGCCCGATGTCCTGATCACCTGCGGGCGGCGCTCGGCCCCCCTCTCGGTGACGTTGCGCAAGGCAAGCGGCGGCGGGGTGCTCACCATTCACGTCCAAGATCCGCTCACTGACCCGGCCCAATTCGACTTGGTGGTGGCCATGGAACACGATCGGATCGCCACCGGACGCCAGGTGATCAAGGTGGCCACCGCCCTGCACGATCTGACCCCCGCCAAGCTGGCCGCCGCCGGCGGCGCCTGGCGAGACCGGTTCGCGGCCTTGGGCCGCCCATTGGCCGGCGTCCTGGTGGGGGGGACTACCCGGCGCGACATCTTCACGCGCGAAAAAGGCCGGCGCCTGATCGAGGCGCTCCAGCGTCTCCGCGCCGAGGCCGGCGCGAGTCTCGCCATCACCGCCTCGCGCCGAACGTCCCCGGCCATCCGTCGGCTGCTGCGCGAGGCCTTCGGGACGGACCCCCGCGTCTTCCTGTGGGATATGGCGGGAGAAAACCCCTATCTCGCCATCCTCGCCCTGGCCGACCGTCTGGTGGTCACCGGCGACAGCGTCTCGATGATTTCCGAAGCCCTGTCGACCGGGCGCCCGGTCGAGATCTTCGATCTGGGCTTCGCCCATCACGCGCCGTTTCTGGACCGCCTGGAGATGCGCGGCTTGGCGCGCCGCTTCGTGGGCGAACCGGCGCCTCCTGCCGCTCAGCCGCCCGTCAACGCGACCCTGGAGGCGGCGACCGCCGTTCGACGCCTGCTTCAGGCGCGAACCGGCTGGTCGGGATAGGCCAGCTGGCCGCGCTCGCGCCAGTCGGCGGTGACATAGTTCATGATCACGCTCTTGCGCACCCCGGCGATCGGCCGGCGCGCCAGCCCATGCCAGGTCGCATCGCAAGGCACGAAAATCAACGCGCTGTTGTCCGCGAAGGCGGTTCGTTTCGCCCAGGTCCCCGGGTCGGCGTATAGGTCGGTGCCCAGATCGCCCTGCCCCGCGCCGTCGGCGAGATAGATGAGCATGGTGAACCGCTTCACCCCCAGGTCGGTGTGGGGGGCCAGCCAGAAGCCGTCGGTGTCCTGGGCGTACTCCAGGCGCACGAAGCTGGCCGAAAGGTTCGCCCCGGTGTTCGCCTCGATGGCCTCAACCACGTCGGGCGACTGGAAGGCGGCGGCCACGGCGGCGCATTCGGCCAGGCGGGCGTTGTTCGCGGCGTCGAAATAGTGGCGCTCGTCATTGTACAGTTCGCGCTTGCCCGAGACGCCGCCCAGATGGACGGTGGGAAACGGCAGCCGCCGCAGCGCCGCCGCCGAGGCGGGCGGGAAAACCTCGGCCACCGTCCAATGACGGAAGGGTTCGTCGAATTGCCGGCGGCCGGCCAGGCTGGCGATGACCGAGGCCGTCACCGCCGCGGTGAGGCGCTCGCGCTCAGCCGCCGCGTCCCTCACCGAGCGATCGCCGTCCATGCTCGCCGCTTCCTTGCCGCCTACCGCCCCGGCTCCATTCTCGGCGCCAACTGCGGCGAAAACGCGCCTCTCATTTGCGGGGATGGCCAGGCTCGTCGACGCGCGCCGCCAAGGTCGCATTGCCCCTCCGTGCCTCGCGGTGCATCATCGCGCCCCATCCGGAGGGGTTCGATGCCGGCGCCTCGGCTGTTCGCCGCCAAGTTTGAATTCGTGCTGAAGGCTCTTTCCATGAGCCGTGGGCGGCTCGCCGCCGACCTGGGCATCGACAAATCGGTGGTCGGCCGCTGGGGGCGCGGCGCGGTCAAACCCTCCGCCGACAACCTGGCCCGCCTGACCGCCGCGGTCGCCGCCCGCGTGGACGGATTTACCACTCTCGACTGGGAGCGCGATCCGGCCGGCCTGGCGCGGGTGCTGGGCGTCGACCCGGAAACCGCGCCGAGAGTCGGGGCGCGATGGCTAGGCGAAGGGCCGCACGGCGAATTGATGGAGCAGATCCTCGCCACCACCCAACGGCGGGGCGCGGCCTACGAGGGATTCTATCGCTCCACCCGGCCTTACTCCGGCCTGCCGGGGCGTTTCATCCACGACCGGATGATGATCCGCCGCGACGAGAACGCGCTCCTGCGGTTCGACCTGAAGTGCGGGTCGGTCAGGGTCGAGGGCTGGGTGCTGCCTCAGCAGAACCAACTCTTCGTGGTCGGCGCCGAGAGCGCCAGCGGCTCGCTGGCCTTCGGCATCTTCAATGGGGTGAGCGCCACCGAGGCGGGGTTGATCGAGGGCCTGCTGCTGGCTTGCGCCCTGGACGCCAACCGCACGCCCACCGCCTGCGCCATCTTGTTCGAGCGGGTCGGCGATCTCATGGGCGACGAGAACGCCGACGAGGCGCGGTTCGCCGATCTGGCGGCGATCGAGGGCTTGGCCCCGGAAGGCTCGGTGCCGCCCGATCTCGTGGCCCATCTGGCCCGCGACATCGGGCCGGTCCAGCTCGCCCTGGGCGGCGACTGGCTGCTGAGCCTGCCGCTCACCCGCTCCCTGTCGCGGGCGCGCCCCCCGCAATAGGAACGTGGCTGGAGACGGGGCGCGGCTCGGGCCGGCGGCGCGGTCACCAACGGCGCCGGGTTCCCGCCCGATTGACTTGGGCGGGCGAAACCCTATGTTCGGCTGGCCCGAGCACCGGTTCCGAGCGCGCATCTTTCGCCCCCGGGTCATCCTGCCGCTCGCCGCAATTCAAGGCATGACAGATTTCTCCGACCTGGGGCTGAGCGCCCCGACCCTCCAAGCGGTCGCCGACACCGGCTACACCATCGCCACGCCCATCCAGGCCCAGGCCATTCCCGTGGTGCTGGCCGGCCGCGACGTTCTGGGCATCGCCCAGACCGGCACCGGCAAGACCGCCGCCTTCACCCTGCCGATGATCGACCGCCTGGTCGCCGGCCGTTCCAAGGCGCGCATGCCCCGCTCGCTGGTCATCGAGCCCACCCGAGAGCTGGCCGACCAGGTGGCCATGTCGTTCGACAAATACGCCAAGGGCCAGAAGCTCACCTGGGCGCTGCTCATCGGCGGGGTGTCGTTCGGCGACCAGGAGATGAAGCTCGACCGAGGCGTCGACGTGCTGATCGCCACGCCGGGGCGCCTGCTCGACCACTTCGAGCGCGGCAAGCTGCTGCTCACCGGCGTCCAGACCATGGTGGTCGACGAGGCCGACCGGATGCTCGACATGGGCTTCATCCCGGACCTGGAGCGCATTTTCAAGCTGACGCCGGCCAAGAAGCAGACCCTGTTCTTCTCCGCCACCATGCCGCCGGAAATCACCCGGTTGACCAAGCAGTTCCTCACCGATCCGGTCCGCATCGAGGCCTCCCGCCCGGCCACCACCGCCGAGAACATCGCCCAGCACATCGTCCGCGTTCCTTCGGCCGATCCGGGAACCAAGCGGCTGGCCCTGCGCACCCTGGCCCAGGCGGCGAACGTCAAGAACGGCATCGTCTTTTGCAACCGCAAGTCGGAAGTCGACGTGGTGGCCAAGTCGCTCAAGAAGCACGGCTTCGACGCCTCCCCCATCCACGGCGACCTCGACCAGAGCCTGCGCACCCGCACCCTCGAGGCGTTCCGGAGCGGCGAGTTGAAGCTGCTGGTCGCTTCCGACGTGGCGGCGCGCGGTCTCGACATCCCCAACGTCAGCCACATCTTCAATTACGACGTACCCCACCACGCCGACGACTATGTTCATCGCATCGGCCGCACCGGCCGGGCCGGCAAGTCGGGCGACACCTTCATGCTGGTGACCCCGGCCGACGGGCGGGCGCTGGACAAGGTGGTGAGGCTCATCGGCCAGGCGCCCGACGAGGTCACCCTCGATGTCGACTGGAGTCTGGCCAAGGCCGACACCCGCCCGCGCGGCGGCAGGTTCGAGCGGCGCCCCGTCGGGCGCGGCGACCGCGACCGGAGCCGCGGCCGGCCGGCCTCGGAGACGTCGGTGGCGTCCATGGAACCCGCGATCCCCACGCCTCGCGCGGCGGGGGGCGCCGCGACGCCGTCGCCCGAGCCCCGTTCGCACCCCTCCCCGCCATCGACCGAACGGCCCCGGCGTGAGCGTCGGCGCGGCGGTCGCAAACCCTCCGCCCCGCCGAGCGCGCCCCGGGCGGCGGCCACGCCCGAACCTTCCAGGGAACGCCCCGCTTCCGATCGCCGGCGCGACCCTCGAGCGGCCGGTCCTCCTCGCGACGGCGGCGATCGAGGCGTCGTCGGTTTCGGGGCCGATCTGCCCGCCTTCCTGGGGCGGCCGGGCCCCGCGCCGCCGGCCACCCGCGAGGAATAGGCCTTTCAGCCCAACCGCGCGGCGTGAAAGGCCAGATGGTCGGCGATGAAGGTGGCCACGAAGAAGTAGGAGTGGTCGTAGCCTTCCCGCATTCGGAGTGTGAGCTTTTGGCCGGCCCGCCCGCCGGCGGTCGCCAGGAGGGTCGGCCGGAGCTGGTCTTCCAGAAAGGGATCGTCGCCGCCCTGATCCACCAGGATATCGTCGAACCGCCCCCTGGCCGCGCCGTCCTCGATCAACATCGCCGCGTCATGGGCGCGCCACAAAGTCCGGTCGGGTCCGAGATAGGCGGCCAGCGCCTTCTGACCCCACGGGCAGAGCGACGGCGACGAGATCGGGGCAAACGCCGAGACGGCGGCAAAGATATCCGGATGGCGCAGCGCCAGGGTCAAGGCCCCGTGGCCGCCCATGGAATGGCCCAGGATTCCTCGCCGCGACGACGCGAGCGGGAAGTTCTCCTCCACCGCCTCGATCAGATCGCCCGTGACGTATGACTCCATCTGGAAATTCGCCGCCCACGGCGGCTGGGTGGCGTCGACATAGAAACTCGCCCCCTGCCCCAGGTCGTAGGTTGGATCGTCGGGGACCCCTTCGCCGCGCGGGCTGGTGTCGGGCGCCACCACGGCCAGACCGAGCCGCGCCGCCTCGCCGTAGGCGCCGCTTTTCACCGTGAAATTCTCTTCGGTGCAGGTGAGGCCGGAGAGCCAGATGACATAAGGATGCGGACCCTCCCCCGGCGGCAGGAAGATGGTGAAGCGCATCGGCGCGCCGGTTGCGCGCGAAGGGTGACGGCCATGGGCGAGGTCGCCGCCGAACACCCGATGTCGCTCGGTGATCTCCACGGCCAAACCCCGGCTCTAGCGGACGATGGCGCCGGCCAGGTATTTGCGGATCGCCCCGCCGTAGGGCGGGCGCAGGGCCTTGAGCTGAGGCAGGTCCTTCTTGAGCTGGCTGTAAACCGCCTTCTTGTGGCTGAATTCCTTGAAGCCGTCGAGACCGTGATAACTCCCCATCCCCGACGGCCCGACGCCGCCGAACGGCAGATCCTCCTGCGCCACGTGGAAGACCACGTCGTTCACGGTGACCCCGCCCGAGGTGGTCTCGGCCAGCACCTGCTCACGCTCGCCCTCGTCCTGGCCGAAGTAGTAGAGCCCCAGCGGCCGGTCGTGGGCGTTCACATAGGCCAGGGCCTCGTCCATGGAGGCGTAGCCCTTCACCGGCAGGACTGGCCCGAAGATCTCGTCTTGCATGACCTTCAGGTCGTCGGCGGGATCGACGATGAGTGTCGGGACGATCTTGCGGTGTTCCTGTTGGGTCAGGTCTTCGCCGTCGGGCTTGAGCTCGATCACCCGCGCCCCGGCGGCGCGGGCCTCGTCGACGTAACCTGTCAGCCGGTCGAAATGGCGTTGCGAGACGATCGCGCAATAGTCGGGATTGTCCTTCATGGTCGGGAACATGTGCTTCACCGCGCCCTCGGCCTCGCCGACGAAGGCGGACACTTTGTCGGCGGGAACCAGCACATAGTCGGGGGCTAGGCAGATCTGGCCGGCGTTAAGGGTCTTGCCGTTCATGATCCGGGCGGCGGCGGTCTTCAGGTCGGCCGAGTGGCCGACGATCACCGGGCTCTTGCCGCCCAGTTCCAGGGTGAGCGGCGTCAGATTCTCCGCCGCCGCCTTCATCACATGACGGGCGATCGAGGTGGCGCCGGTGAAGATCAGATGGTCGAAGGCGAGGCCGGCGAAGGCCTGGCCCACCTCCGGCCCACCGGTGATCACCGCGATCTCCTCGAGCGAGAACACCGAGGCGAACATCCGCGCCATCAGCTCCGAGGTGACCGGGGTGAATTCCGAAGGCTTGATCATTGCCCGATTGCCCGCCGCCAGCACTCCGGCCAGGGGCGTGAAGGTGAGGTTGACCGGGAAGTTCCACGGGCTGATGACGCCCACCACCCCCTTGGGCTGATAGCGCACCTGCGCCTTGGCGCCGAAGAGGCCGAGGAGCGCCGGCGTGGTCTTGCGCTTTTCCGGGCGCATCCACCGCGCCAGATTGGCCTTGGCGTGCTTGAGCGTGCCGATCGAGGCGGCGACATCGGTGAAGGCGGTGGCCTCGGCCGAGCGAGCGCCGAAATCGGCGTTCAGCGCCGCTTCGATTTCGGCGCGGTTGTCGACCAGCAGGCCGATGCAGCGTTCGATCCGCTCGATGCGCTGCTGTGCGTTCGGCGCCCCGTCGCGCAGATGGGCGGCCTTCTGGCGGTCCAGAACGGTCTGCATGTCGTCGGCCATGGCGGTCTCCCTCGCCGCCACGATGGCGAGGTCGGGTCGCCGGCGCAAGGGAGCGGCGATTTTCCGCTGGCCTTCCGCCGCGTCGGCTGAATGTATCTGACGGGCGCAATCGCCCGGGAGGACAGCCGTGGATTACCAGAAGATCAAGCTCGCCGTCGAAGACCGCGTGGCGACGGTCACCCTTTGCGATCCGGCGACCCTGAACGCCGCCGGCATCGACACGGTCAAGGAGCTGGCCGACGCCTTCGGTCGGGTGGCGGGTGGCGAGGCGGGCGCGCGGGCGGTGGTGGTGACCGGCGAAGGGCGCGGCTTCTGCTCGGGGGCCAATCTGGCCGGCGGCGGCGCGGCCGGGCGGCCGGCGGGCGCGGACGGCCGGCCGGACGCCGGCAACGCCCTGGAGAGCCACTACAATCCCTTCGTCACCCTGATGCGCGACTTTCCCATGCCAATCGTCACGGCGGTGAACGGGGCGGCGGCGGGGATTGGCTGCTCCCTGGCCCTGATGGGCGACATCATCGTGGCCGCCGAGAGCGCCTACTTCCTCCAGGCGTTCCGGCGCATCGGACTGGTCCCGGACGGCGGCTCGACCTACATCCTGCCGCGCACGATCGGCCGCGCCCGCGCCATGGAGATGGCCCTGCTCGGCGAACGCGTCCCGGCCGCCAAGGCCCTGGAATGGGGCCTGATCAACCGCTGCGTCCCCGACGCCGAACTGATGGGCGAGGCGCGGGCCCTGGCCCTCGAACTGGCGAGCGGCCCCAAGGGGCTGGGCCTGATCCGCAAGCTGATGTGGCAAAGTCTCGACGCGGCGTGGTCCGAGCAGCTCGGAAACGAACGCGACACCCAGCGCCTCGCCGGCAAGACCGAGGATTTCCTGGAAGGCGTGGCAGCCTTCCTGCAAAAGCGGCCGGCGAAGTTCGCGGGAACGTGAACGCTACCTCTCCCCCGCCGGCGTGATGGTCACGCTCTCCCCGCATCCGCAGGCATCGGTCTGGTTGGGATTTCTGAAGACGAATTTCGAAGCCAGTCGCGTGACTTCGTAGTCGATCTGGGTGCCAATCAGGAAAAGCACCGCCTTGGGTTCGATGAGGATGGTGACGCCCTTGTCTTCCACCACCTCGTCCAGCGGATCGGCGGCGGCGGCGTATTCGAGGACGTATTCCTGGCCGGCGCAGCCGCCGTTCTTCACCCCGACCCGCAGGCCCGCGTAAGGCGCTTCGGCGCGGTCCATGATCTCGCGCACCCGGCCGGCTGCGGCGTCGCTCAGGGTGACCACCTTGGGGCGCGGGCGGCGGGCGCGGGGTTCGACGGCGATTTCCATGGATTTAGAACATGTTCAGTTCGAGCTTGGCTTCGTCGGACATCAGGGAGGGGTCCCACGGCGGCTCGAAGATCAGGTTGACGGTGCAGGCGGTTACCTCGGGGATCTTGACCACCGCGTCATGCACCCAGCCGGGCATTTCGCCGGCCACCGGGCAGCCAGGGGCGGTCAGAGTCATGTCGATGGCCACCGCCTTGTCGTCGGAGACATCGACCTTGTAGATGAGGCCGAGCTCGTAGATATCGACGGGGATTTCCGGGTCGAACACCGTCTTGAGCTGCTCGACCAGCTTGTCGGTCAGGGCGTCGAGCTCCGCCTGCGGGATGGCGGAAGCGGTCTGTTCGGGAATGAGAGTCGCGTCGTCCATCAGGTGAAAAAGGTCCGGGTTTTGATCAGGGCGTCAACGAAGGCGTCGGCCTCGTCCAGGGTGTTATATAGGGCGAAGGAGGCGCGAGCGCTCGACGTGACGCCGAAACGGCGCATGAGGGGTTCGGCGCAGTGGGTCCCGGCCCGCACGGCGATTCCGTAGCGATCGAGAATCTGGGCGATGTCGTGAGCGTGGGCGCCTTCGACGTTGAAGGCGAAGATGGACCCCTTGCCGGGCGCCGTGCCGATCTCGGTGAACCAGTTGGCCCCGTTGAGGCGATCCTTCACCCGCGCATAGAGGGCGTGTTCGTGAGCGGCGATCGCCTCGCGGTCCAGGCCTTCCAGCCAGGCGATGGCGGCGCCAAGACCGATGGCTTCCAGGATCGGCGGCGTGCCGGCCTCGAAGCGGTGCGGCGGGTCGGCGTAGGTTATGGCGTCCAGAGTCACCGTCTCGATCATCTCGCCGCCGCCTTGATAGGGGGGTATGGCGGCCAGCAGGTCGGCCTTGCCGTAGAGGGCGCCGACGCCGGTCGGTCCATAGAGCTTGTGGCCGGAAAAGGCATAGAAATCAGCGTCCAGAGCCTGAACGTTCACCTTGCCATGGACCACTGCCTGGGCGCCGTCGATGAGGGTGAGGGCGCCGGCGGCATGGGCCTCGGCGATGATCTCGGCGACCGGGTTCACCGTGCCCAGTACATTGGACATGTGGCTTACGGCCACCATGCGGGTCCTCGGCCCCAGCAGGGCGAGATAGGCGGCCAGATCCAGGCGGCCGTCGTCGGTGACCGGAATAAAACGAAGGACGACTCCCTGCCGCTCGCGCAGGAAATGCCAGGGGACGATGTTGGCGTGGTGCTCCATTTCCGAGAGCACGATCTCGTCGCCGGGCTGGAGGGAGCGGCCCCAGGCGGCGGCGACCAGATTGATCGCTTCGGTGGCGCCCTTGGTGAACACGATTTCGGCGGCGCTGGCGGCGTTGATGAAGTTGGCGACCGCCTGGCGCGCGCCCTCGTAGGCTTCGGTGGCTTCATTGGCCAGGGTGTGGAGGCCGCGGTGGACATTAGCGTAGGCGGTCTCGCTGGCGGCTGTCATGGCCTCCATGACCACCCGCGGCTTCTGGGCCGAGGCGGCGCTGTCGAGGTAGATTAGCGGGTGGTCGTTCACCCGGCGGTTCAGGATCGGGAACTGGGCGCGGGCGGCCTGAACGTCGAAGCTCATTGCAGCGTCCCCAATTGGGCGGCGACCCAGGCGCGGGCGGCGGCGCGGGCGGCCTCGTCTTCGATGCGGTCCGCCACCTCTCCCACGAAGGCCTCCATCAACATCGCCCGCGCCTCGGCCTCGGGAATGCCGCGCTGGCGGGCGTAAAAGAGGGCCTCCTCGTCCAGGGCGCCCACCGTATTGCCGTGGGCGCAGACCACGTCGTCGGCGTAGATTTCCAGTTCCGGCTTGGCGTCCACCTCGGCGCGGTCCGATAGGATCAGGGCGTGATGGCCCATGCGGGCGTCGGTCTTGTCGGCGCCCGGCGAAACCACGATCCGACCTTGAAACACCCCGCGCGCCTGGTCGCGCACCACGCCCTTGATCAGCTGGTCGGTGACGCCGTCGACGCCGGAATGGGTGACGACGGTGGTGATGTCGGCGTGGCGCCGGCCCTCCAGGAGGTAGAGGCCGTCGAGGCGCACCGAGGCGCCGGCGCCAGGATGGCTGACGCGGGTTTCCAGGCGCTGGCGCTTGGCGCCGGTGGTCAGAACGCTCTGGGCGAGGCGGGCCCCCGGGCCAAGGACGATATCCGCCCTGGACACCGAGACGGCGTCTTCGGAGTCGGCGGCCACGA
Source organism: Caulobacteraceae bacterium (assembly GCA_051002715.1). GTDB lineage: Bacteria > Pseudomonadota > Alphaproteobacteria > Caulobacterales > Caulobacteraceae > Acaudatibacter. The sequence continues at coordinate 12,020 of JBPCMA010000266.1, forward strand.
CGATGCGATGCAACGTGGCGGCCCGCCCCACGGCGATCCGCAGATCCACTTCGGCGAGAGAGCCGGGGGCCCCCTCATAACGCTCGGAGAGAACGAGACCCGCGCTCTCGCCGATCTCGATTACGATGCGAGAAACCTGGGCGCCCGCCTGAGCCGAGACGAAAGCCAGATCGATGCGGCGCGTCTCGCCGGCCGGAACGATCAGGCGCTCCATCCTCACCGGCGAGGGCTTCGGCAAAGCGCGGATCAGGCCGCGCAGATCGGTCCACCGCCAGTCCTCGTCGCGCCGCGACGGAAGTTCGGCCAGATCGCCGGTCTCGATGGCGCGCGCTAGGCTCACGCGGCGCTCTCCAGGGCGTATTTGTCGTAGCCCTCGGCTTCCAGGGCGTGGGCGAGCTCAGGGCCGCCCGAGGCGACTATGCGGCCGGCGGCCAGCACATGCACCTTGTCGGGGCGGATATGGTCGAGGAGGCGCTGGTAGTGGGTGATGATCAGCATCGAGCGGTCGGGCGAGCGCATGGCGTTGACCCCGTCGGCGACGATGCGCAGGGCGTCGATGTCGAGGCCGGAGTCGGTCTCGTCGAGGACGGCGAGGCGCGGCGAAAGCACCGCCATTTGAAATATTTCCATGCGCTTCTTCTCACCACCGGAGAAGCCGACGTTGAGGCCGCGCTTGAGCATGTCGAAGTCGATCTTGAGGGAGGCGGCCTTGGCGCGGGCGAGGCGCAGGAAATCGGGGGCGGAAATCTCCGCCTCGCCGCGCGCCCTGTGCTGGGCGTTGAGGGCGGTGCGCAGGAAGGTCAGGGCCGGGACGCCGGGGATTTCGGTGGGGTACTGGAAAGACAGGAAGACGCCCCGCGCCGCCCGCTCGTTGGGCTCCAGCGCCAGCAGATTCTCGCCGTCCAGGGTGACGGTTCCGGCGGTGACCTCGTAGCCCGGCCGCCCGGCCAAGGCGTAGCTGAGGGTCGATTTTCCCGCCCCGTTCGGCCCCATGACGGCGTGAACCTCGCCGGCCGGGATGTCGAGGGAGAGGCCGTCAAGAATCGGCTTGGCGCCGACGGCGACGTGGAGATTTTGGATGGAGAGCATTGATTTTATGTGAAATCTCAAATGTCTCGGAGCGCGGGCTTCCAGCCCGCATCCTGAGAAGGGCGGGCTGGAAGCCCGCGCTCCGGGGTTGGCGCCAGGAATTCCAGCCGGTTGCCGAAGGGGTCGAAGATGAAGGCGCGGCGGTGGCCGGGAAGAGCGGAATCGTCCACCACTTCGAAGCCGGCGGCGCGGGCGCGCGCGGTGAGGGCGGTTACGTCGGCCACGCGGAAGGCGATGTGGGCCTTGCGAGCGGGGCGGAAGTCCGCCTCGACGCCCAGATGCACCTTGAGCGGCCCGCGCTCGAACCAGCAGCCGCCGCGCCCAGCCATTTCCGTCGGCTTGGGCTGTTCGGCCAGACCCAGCAGGCCGGCGTAGAAGGCGCGAGCCTTCCCTTCGCCGCCGGGCGGAATGGCGAACTCGACGTGGTCGATGGCTTCGAGGGTCACCCGACGCTCCCCTCCAGCGAAATGGCCACCAGCTTCTGCGCCTCCACCGCGAATTCCATGGGGAGTTCCTGGAGAACATCCTTGACGAAGCCGTTGACCAGGAGCTGCACCGCTTCCTCCTGGGGAAGGCCGCGCTGCATGGCGTAGAAGAGCTGGTCGTCGGAAAGCCGCGTGGTGGTGGCCTCGTGCTCGAACTTGGCCGAGGCGTTGCGCGCCTCGATGTAGGGGGTGGTGTGGGCGGCGCAGTGCTTGCCGATGAGTAGGGAGTCGCACTGGGTAAAGTTGCGCGCCCCCTTGGCCTTGGGGTGGGCCGAGACCAGGCCCCGGTAGGTGTTGGACGAGCGGCCGGCCGAAATGCCCTTGGAGACGATCCGCGAGCGGGTGTTCGCGCCCAGATGGATCATCTTGGTGCCGGTGTCGGCCTGCTGGCGGTTGTTGGTAATGGCGATGGAGTAGAATTCGCCGCTCGATCCCTCGCCGCGCAGGATGCAGGACGGGTATTTCCAGGTGATGGCCGAGCCGGTCTCCACCTGAGTCCAGGAAACCTTTGAGCGGTCACCCCGGCAATCGGCGCGCTTGGTCACGAAGTTGTAGATGCCGCCCTTGCCGTCCTTGTCGCCGGGATACCAGTTCTGCACCGTGGAGTATTTGATCTCGGCGTCGTCCAGCGCGACCAGTTCGACCACGGCGGCGTGGAGCTGGTTCTCGTCGCGCATCGGCGCGGTGCAGCCCTCCAGATAGGAGACGTAGGCCCCACGGTCGGCGACGATCAGGGTGCGCTCGAACTGGCCGGACTGGGCGGCGTTGATGCGGAAATAGGTGGAAAGCTCCATGGGGCAGCGCACCCCCGGCGGCACATAGACGAAGCTGCCGTCGGAGAAGACCGCGCTGTTGAGGCAGGCGAAATAGTTGTCCGACACCGGCACCACCGAGCCCAGGTATTGGCGCACCAGATCGCCATGGTCGCGGATCGCCTCGCTCATGGAACAGAAGATCACCCCGGCTTCGCCAAGTTCCTTCTTGAAGGTGGTGATCACCGAGACGCTGTCGAACACCGCATCGACCGCGTATTTCGGCGCACCCTGGACGCCGGCCAGAACCGCCTGTTCCTTCAAGGGGATGCCGAGCTTGGCGTAGACGGCCAAGAGGTTCGGATCGACCTCGTCCAGACTCTTGGGGCCGACCTTCTCGACCGGCGCGGCGTAGTAGTAGGAATCCTGATAGTCGATGCGCGGGAAGTCGACCCGCGCCCAGTCGGGCTCCTCCAGGGCCAGCCAGCGGCGATAGGCCTCCAGGCGCCAGTCCAGCATCCAGGCCGGCTCGCCCTTCTTGGCGGAGATGAAGCGGACGGTGGCTTCGGAGAGGCCCTTGGGCGCGAATTCCTGGTCGATGTCGCTGACGAAACCGTGCTTGTAGCGCTCGATTTCGGCCACGTGTTCGAGGGTCTGCCGGACGGCGGCCATCAGGCGACCCTCCGCCGGCGCGCCGCATGACGCTCAAAGGCTTCGAGCCAGGTATCGCCGCAGCGGCGCCAGTCCTCGGCCGTCGAGGCCCAGCCGCCGCTCACCCGGATGGCATAGGGGGCCAGGTCGGGGCGACCCAGGGCTTCCACCACATCGCTCGCCTTGACCTTGCCGGAGGAACAGGCGGCGCCGGCGCTGACCATCACCCTGGCCAGATCGAGGGCCATGACCTGGGTCTCGGCGGAAAAGTCTGGGGTGGCGAAGGCGAGGGTCTGGGGCAGGCGCGGCGCATCGGCGGCGAGCACCGTCGCGCCCGCCTCCGTCACCCGCGCCGCCAGGGCGTCGCGCCAGACGGCCTGGGCGGCGAGGTCGGGGAGATCGGCGAGAGCCGCCCGCGCCGCCGCGCCGAACCCGGCGATCCCCGGCACGTTCTCGGTGCCGGCG